>JAJDOI010000026.1 GCA_022340245.1 Thiogranum sp.
GCAAGCTCAGACATATCCGCTATCCTTCAGACCAGTTCCAACGCGGTGTTGATTTTTTCCATCAAGGTTTTCTCGGATACCGGTTTCGTCAGGAAGTCTCGCGCACCCTGGCGGATGCCCCAGACCCGATCGGTCTCCTGGTCCTTTGTGGTAACGATAATGACCGGGATATCTTTGGTCTCCGGGTCCTTGGTCAACTGGCGCGTCGCCTGAAAACCGTTAAGACCCGGCATGACAACGTCCATCAGTATCAGGTCCGGTTTGATCTCCCTGGCGCGCTCGATGCCCTCGGTGCCGTTTTCGGCGGTTTCGACTTCGAAGCCATTCTTTTCCAGCATGCCCTTCAGCACGTGGGCTTCAGTTGGTGAATCGTCAACGATTAAGATTTGTGCCATCGGTGTTACCCCTTGGTTAATTGCAGCCCCCAGCAGCTAAATGCCGTCACTGGCATCGCTGTGAGTGCGAGTCCTATGCGTGGACGTGCTCACGGATCGCGCCCAGCAGTTCATCTTTGGTAAAAGGCTTGGTCAGATACTGATCTGAGCCGACAATGCGACCGCGCGCGCGGTCGAACAGCCCATCCTTGCTCGAAAGCATGATGACCGGCGTCTCCTTGAACACCTGGTTGTTCTTTATCAGCGCGCAGGTCTGGTAGCCGTCGAGTCGCGGCATCATGATGTCGACAAAAATAATGTCCGGTTTTTCGTCGGCGATTTTCGCCAACGCCTCAAAGCCGTCAGTGGCGGTGACCACCTCGCAGCCTTCCTTCTTCAGCAAGGTTTCGGCGGTCCGGCGGATGGTTTTGGAGTCGTCAATGACCATGACCTTGAGACTTTGCATAGACACCGGCGGCTGCGCACCCTCGACGTCGTCGGCCGGTGTTTCCAATTCTTCCATTTCTGCTGGATCTACAATGGTTTGCATACGGCTCGTACCTGACCCATTTGATGATGTCCCGTTTTGCGCCGGCCACCGGCCCCGGCGGGCCCCGCCGCCGGCGCCCCGATGACCTCAAGCGCCCGATTTGCCGACAAATTTACGTTACAATGGCGGCTACCAGCTTCTATCGTCCGCTCGGCAGCAAACTTTACATTTATGAATTCGTTCACATTCCACGTGTCGCCTACGGCCTTATGAGCACTCGACTCGGCATCGTGATGGACCCTATCGGGGCCATCAAAGTCCACAAAGACAGCAGTTTTGCCATGCTTCTGGCGGCGCAGGCGCGCGGCTGGGAGCTCTGGTACATGGAACAACCGGATCTCTATCTCAGGGACGGGGAAGCATTTGCACGCATGGGCCGTGTGAAGGTGCGGGATCAGGCCAGCGACTGGTTCGAGCTGGGCGAGTCGGTGGAGCAACCGCTCGGGAATCTGGACGTGATCCTGATGCGCAAGGATCCGCCCATGGATATGGAGTACCTTTACACCACCTATTTGCTGGAACAGGCCGAACGCACCGGAGTACTGGTCGTAAACCGCCCGGACGCACTGCGCAACAGCAACGAAAAGCTCTTCACCGCCTGGTTCCCCGACTGCTGCGTCCCCACCCTGGTGAGTCGGGACGCCGCGCGACTGCGCCGGTTTCTCGACGAGCAGGGCGACATTATTCTCAAGCCGCTGGATGCCATGGGCGGCGCCTCGGTTTTTCGGGTGCGGGCGGACGACCCGAACATCAGTGTGATCCTGGAAACACTGACCGAGCTCGGCAAACGTACCGCCATGGCACAGACCTTTATCCCGGCAATCCGCGATGGCGACAAGCGTATCCTGGTTGTCGATGGCGAGCCGGTACCCTATGCGCTGGCGCGCATCCCGGCGCAGGGTGAGACGCGCGGCAACCTCGCTGCCGGCGGGCGCGGCGAAGGCGTCGCACTAAGCGAGCGCGATCGCTGGATCTGCAGCCGGGTCGCACCGGAACTGCGCGCCAGGGGCCTGCTCTTCGTAGGCCTGGATGTCATTGGTGACTACCTGACCGAAATCAACGTGACCAGCCCCACCTGTATCCGCGAACTGGACAAGCTCTATGGCCTCGATATCGGCGGCCAGTTTATGGACGCGATCGCCGCAAAACTGAAGTCCTGATTGTGAACTATCCGCGCCTTTTCATCGGCCTGGCGATCGCTTGCATCGGCGGCTGTGGGCAGCCGCCGGACACCAGCTACCAGCAGCAGTTGTTCGCATTTGGCACACTGGTCGACATCACGCTGTACGGCGTCAAGCCCGCCCAGGCGAGACAGGCCATACAGGCCGTCGACACCCTGTTCCAGCAGCAGCACCACGACTGGCACGCCTGGCAGCGCGGCAAACTCGACGACCTCAACCAGGCTATCGCCGAAGGTCGCAGCGTCGACACCGACCCGAGCATCATCACGCTGATCCAGATGGGTCAGCGCTATGAGCGGCTCAGCCACGGGCTTTTCAACCCGGCCATCGGCCACCTGCTGAAGGTGTGGGGTTTCGAACAGGACGAGCCCAACCGGGTGCCGCCCGATCCAAAGACTGTCTCCCGGTGGCTACAGGCCGCACCCAGCACGGCGCAGCTGCACATCGACGGCTCGCGGGTCAGCAGCGGCAACCCGGCGGTAAAGCTGGATTTTGGCGGATTCGCCAAGGGCTACTCGGTCGCCATGGCTGTTAATCTGCTGGAACAGCGCGGCATTCGCAACCTGATTGTCAACGCCGGCGGCGACCTGTGCCTGCGCGGCCGCCACGGCGAGCGCCCCTGGCGCATCGGTATCCGCTCGCCGGACGGCAAAGGCGTACTCGCGAGCATGGACCTCGAGGGCGCGCACTGCGTGTTCACCTCCGGCGACTACGAACGCTATTTTGAGTACCAGGGCAAGCGCTACTCGCACATTCTCGACCCGCGGACCGGTTATCCCGCAGAAGGGGCCCGCTCCGTGACAGTCCTCGCCAACGACGCCTCGCTTGCCGACGCCGCCGCCACGGCGTTGTTTGTGGCGGGCCCCGAAGGGTGGCAGGATATTGCCCGCAGTATGGGTATCGACGATGCGCTGCTCATCGACGCGACGGGCCAGGCGCACATGACCGAAACCCTGACTGGCCTGGTGCATTTCGAGCAGCCGCCGACCGGCATAGAAACCGTTACGCTGGGGGCGCACGAGCGACACTGAAAACGGTATAATTGCTGCATGGTTAACAGGCAGCGGACGCTATTGAAACTGAATGCCATGAATGTATCCACCCAAGTACCCTTTGAAGCGCCGACCACCGACCGCCTGGCGTTGACGCTGTTCCTGGCCACGGCGGTTCACGCGCTGGTTATCCTGGGGATCAGTTTCGATGTCTTTGATCGAGACAACGACGAGCAAAACGCGCCGACGCTGGACATAACCGTGGTTAACCGCCAGGACACCAAGCCCCCCGAAGAGTACGACTACCTGGCCGAGACCAGCCAGGATGGTGCGGGCAATACCGAAGATAAGGTCCAGCCGCAGCAGGAAAGCATGGCACAGACCCCGCCTCCGGCACCGCCCGTCGAGAGCACCCCCACGCCGACACAGGTAATGACTGCGGATACCAGCGCCCGGAAAATACAGAAGTCCGAAGAACCCAAGCCTGATGAGAAAAGCGAGGTGACCAGCGCGGCCGAACTGATCAACCGCAGCATGGAAATGCTGACTCTCAACCAGCAAATCAATCAGACGCTGCAGGCCTACTCAAAGACGCCGAAAAGCAAGTTTATTTCGGCGCGAACCAAGGAATTCAAATACGCCAGCTACATGCGCGACTGGGTCTCCAAGGTCGAACGCGTGGGCGAACTCAACTACCCGGATGCGGCACGCCGCCAGAACCTGTCCGGCAAACTCATTGTCCAGGTGGCCGTTTACCCGGACGGCAGCGTCCGCGAGATCACTATCCGTAAACCCTCCGGCTACAAAATACTCGACGATGCCGCGGTACGGATTGTCAAACTGGCGGCCCCTTTCGCCCCCTTCCCGGAAAGTATCAAGCGGGAAACCGATGTCCTGTACATTACCCGAACCTGGGTGTTTACCAGTGGCAATCGCCTGAGAGGCCATTGAACCCCGGGGTATTCGCGCCGTCCAAACCCTTGTGCAAACTGGGCCGCTCGCCGATACTAACGCTATGGTAGATGCTCAGTACCTGACCAATCAGTTCCTCATTGCCATGCCCGGGCTGGAAGACCCGAATTTTTTCCACTCGGTCACCTATATCTGCGAACACAATGCCGACGGCGCACTGGGCCTGGTGGTCAACCGCCCCCTGGAGATGCGCCTGGGCGAAATCCTGCAGCACATCCAGCTGGACCATGCCGAGCCGGAGGCTCGCCAGATGCCGGTTCACCTGGGCGGTCCGGTGCAACAGGATCGCGGGTTTGTGCTGCACGAGCCCCTGGGGAACTGGGAAGCCACGTTAAAGGTTACCGACCGCATCGGCATCACCTCGTCCATCGATATTCTGCATGCCATCGCCCGGAATGAAGGCCCTGAGCGGTCGCTCATCACCCTTGGCTACGCCGGTTGGGGTGCCGGGCAACTTGAGCAGGAAATGGCCGATAACGCCTGGCTGAGCGGCCCGGCCAACCCCGAGATCCTCTTTCACACCCCCGATGAAGAACGTTGGCGGGCCGCCGCCGCGTCCCTGGGTGTCGACCTTGACCTTTTGTCGGGAGACGCCGGCCACGCCTGATGGCAAAGCGGGGTGCACAAACAGCCGGTCCAGGGGTGCAGACGCTGCTGGGGTTTGACTACGGACTCAGGCGCATCGGCGTGGCTGTCGGACAGGCGCTGACGGCATCGGCCACCGCCCTGACAACGGTGCGGGCGCGCCACGGCAAGCCTGACTGGTCCGCCATCAGCCGCCTGGTCGCCGACTGGAAACCGGACGCACTGGTGGTCGGAATCCCGTATCATATGGACGGTAGCGAGCAGGAGATGACCCGAAGCTCGGAACGTTTCTGCCGGCAGCTGGAAGGCCGTTACGGCTTGCCGGTGCACCGCGCGGAAGAAAGACTGACGTCCCATGTGGTCGAAGCCGGACTGGCAGCGGACGCCGACAAACACGCGGTCGACCCCCTGGCGGCGCAGGTGATTCTGCAGGATTGGCTCCAACAACACGCACAGCGATGACCGAATCATACAACATACCGACACTGATCGATCAGATGGGCGCAAAACTGCGCCAGCTGATAACGATTGATGCTCAGACGCTGATGGTAGGAATCCACACGGGCGGCGTCTGGATTGCCCGGGCCCTGCACGAAAAGCTGGCCATACAGGAGCCGCTGGGCGTGCTCGATATTTCCTTTTATCGGGATGACTTTACCCGCATCGGCATGAATCCGCAGGTCAAGCCCTCGCAGTTGCCATTCAGCCTCGACGACCGGGATATCATTCTGGTGGACGACGTGCTGCATACCGGCCGCACCATCCGCGCGGCCATGAACGAGTTATTCGATTACGGGCGCCCCGCATCCATTACCCTCGCGGTACTGGTCGAGCGCAGCGGCCGTGAGCTCCCCATCGAAGCCAACGTGGTCGGTCTGCACATGTCACTGGGATCGGGCGAACACGTGAAACTGAGCGGCCCCGAGCCGCTGGCGCTGGAGGTCAAGGGCCATACATGAGCAGTACTGACCTGCAGATTCGTGATGACGGACGCCTGCGTCACTTTCTGTCCACCGAAGGACTCTCGTACGGTTTGCTCAACGAGATTCTGGATACCGCCGAATCGTTCGCCGGCGTCGCCGAGCAATCCGTCAAAAAGGTGCCGCTACTGCGCGGCAAGACCATCGTCAACCTGTTTTTCGAGGCCAGCACCCGCACCCGTACCACCTTCGAGCTCGCGGCCAAGCGACTGTCAGCGGACGTTCTGAATATCAACGTCAACGCCTCGGCCACGATCAAGGGCGAAACCCTGCTGGACACGCTGCGCAACCTCGAGGCCATGCACGTCGATATGTTCGTGGTGCGCCACAGCGACAGCGGCACGGCGCACTTTTTCGCCCGGCACGCACAACCGCATGTCAGCGTCATTAACGCCGGCGACGGGCGACACGCGCACCCGACACAGGCAATGCTGGACATGTTCACCATCCGCCGGGAAAAAGGCGCGGATTTCGGCCGCCTGCGTGTGGCCATCGTCGGCGACATCGCCCACTCACGGGTGGCACGTTCGCAGATCCACGCCCTGAATCTGCTCAATACCGGCGAAGTGCGCATTATCGCGCCGCGTACGCTGATCCCTGCGCACGTCGAGTCGCTCGGCGTGCGCACGTTTCACAGCCTGCGAGAGGGCCTGCGCGATGTCGACGTGGTGATTATGCTGCGCCTGCAAAACGAGCGCATGCAGGGCGCCCTGTTACCGAGCGAGCATGAGTACTACCAGCTCTACGGCCTGACCGAGGAAAAGCTCTCCATGGCCAGGCCGGACGTTACCGTGATGCATCCCGGCCCCATCAACCGCGGTGTGGAAATGGACTCGCAGGTTGCCGACGGCTCGCGTTCGGTGATCCTCAGGCAAGTTACCTATGGCATCGCCGTGCGCATGGCGGTGATGTCCATGGCCATGCAACAAAACCCCGCCCAGGAAAGCAATGCCTAGCCCCAGAATAAGAATTGCCGGCGGAAGACTGATCGACCCGCACAACCGCATCGACGACGAACTGGATCTGTATATCGCCGATGGCCGAATTGCGGCCGTCGGCGCTGCACCCGACGGATTCACCAGCGACATCGAACTCGATGCCACCGGACTGTGGGTCGTTCCCGGCCTGGTTGATCTGTGCGCCCGCCTGCGGGAACCCGGCGAGGAATTCAAAGCGACCATAGACAGCGAATGCCGCGCGGCGGCCGCAGCCGGCATCACCACGCTGTGCTGTCCGCCGGACACCAACCCGGTCATCGACACACCAGCCGTCATCGAGATGATCCACCACCGCGCCCAACAGGTCGGTGGCGCCCGCGTGGTCGGACTGGGGGCGTTGACCCAGAACCTTGACGGCGAACACCTCAGCGAGATGTTTGCGCTCAAACAGGCCGGTTGTGTCGGCGTCAGTAACGCGCTCAATCCCCTGGCGTCGACGTTGATTCAGCGACGCGCTTTCGAATATGCCGCCACCTTCGACCTGACAGTATTCCTGCACGCCGACGATGCGGCGCTATCGGCCAACGGTTGTATGCATGAGGGACACGTATCGACCCGTCTCGGCTTGCCCGGCATTCCGGAATCCGCCGAAACCGTGGCGGTGGCGCGCGACCTGGCGCTGATCCAGCAAACCGGCGTCCGTGCGCACTTCGGGCGCCTCACGACGCAGCGGGCGGTGCGCATGGTGGCGCGCGCACAATTCGATGGCGCCCCGGTGACTGCCGACGTGGCTGTACCCAATCTTTACCTGACCGAGCTGGATGTCATCGATTTCGGCGCCGACTACCACTTCATCCCGCCACTGCGCACCCAGGAAGACCGCGACGGCCTGCGCGAGGGGCTGAGGGGTGGGACCCTGGCAGCCATCTGCTCCGACCACCAGCCGCATGAACCGGATGCCAAGCGGGCGCCGTACCCTGCGACCGAGCCGGGCGCCTCGGGACTGGATTCGCTGTTACCGCTGACGCTCAAGCTGGTGACGGAAAACCATATGCTGCTGCACGACGCCATTGCACGGGTGACGAGCGGACCGGCGAGCATACTCAACCTCCCCTGCGGCGAACTGGGGAGAGGTCGGGCGGCGGACGTCTGCATCCTTGATCCCGATGCGACATGGCGCCTGGACAAAAACAGCATGAACAGCCTGGGCAAGAATACCCCGTTTCTCGACTGGGAGATGCGCGGCCAGGTTCGCTACACCCTGCGCGACGGCAACATCATCTATAGCCGCGACTGAGCATGAAACATCCGGCACATCGCGACACAATTGAACTGGAGACAGCCGAGGTCCTGTCACACGAAGCCTGTGACGGCAACCAGTTTATCCTCAGGGTGCACGCGCCCGGTTGCGCCGCCAGCGCCCAGGCAGGCCAGTTCGCTCACCTGAGCTGTGACCCCCTGCTGGCCATGCGTCGTCCGTTGTCCATCATGCGCGTGGACGCTGCACAGGGCTGGGTGGATTTCCTGTACAAGGCGGTTGGGCAGGGCACCGGTCTGCTGAGCCGGCGCGTCGTCGGCGAATCCATCAGCCTCCTGGGCCCTATCGGCCAACCGTTTTCACCGCACGCGGAGCGCCCTCGGGCGCTGCTACTCGGGGGCGGCGTCGGGATGCCCCCGATGGTGTTGCTCGCCGAAAACCTGAAACGGCTGGGCGGCTATGCACCGCTGATATTGCTGGGTTCGGAAGTCCCTTTCCCGTTCACCCAGCGTCCCTCCCGGATCATGGTACCGGGCATGCCAGACGGCACCATCGGCTGCATGCCATTGCTGGAAGACTGGAACCTGCCCAGCAGACTGGCGAGTCTCCAGGGATACCCCGGCTGTTTCGAAGGCTACATAACCGAGCTTGCCCGTTACTGGCTGGAGGCCCTGAGTGAGGCACAGCGCGAGGAAGTGGAAATTTTCGGCTGCGGCCCACATCCGATGCTGGAGGCAGTAGCGAAACTGGCGCGGGACTATGCGTTGCCCTGCCAGGTTTCACTGGAGGAATACATGGCCTGCGCCGTAGGTGGCTGTGCGGGCTGTGTGGTACAGGTGCAGACCGAAAACGGGCCGGCGATGAAACGCGTGTGCGTAGACGGCCCGGTCTTCGATGCCTACTCGGTTTTCACCTGAAGCCCGCAATCCCTGGCGCAAAAACCACCGGCAGCAACGGCCGTAGAGGTACGGCGAAGCCGGCGTTTTCGCGCGCCGGGCGAATCACGATCAGGGCGTTTCTACCAGCGTGACGCCCTCCAGCGCATTGCTGGCGTCGACCTCGTTGTCTTTCAGCTTGATCATCAGGCGCACTTCGTTGGCCGAGTCGGCGTAGTGAATCGCGTCCTCCTGGGTGATCTCGCCCTCGCGGTAGAGTTCGTACAGCGCCTGGTCGAAAGTCTTCATGCCCTGCTGGTTCGAGCGTTTCATCAGATCCTTGAGATTGTGCACTTCACCCTTGCGGATCGTGTCAGCCGCCAGCGGCGTATTGATCAAGACTTCCACCGCGACGCGGCGCCCCTTTCCGTCGGGCGTCGGAATCAACTGCTGTGCCAGGATCGCCTTGAGGTTCAACGACAGGTCCATCAACAGCTGGCCGCGGCGATCCTCCGGGAAGAAGTTGATAATGCGGTCCATTGCCTGGTTGGCATTGTTGGCGTGCAGGGTAGCCAGGCACAGGTGGCCTGTTTCGGCGAATGCGATCGCGTGATCCATGGTTTCGCGGGTACGAATCTCGCCAATCAGGATAACATCCGGCGCCTGGCGCAAAGTGTTCTTCAGCGCCGTGCCGAATGACTCGGTGTCGATGCCCACTTCACGCTGAGTCACGATACAGCCCGCGTGCTGATGCACATATTCGATCGGGTCTTCGATGGTAATGATATGCCCGGTACTGTTGTGATTGCGGTAACCGATCATCGACGCCAGCGAGGTGGATTTACCGGTACCGGTTGCGCCCACGAAGATAATCAGTCCGCGCTTGGTCATGGCGAGATTCTTGATGATGGGCGGCAGGGTCAGCTCTTCAATGGTTGGAATATTGGTTTCGATACGCCGCAACACCATGCCACAGTGGTTGCGCTGATAGAAAGCACTGACACGGAAACGCCCCACGCCGGTGGCACTGATGGCGAAATTGCATTCGTGGCTACGCTCGAATTCCTTGCGCTGCTCGCTGGTCATGACACTGAGCACCACCTCGCGCGCCTGCTCCGGCGTCAGCGTTGACTGCGACACCGGCTTTATGCGCCCGTTGACTTTCATGCTCGGCGGCATACCCGCAGTGATGAACAGGTCGGAGCCGCCCTTGTGAACCATGAGTTTGAGTAAAGAGTTGAAATCCATCATACAGCCTCGATCAGCGGAACATTTCTTTGTTCATTGCCTTGGACCTGGCGTCGATCCGACTCACCAGGCCACGCGCCACCAGATCCTGCAGGTTCTGATCCAGCGTTTGCATACCCACGGACTGGCCGGTCTGAATAGCCGAGTACATCTGCGCGACTTTGTCTTCGCGGATCAGGTTACGGATCGCCGGCGTGCCGATCATAATTTCATGCGCGGCAATACGGCCGCCACCGGTCTTCTTCAACAGTGTCTGAGAGATAACCGCGCGCAGCGATTCGGACAGCATGGAGCGCACCATGGTTTTCTCGGCAGCCGGGAAGACGTCGATAATACGGTCGATCGTCTTCGCCGCGGAGCTGGTATGCAGTGTGCCGAACACCAGGTGGCCGGTTTCGGCCGCGGTCAGGGCCAGGCGGATCGTTTCCAGGTCGCGCATTTCGCCGACCAGGATGATATCCGGGTCTTCACGCAGCGCCGAGCGCAGCGCCTCGTTGAAACCGTGCGTATCGCGGTGCACCTCGCGCTGGTTGACCAGGCACTTCTTGCTTTCATGCACGAACTCGATCGGATCCTCGATGGTCAGGATATGCTCGAAACGCTCGTTATTGACGTGGTCCATCATGGCCGCCAGCGTGGTCGACTTGCCCGAACCCGTCGGCCCGGTCACCAGCACAATTCCGCGCGGCTGATCGGCGATATCCTTGAATGTCGCCGGGCACCCCAACTCTTCGAGCGTCAGGATGGTCGAGGGAATGGTACGAAATACCCCGCCGGCGCCCCGGTTGTGGTTGAAAGCGTTGACACGGAAACGCGCCAGGTTGGGAATCTCGAAGGAAAAGTCGGTCTCCAGAAATTCCTCGTAGTCCTTGCGCTGCTTGTCGTTCATGATGTCGTAGATCAGGCCGTGGACCGTCTTGTGGTCCAGCGCAGGCACATTGATGCGGCGGATGTCGCCGTCGACACGAATCATGGGTGGCAAGCCCGCGGAAATGTGTAGGTCCGAGGCGTTGTTCTTGACACTGAAGGCGAGTAACTCGGCAATATCCATGCGCTTTCCCTTTATATAGAGTTCCGAAGTTCCATATCGTCAGCCAGCCCGAGAACTTAACGGCCGGGCGGGCTGTAGCGGCTGCATTTCAACCCAAAACGGCGTCGGACGCAAAGCCACGCCCCCGGCATCCGGCGCCGCGGCGAAAGCGGCACCACCGGCCGGCGCTCTTGTCTCAGGCGTTTGTCATCCTGTATTGTCTGCGCCATGAAACATACCCGACTCGCTTTTATCGGCGCCGGCAACATGACCCGCAGCCTGATCGGCGGACTCATCGCCGACGGCTGGGATCCCGGCAGTATTGCCGTCGCCGATCCTGACACCAACCAGCTCAGCGCGATCACGACGCGCTTCCAGGTCCATACCGACACCGACAATGGCCGGGTCGCCGCAGACAGCGAAGTCGTTGTGCTGGCAATCAAGCCCCAGATTATGCGCAGTGTCGCGCTCGACCTGGCAGCCACGGTGCAGAAACAGCAGCCGCTGGTCATCTCTGTCGCGGCCGGTATCCGCACCGGCGACATGCAGCGCTGGCTGGGAGGTACCTGTCCGCTGGTCCGTTGCATGCCCAACACGCCGGCGCTGGTGCAGAGCGGCGCGACCGCCATGTTCGCCACCCCCGCGGTTTCGTCCAAGCAGAAGGATGTCGCGGAAAACATCCTCAGGGCCGTTGGCCTCGCGCTGTGGGTCGATGATGAAGATCTCATGGATGCGGTTACCGCCCTGTCGGGCAGTGGACCAGCGTACTTCTTCCTGGTTATCGAGGCACTCCAGACAGCCGGGCAACAGCTTGGTTTACCGGCAAAAACGGCCAAGTTGCTGGCCATGCAGACAGCATTCGGGGCCGCCAAAATGGCGCTGGAAAGCAGCGATGAAGCCGCTGTTTTGCGCCAGCGTGTCACCTCTCCCGGCGGCACCACCGAAAAAGCCCTGGAAGTACTGAAAAACGGAAAACTCGGCGCCCTTTTCAATGAAGCCCTGACCGCGGCGCGCGACCGGTCCCGCGAACTGGCACGACAATTCGGAGCCGACTGATGGGTAGCAGTTACGTTACCAACCCCGTCGAATTCCTGATCAATACCCTGTTCGGACTCTATATTCTCACCGTGATGCTGCGCTTCCTGCTGGCGGTGGTGCGGGCGGATTTCTACAATCCTGTCAGTCAGTTCCTGGTAAAGGTCACCAACCCGCCGCTGCGACCCATGCGCCGCGTCCTGCCCAGCGTCGGCAAGCTCGACACGAGCGCGCTGGTGCTGATGGTGGCGCTGCAAATGTTGTCTTTTTACCTGATTGCGCTACTGCGTGGCGGCGGCGTGTCCATCGGTGCCCTGCTGATCCTGTCGGTTGCCGAACTGATAGGCCTGTTTCTCAACGTCCTGCTGTTCTCCATTCTGGTACAGGTGGTTATCAGCTGGGTCAATCCCGGCACCTACAACCCGGCGATTTCGCTGCTCTACAGCTTGACCGAACCGGTACTCAGGCCCTGTCGGCGCCTGATCCCGCCCATCTCCGGGCTGGACCTGTCGCCGCTGGTGGCATTACTCGGCATCCAGCTCGCCAAGATGCTGCTGCTTCCACCCCTGTATTCGCTGGCACACTGACGGGGCGTATGTCCGCCGACTGGTACAGCTGGCAGGAGACCGCGCTGATCATCAATGTCCGCGTCCAACCTCGATCCAGCCGCGACGAAATTGCCGGCGTTCTCGGTGACCAGCTGAAAATCCGCCTGACCGCACCGCCGGTTGATGGCAAGGCCAACCGGGCCTTGTTGAAATTCCTGGCAAAATCCTGCGCTGTAGCACTCGGGCAAGTGACTATCCTGAGCGGCGACACAGGGCGCAACAAGCGCGTGCGTATCGAAACTCCGCAATCCCTGCCCGCGGGCATAAACGCACCAGCACCGTGAACAGGGTCACACCGCACCCGCCTGCGGCGGGCTACCCTAGACATTCGCTAACCTATTAATAATCCGTCTAAAGACCCGACTGCAGCGGCCGCTAGGAGAGTCGGGTGTGCCTCGGGCGCTACCCTGTCCGAATGATGGCGACAACAAGATAACCCGCGGGAAACGTTGCATGAAGCAGGACCAGCTCGATCAAGGCCTACAATCCTACAGTGCCTGGCGCGATGACCTGATCAACACGGTCTCGAATTATCAGGCCTGGCTGGAAGACCATGATATGGCCTCCCCCGACCAGGAGTTCCGGATCTTCGAAGCCATCGACGCGCTGCGCAAGGACCGCCTGACGATCGCCTTTGTCGCGGAGTTTTCGCGTGGGAAAACCGAGCTGATCAATGCGCTGTTCTTTGCCCAGTACGGCAAACGGCTGCTGCCTTCCGAGGCCGGGCGCACCACCATGTGCCCGACCGAGCTGTTTTACGACCACGATCGCGAGGCTGCATACATCCACCTGCTGCCTATCGAAACCCGCTCGCAGGAACAGAGCATTGCGGATTTCAGGCATGAGCCGATCCACTGGACCCAGATCCCGCTTGACGTCGGCAACCCCGACCAGGTCTCGCACGCCCTTCACGAGGTCATCAAGACCAAGCAGGTGCCGGTGCAGCGGGCCCGTGAGCTGGGACTGTATGACGAGAATAGCGACCCCTATTTCCGTGCGCACGGGACAACACCGGCGCAGGTCGAGATTCCGCTGTGGCGGCATGCGCTGATCAGCTTCCCGCACGATTTCCTGAAACAGGGACTGGTCGTGCTGGATACACCGGGTCTCAATGCGATGGGCAACGAACCCGAACTGACGCTCAATATGCTGCCGTCCGCCCAGGCGGTGATGTTCCTGCTGGGTGCCGATACCGGTGTCACCCGCAGCGACATGGAAATGTGGCAGCACCATGTGCGCCCGTTGCACCGCCAGTCCGACAAGAACCTGGTGGTGGTGCTGAATAAAATCGACACCCTTTGGGACGAACTCAAGGAGTCTTCCAGTATCACCGCAAGTATCGCAGCCCAGCGCCAGGCAACCGCCGAGCAGTTACAGGTCGACGTCGCCAGGGTATTCCCCATTTCCGCGCAGAAAGGCCTGATTGCCAAGGTACGCAATGACGCCACCCTGCTGCGCGACAGCCGTCTGGAAGAACTGGAAGCCTTCCTTGCCGAAACTGTCCTGCCGCACAAGCAGGACATTGTGCGCGAAACACTGGTGTCGCAAATCGGCGGCATGATTGACGAGAACATTCAGTTTCTCGAGAGCCGCAAACTGGAAACCGGCAAACAACTGGCCGAACTGCGCTCGCTGCGCGGCAAGAATGCCGATGTCATAATTCACCTCATGAACAAATCGCGCGAAGAACAGGCGGCCTACCTGCGCAACGTGGAGAGCTTTCAGAACAGTCGTCGACTTTTGCAGAACCAGGCGCGAAATATGCTCGAGGCGCTGAGCATGGATGCCGTGGACCGGTTGATCAGCAAGACCCGCGAAACCATGACCCACAGCTGGACCACCGCGGGCATGAAGCGCGGGATGGAAACGTTTTTCGACGGGGCCCGGGATGCCATGGAACAGGTCAGCGGTCACGCCGAACAGACACGCATGCTGATCCGTGCAACCTACAAGAAATTTCACGAGGAACACGACCTGCCGCAGATCGCGCCGAAACAGTTTTCCACGGCCGCGTATTCCACGGAGCTGGAACGGCTCTACCAGGAGGCGGAAGCTTTCAGGCGCAGCCCGGTTACCACCATGACCGAGCAGTCGTTCGTCATCCAGAAGTTTTTCATTTCCCTGGTGAGCCATACCCGCAGCCTGTTTTTCAAGGCCAACCAGGATGCCAATGTCTGGCTGAAGGAAGTCATGAACCCGCTGGTCCGACAGATCAAGGAGCACAAGGCGACCATGGAAAAACGCCTGGAAACGCTGCGCCGCATCAGCGAGTCACGCGATACGCTGGACAGCCGCATTAAGGAGCTCGATGCCCATCTGCGTGAGACCAAGCAGCAATTGGACACCCTGCAGCAACTGCGTCATGCGCTGGATCCGGGATCATCACGCCAGAAGCGGGGCGCCCAGGTCCGTCCAGACAAGTCCGTGTCGGCGGAAGTCGCCGTCTAGCGCGCAACCCACGGAGCCTGCCTGCACCGCAGAACATCGTCATCAGCGATGCGCATTCGGCGACCAGCGTTATACACCACCCTGACAGAAGCCGCCTGAAGCGCTCAGGCGGTTTTTTTCCGTCTGCTGCAACGCACCCGTCCCGGTTTGGTCTATAGTGTGTGTGGAACTACTGAATCATCAGAAGGAGATGTCGTATGCATAAGAAAAACATGATGCCGTTTCTGTTCAGCCTCCTGATCGCCGTAAGCGGCGCCAGCTTTGCGGAAAATTCGCAGGATTTTGGCGACTACGTGGTCCATTTCAATGCCCTGAACACTACCTATCTCCCGCCCGCAGCCACCCGCGAATACGGTATCAAGCGCAGCAAGAACCGCGGCATGATCAACATCACAGTTCTTTATAAAACATTGGGGACCGCCGGCAAGCCGGCAGCGGCCAGCGTCGATGCAGAAGCCACCAACCTCACAGGTCAGAAGCGCACCATCAGCCTGCGCGAGGTACGCGAAGGTACCGCCATCTACTATATCGGCGACTTTCCCATTACCAACGAGGAGACACTGCGCTTCCATGTGAATGTCAAACCCGAAGGACAAAAGGAAAGCTACGAGGTCAACTTCAAGCAGCAGTTCTTTACCGAGTAAGCTGATACAGGGAAAACACCCCGAACCCCATAACCAGCAAACCGGCCAGCTGGCGGACGCGCGGGTCACGGACCCGCGCGGAAAGCCGCTCCGCCACCAGCCCCATGGCCAACAGGTTCGGCAAGGTACCCAGACCGAAACTGAGCAGCAGTGCCGCCCCGTACAGGGGATCGGCAGTCGATATGGACCAGATGAGCACACTGTAGACCAGTCCACACGGCAGCCAGCCCCATACCAGCCCCAGGAAGAAAGCCTGACCCGGCGTATGCACCGGCAGGAAACGACGGCCCAAAGGCTCCAGGCGGGTCCAGACCAGGCCACCCACACGCTCCAGTTGCACCAGTCCCCGCCACCATCCAGCGAGATAGAGGCCAAGGACGACCATGAAGACAGCAGCCACCAGCTGCAGCAACAGTTGCACCTGGTGCAGTCCGCTCCAGTTGGCGGCGACCCAGCCAACACCGCCGAACAGAGCGCCGGCGACGGAGTAGCTGGAAATGCGCGCCAGGTTGTAGGCCAGCAGGTAGCGCCAGCGCGCGCTGGTACCGGTGCGAGACCGCGGCAAGCCCATGGAGAGCGCCGTGACAATGCCGCCGCACATGCCGACGCAATGCACGCCCCCCAGCAAGCCGACCAGGAACGCTGCGAACAGAGAAACATCACTCAGCATCGGTGCTACCGTTTTCAAGCCAGGCGCGGAACCGCGTCAGCACCAGCAACCCGGGAATCGCAATGAAAGCGCAGGCGGTGAAGAACACCGTCCAACCCAGCCACTCGGCAAAATAACCGGTGGGTGCCGCGACAATCACCCGGGGAACGCCCATCAGGCTGCTGAGCAGGGCATACTGCGTCGCCGTGAACTTTCTGTTGGTAAGACTCGCCATGAATGCAACAAAAGCCGCCGTTCCCATGCCGGCACTCAGGTTCTCAAACGCAATCACGCCCGCCAGCAGCGGCAGGCTGTATCCCACCTGTGCGAGCACGGCAAAGCCGGCGGTCGACAGCGCCTGCAGGATTCCGAAGCCCCATAGTGCCCGATAGATACCGGTCCGCAGGATAGTCACGCCACCGACAATGCCGCCGATGATAGTGGCCCAGAAGCCAAACAACTTGACCACCGCTCCGATTTCCGTTTTGCTGAAACCGATATCCAGATAGAACGGCGTCGTCATGTTGCTGGCCATGGTATCGCCAACCTTGTACAGCAGAATGAACAACAGGATAAGCATCGCATCGGCGCGCTTGAAGTAATCCGCGAACGGCTGGATGACGGCCTCCCGCAGACTCCCCGGCATCGCCACATGGATATCCGGCTCGGGCGCAAACAGCGTGGTCATCAGGCCGACCAGCATGATCAGGGCCATCAGCTGGTATACAAGGCTGAAGCTCATAAAGTCGGCCATGATCAGGCCACCGCCCGAGGCCAGCAGCATGCCCACGCGGTAGCCGTTGACGTACAGCGACGCCCCCAGACCCAACTCCTTGTCGCTGAGCGCTTCACGCCGGTAGGCGTCGATAACGATATCCTGGCTGGCGGAGAAGAACGTGACCAGCCAGGCGGCGACGGCGACATTCAGCGGACTGATGGCCGGTTGTGTCCAGCCAAGCGCGGCGATCGACACCATCAGCAGCAGCTGGATGACGATCAGCCAGCCACGCCGACGGCCGAAAAAAGGCAGGCAGTAGCGATCCGTCAGCGGCGCCCACAGGAATTTCAGCGTATAGGGCAACCCCACCAGCGCAAACAGACCGATGGTGCCGAGGTCCACACCTTCCTCCTGCATCCAGGCCTGCAGGACCGACCCGGTCAGCAGCAACGGCAAACCGGAGGAAAACCCCATCAGCAGGGCCACCAGCATGCGACCCGAGAAGATGCTCTTCAAAACCGCGCTCACAGGCGGCACCGCGCCGTTGCGGCTGTTTTACAGCGGGTAGTCATAGTCGATGATCAGCGGCGCATGGTCGGAGAATCGTTTGTCCTTGTAGATTCGTGCCGCCTGAACGCGACCCGCCATGCCGGGGGTCACCACCTGGTAGTCTATGCGCCAGCCGACATTCTTCTCCCAGGCGCGGCCGCGGTTCGACCACCAGGTATACTGATCCGGGCGCGCGTCGACCTGGCGGAATGCATCCACAAAACCCGCGGGCCCGAACACCTCATCCATCCAGGCGCGCTCCTCCGGCAGAAACCCGGAGTTCTTCAGGTTGCCCCGCCAGTTCTTCAGGTCGATCTGCCTGTGGGCAATATTCCA
Organism: Thiogranum sp.; assembly: GCA_022340245.1. Classification (GTDB taxonomy): domain Bacteria; phylum Pseudomonadota; class Gammaproteobacteria; order DSM-19610; family DSM-19610; genus Thiogranum. Next base: position 17,971 of record JAJDOI010000026.1, read on the forward strand.
GTCACCGCAGATAATGTACTCGCGGCGTTTGCGCCGCAGCCTGCGAAGGTACGGCAAAAAACGCTCCATCATGTCGAACTTCAGCTGTTGGCGTGCCTCGCCCGAGGAGCCGGAATGCATGTACAGTGATATCACGCTGAGCGCGCCGAATTGCACTTCCAGGTAGCGTCCCTCGGCGTCCACATCCGGCCAACCCAGCCCGGCGACAACCCTGTCGGGCTTGCGCCGGCAGTAGATCGCCACACCGCTGTAACCTTTCTTTCGGGCATCGTGAAAATAGGCCTGCCAGGCACGCGGCCAGAATATCCTGTCCTCCAGCTGACTGACGTGGGCCCTCGTTTCCTGGATACAGACGACGTCCGCCCGCTGACGACTCATCCAGCTGTAAAAACCCTTGCGCGCGGCTGCCCGGACTCCGTTGACATTCACGCTGACAATGCGCATGCATTCTCCTCGGTCACTTGCGCGTGTATCATACCGGAGCTTTGACGGGGCGGTGGAAGGATATGCAGCAGTACAAGAAAGAATTTCTGGAATTTGCCATCGATGTGGGCGTGCTGCGCTTCGGCGAATTCACCCTGAAATCGGGCCGGCTCAGCCCCTACTTTTTCAATGCCGGGCTGTTCAACACCGGCCGGCAGCTGGCCCGCCTGGGCCGTTTCTACGCCCAGGCCATCGTCGACGCCGGCAACGAGTTTGATTTGCTGTTCGGTCCCGCCTACAAGGGCATACCCCTGGCGGCCGCCACCGGCATTGCACTGGCCGACCACCACGACCGCGACACGCCGTACTGCTTCAATCGCAAGGAAGCCAAGGACCACGGCGAAGGCGGCAACCTGGTCGGGGCGCCGCTGGCCGGGCGCGCGCTGATCATCGATGACGTGATTACCGCGGGTACCGCGATCCGGGAGTCGCTGGACATTATCGCGGCGGCAGGCGCCGAGGCCGCGGGCGTGGCGATCGCGCTCGACCGGCAGGAACGCGGCCGGGGCGAGCGCTCGGCGATCCAGGAAGTCGAGCAGGATCTCGGTCTGAAAGTCACCAGCATCGTGACACTCGAAGAGTTACAGGTCTTCCTTGCTGACAAGCCGGAATATCGCGCCGCGCTGGGCAGCATCGCGGCCTACAGAGAGCAGTACGGCGTCTGACCCGAAGGCTGCCTGCGGCAGCGTCTCAGCCAATAATCAGTTTGATCCCGATAAGCAGGGTGATAATCTCGAAACCGCGCTTGATCCAGCGGTTACCCTTCCTGATGGCAAGATGAGCCCCGGCATAGCCGCCAAGCAGTGAGCCGGCCAGCAATGCCGGCAACCACTCCCAGCGGATGTCAGCGAGAAAAGCCAGCGTCAGCGCGCCGGTACCGTTCCAGAAAATCCCCACCAGTATCAGCGTATAGGCAACTGCGCGCCGGTAGTCCAGGCCAAACCAGCGCACCAGCCACAGCGTGACGAAAAGCCCGGTGCCGGACGTCAGCGAGCCGTTGAGCGCCCCGATAAAGAACAGTCCCGCGCCGCCCACGGCGAAACCGCTGGAGTCTCGGTGCTGGGGATTGTCGCGCTGGCCGAGCCCCGGGTTGGCCCAGGAGTACGCGCCAAGCCCTGCCGTGAGCACGCCGAGGGCGATTTCGGCGCTCCGGCCCGGGATTGCGATAATCAGGTTGGCGCCCAGCCACACCCCCGGCAAGCCCGTGGCAAGTATAAATAGAGCAAGGCTTTTCTCCAGACTGCCTTCTCTCAAGTGACGCACAGTCGCGCCGATACCCAAGGCAACACTGGCTACTTTATGGGTCGCCAGCGCGACGACGAAGGGCAGCCCGAGGAAAATCAGCGCGGGTAACTGAATCAGACCCGCGCCACCACCGGAAAATGCCGAGAACAGGTTGGCCAGCAGTGATATGAGGAACAACAGCAGCTGATCGCGCAACTCCATCAACCGACACCCGGAACATGGCTTGCATCAATGACCGACATGAAGAAACTCAACCGTTACGTATCCCTGGCTTTATTTGCATTTACCTGCCTGTCATCGGCCGGCGTGCAGGCCGGCAAGCTCTACAAGTGGGTGGACGAGAATGGCCAGGTCCGCTATGGCGACGCCATCCCGGCGAAATACGCCAAAAAACGCAACGAAACGCTGAACAAGGAAGGCATTGTGGTTGACCACAAAGCCGCTGCCAAGACCCGCGCACAGCTCGCCGAGGAAGAACGCATCAAGAAAGCCGAGGCGGAAGAAGAACGCATTCGCCGGGAAAAGGCTTATCAGGACCGTATTCTGCTCGACACCTTTACCAACGAAGACGAAATGGTCATGACGCGCGACGGCAAAATCGAGGCTATCGAGGCAGTTATTCGCATAACCAAGGGCCGCACCGAAAAACTCAAGCAGCGGCTGGGCGAGTTGCAGCGCACCGCCGCCAATATGGAACGGGCCGGCAGGCCGGTCTCCGACAACATCAAGAAAGATATCGCGGAATCGCGTGACCAGCTCGACCAGAATCGCCGTTATGTCGTCAATCGCCAGGCCGAACAGGAGAAAATCCGGGACAAATTTGAAGCCGACATCAAGCGCTTTCGCGAACTCAAAACGGCACAGGCCGCCGAAGCAGAAAAGTAGCTGCCGCCAGGCTAACCGCGAATCAGCGTGCCGACACCCTCGTCGGTAAACAGTTCCACCAGCACCGCGTGCTCGACGCGGCCGTCGATAATATGCGCGCTGCGCACGCCCGACTTGACCGCTGACAGGGCACAACGAATCTTCGGCACCATGCCCCCGTAAACGGTCCCGTCTTCGATAAGCGCATCGACCTCGGCAGCCGTCAGCCCCGTCAACAGCTTGCCCTGTTTGTCCAGAAGCCCCGCGGTATTGGTCAGCAGGATCAGCTTTTCAGCACCCAGCACCTCGGCAATCCGTCCGGCGACCAGGTCCGCATTGATGTTGTAGGAATGCCCATCATCGCCCACACCGATAGGCGCGATCACCGGGATAAAACCACCTGAAACCAGCATATCAACGACCGCAACATCGATACTGGCGACCTCGCCCACATGGCCGATGTCGATGATCTCCGGCGCATCCAGTTCAGGCGTATCCCGGGTGATGGTCAGCTTGCGCGCACGGATCAGGTCGCCATCCTTACCTGTCAGCCCTACCGCGCGGCCACCATGACGGGTAATCAGGTTGACAATATCCTTGTTGACCAACCCCCCCAGCACCATTTCCACGACGTCCATGGTCTCGCTGTCGGTAACCCGCATACCCTCGACAAATTCACTCTGCTTGCCGATTTTTTCCAGGACCTGACCAATCTGCGGGCCACCACCGTGCACCACCACCGGGTTGATACCCACCAGCCGCATCAGCACGATATCGCGCGCAAAACCGCTTTTCAGGCGTTCGTCCACCATGGCGTTGCCGCCATACTTGACCACCACGGTCTTGCCGCGAAATCGCTGGATATAAGGCAGCGCCTCGCCAAGAACGCGGGCGACTTCCATGGCTTTATCGGCACCCAGACTCATGGCTCAGAACGGCAGCGACAGGCTGGGATCGGCCTGCAGCATCACCCGGCGAAACTCGTCCTGGATCGTGCTCAGCGCCAACTCGTCATCGGCCTCGAAACGCAGTACCAGGCAGGGTGTGGTATTCGATGCGCGCACCAGACCCCAGCCGCGTTCGAACTCAACCCGCAAGCCGTCGATGGTGGCCACACGGGCGTTCTCGAAGTGCGCACCGTTGAGCAGCTTCTCCATGAACACCGGCGGCTCACCTTCGGCCATGGGCACATTGATCTCGGGGGTGCTCATACTCTCGGGCAGTGTTGCAAAAAGATCGCTTGAACTGCGCGAATCATTGGCCAGAACCTCCAGCAGTCGCGCGGCCGAGTAGAGCCCGTCGTCGAAGCCGAACCAGCGCTCCTTGAAGAAGATATGGCCACTCATTTCGCCGGCCAGCAGGGCGCCGCTCTCTTTCATCTTGGCCTTGATCAGGGAATGTCCCGTCATCCACATCAGGGCTTCGCCGCCGTGCTCGGCGACCACCGCTGCCACGTGGCGCGAACACTTGACGTCGTAGATAATCAGCGCGCCGGGGTTGCGCGACAGAACATCCATAGCCAGCAACATCAGCACCCGGTCCGGCCAGATGACTTCGCCTTGCGAACTGACGATACCGATGCGGTCACCGTCCCCGTCGAACGCAATGCCGAGTTCCGCGCCCGTTTCCTGTACCGTCTGGATCAATGTCGCCAGATTCTCGGTTTTGCTCGGATCGGGATGATGGTTCGGAAAGTGGCCGTTGACGTCACAGAAGAGTTCGACAACCTCACAACCCAGCGCCGCAAACAGGCGCGGCGCCGCGTTCCCGGCAACCCCGTTGCCGCAATCAACCACCACTTTCATCGGCCGCGAGATCTGCACGTCTGATTTCACCCGCTCGATGTAGTCCGGCACTACGTCGACCTGGTCGAGGCTGCCCTCGCCGGTCAGCATATCCCCTGACTCGATGCGCTGACGCAGGCCGTCGATGGCCTCGTTCGACAAGGTATCGCCGCCGAGAACCACCTTGAAGCCGTTATACTGGGCCGGGTTATGGCTGCCCGTCACCATGACGCCGGAATTGCTGCCCAGGTACTGTGCAGCGAAGTACAACACCGGGGCTGGCACCTCACCGACATCCTTCACGTCCCGCCCGGTAGCCAGCAGGCCGCGAATCAGGGCTTCGGCAAGCTCTGGACTGGAAAGGCGCCCATCGCGCCCCACGACAACAATCTGCTCACCGCGAAAGTATGCTTCACTGCCGATGGCCCGCCCGATTTCGAAAGCCACCTCGGACGTGAGACTCTCCCCGACGAGCCCGCGAATATCGTAGGCCCTGAAAATGCCCGGATCGACCTTGCTTTCGACCACGTCCAACCGGCTGATCTCCAGCGCGTTTTCGTCGAACAACAGATCGCCTTCGATCTCGTCCTCGACCTGCACCACCGGCGCTGCCGCGGGAGGCGGACTGCCTTCGGATACCGGAGTCTCCCTGACCGGTGCAGCGGCACGGCTGACGCCGGTCGCAGCTGCTCGTGCAAGCAGCTCGATGGTGTCGCGCATTTCGGCCAGGGCGTTTGGGTACGTGCCCCGGCTGCGCCCGTCGCGCATGTCCTTGACAATAGTGAGCAGCGTGACCTGATCGCGCCTGAGCCCCGCGCCGAGCTTGCGGAACACCAGCCAGACAAGCGCCGCCAGTAACAGCGCAGCAACGCCCGCAGCAGCCACCGCGGAAGTCAGCAGCAAGTCACTCCCGGCCGTAACACTGTCAGAACCCCAGTAGCCAACCCGCCAACGACTGCCGCTGACCGACATCAGGCTGTCCGGCGCACCCGTTTTGAAGCGGGTATCGCCGCGACTACCCAGTACCACGGGGGCCGCGCCGGAAACCTGCTGTTGCAACTCGGCATAGCCGTCTGCCTGGTCCTGATTGAGCAGACCTTGCAACTGCTGTACCGGGAAACTGACCAACAGATCACCGACAATGCGCCGTCCCTGCGGATCAAGAATGCGGCGCACCAGGTTGATATGCTGCTGCGACGTCCCCGACATATGCACTTCCACGGGTGGCGGGGTATCCTGCGTCTCGGCATGCCGGAGCATGTCGAGTACCGCGTAACTGATGGGCGGACTGGCCTCCAGGTCCGCTTCCTCTATACCGGGCGGCAGGAGTCTCACCCGCACCGAAGCGGGAAACAGGTAGGCCAGCGAAGCGGCCTTTTCCGCACGCGCGCCACCATCCCCTTCCATCATCAGTCGTGACAGTTGCGGATCCTTGGCTACCAGTTCCGCCGTCGCAACCTGGTGCTCGACCCACTGGCGAAAGCTGCCGGCGAACAGACGCGCAGCCAGGTCAGCCTGTTTTTGTTCGCTGGCCCTGAGTTCCAGCACGGTCTGCAGATAAACCACGACCGGTGGCACGGCGACCAGCAGAACGCCCGCCACCACAAGCAGGAGCATCTGGCTGCGCAGACTGAAGGCGTTGGACGGCTGAACAGACTCCGACTTGGCAGACTGCGACTTGGCAGGCTGATTCTTACCCGACCCAAAAGGTAGTTTCATTGCTGTCCCTGAGTAGACTCGATTGTCGAACGGCCGTCAGGCACGACCGGTGTGACCGAAGCCGCCGGCACCCCTGGTACTATCGACAAAATCCTCCACAACTTCAAACCCGGCGCGAACCACGGGCACGAAGACCATTTGCGCAATACGCTCCCCGGGTTCGATATTGAAGCTATCGTTGCCGCGGTTCCAGCAGGATACATACAACTGCCCCTGATAGTCCGAATCGATGAGACCCACGAGGTTGCCCAGAACGATACCGTGCTTGTGCCCCAGACCGGATCGCGGCAACAGCACCGCCGCGAGCGACGGATCGCCGATGTGGATCGCGATACCGGTCGGCAACAGCTCGGTCCGGCCCGGTTCGAGTTTCAAGGTGTCGTCCAGGCAGGCCCGCAAATCGATTCCGGCGGAGCCATCGGTGGCGTAATCCGGTATCGGAAAGGTGGTGCCGACCCGGCTGTCGAGTATTTTAAGCTGAATGCTCTGCATGGGACTCCGTATGTTTGTCGTGAGGGGATGCCTGGTAGCGTCCGGCGATCTGCTCAACCAGACGCAGAGCCACCCGGTATTTGGTGTCTTTTTCGATGTGCAACTCTCCGCCCTCCCACACCACCAGCAGGGCGTTTTCGTCGACGTCAAAGCCCAGATCCGGGCCCACGAGATTAGCGGCAAGCATGGCGATACCCTTGCCGAGGCGTTTCTTGTGGGCGTTGTGGCGCAGATTCTCCGTTTCCGCGGCAAACCCCACGCAAAACGGCGCTGCGGGCAGACCCGCGACCGTCGCCAGGATATCGGGTGCCGGCTTCAGTTTCAGGGTCAGCTCCGCCGACTGTCTTTTCAGCTTTCGCGACGCCGTTTCCGCCGGCTGATAATCCGCTACCGCCGCGGCTGCGACGAAGATGTCACAGGCGCCGGCACGCTGCATGACCGCCTCCAGCATCTGCTGCGCGGATTCCACGCGCACCAAGGCCACACCCGCGGGCCGATCCAGGGAGACCGGACCACTGATCAACGTCACCTCGGCACCGGCTTCCCGTGCAGCCGCCGCCACCGCGTAGCCCATTTTCCCCGAGCTGCGGTTACTCAGGAAGCGAACCGGGTCAAGCGCTTCGCGCGTGGGCCCGGCAGTTACCAGGACCTTGAGCCCGGCGAGCAGCCCCCGACCGAAGGAGTCCGATATGGCCTGGAGCAGCAATGGCGGCTCCAGCATTCGTCCCGCGCCGATATCACCACAGGCCTGTTCGCCCGTTGCCGGTCCACACAGTCGCACACCCCGCTCGCACAACACCGCCGCATTGGCCTGCGTGGCCGGGTGTCCCCACATGGCCTGGTTCATGGCCGGGGCCACCAGCAGCGGTGCACTGGTAGCCAGGCAGATCGCTGCCAGCAAATCATCGGCGCGTCCTTGCGCCAGGCGAGCCAGCACGTCGGCGGTGGCGGGTGCAATCAGCACCCGGTCCGCCCAGCGGGCGAGCTCGATGTGGTCCATACCGCTGCGATCATCCGACCAACCCTGCCACACCGCTTCACCGGTCAGCGCCTGAAAAGTCCGAGGTCCGACGAATTCGCCCGCAGACGCGGTCATGACCACCCGCACTCGCGCACCGGCGCCGCGCAACAGGCGTACCAGCTCGGCGCTTTTATACGCGGCGATACCGCCGCAAACACCGACAAGAATGTGTTTTCCCGAAAGAAAATTCATACTTCGGAGTGTACCAGAAGCCGGGCGCACTGGAAGCGACGGGAAATACACTTTACACACCGGGTGCGGCCTTTCATCATGCCCGGAAGGCGTGGAAATTCCACGCCTTCACGGCAACCAGGCACACGGAGGTGCTGTATGTCTATCCAGCGTTGGCCCGCAGCGGAGCGGCCACGGGAAAAATTATTGTTGGCCGGCCCCCAGGCGTTGTCCGACGCCGAACTGCTCGCCATCTTTCTGCGCACAGGCACACGCGGCCAGAGCGCGGTGGAGCTGGCCCGCACCCTCGTGCAGGATTTCGGTGGACTGCGCCAGCTGATGGCGGCCGACAAGCACCGGGTGTGCGCCACCAAGGGCCTTGGGCCGGCCAAGTACGCCCAGCTGCAAGCGGTGCTGGAACTGGCACGGCGCCACATGGGCGAAGCCTTGCGCCGCGGCGAATTACTTAAAAACCCTACTGATACAAAATGTTACCTGGCAGCCCGTCTGCGTGACTACCGCCACGAAGTGTTCGCCTGTCTGTTTCTCGATACCCGGCACCGCCTGATCAGCTATGAGGAACTGTTCCGCGGCACCATCGACGGGGCCAGCGTTTACCCGCGTGAGGTGGTCCGACGGGCCCTGGAATTGAATGCCGCCGCCATCGTTCTGGCGCATAACCACCCGTCCGGTATGGCAGAACCCAGCGATGCAGACCGGCGCATTACCCGACGGCTGCAGGACGCCCTCGGGCTGGTCGACATCCGGGTGCTTGACCACCTGGTGGTCGGAGACCAGGCGGCGGTATCCTTTGCCGAGCGCGGCTGGATTTAGGGCCGTTTCCAAGGTCGGCGCCCCCCCGGATCAGGCGCACGGACTTGTCGAAAAAGGCCCTCTCTGGTATAAAGCGCGGTTCTCGTTGCCCGCTCTAAGGGCCGTGCAAGAATGTTGAGGATTTAAGCCATGTCCAAAGTCTGTCAGGTTACCGGGAAACGCCCCATTACGGGCAACAATGTCTCCCATGCGCACAACAAGACCCGCCGCCGGTTCCTGCCGAACCTGCATACCCACCGGTTCTGGGTGGAAAATGAGAAGCGCTGGGTGAAGCTGCGTATCTCGTCCAAGGGCATGCGCATTATCGACAAACTGGGCATCGAATCGGTGCTGACCGATATCCGCGCCCGCGGCGAAAAGGTTTAGAGGGTCAAGCCATGCGTGACAAAATCAAACTGGTCTCGAGTGCAGGCACGGGACATTTTTACACCACTGACAAGAACAAACGCACCACCCCGGACAAGCTGGAAATGAAAAAGTACGACCCGGTGGTGCGTAAACACGTGATGTACAAGGAAGCCAAAATCAAGTAAGCGCTCAGGCTCGGATACAGCAAAAAAGCCCGGCATAGCCGGGCTTTTTTGCTGTATCCATTCGGCAATTCCGGGTTTTTCAGGCCGTTTGCAGGCTGTAACCTTTCAACCGCCGGGCAAAATCCTGCAGCGTCTGCACCCCCGTTGCCTCAGCCTGCTGACACCAGTCCTGCAAGGCCTGCACCAGGTTCTCGTGGCTCGCCGCGCTGCGGTTCCATATGCCCTGCAACCGCTCACGGTACTGATAAACCGTACGCAGTGTGGCGAAACGTTCCAGCACACCCTCCAGCATACGGCGGCTCCGGGCGTCCAGGATGGCCGGATGACGTATCAGCAGCCGCCGGGCACTGCGCAAGTGCTTGCGACAAGCGCCGTTCCTGCAGCGATATTCCTCGCGCAGAACCGGCAACAACACTTCGCGGGCATAATTTGACATGACGTTGAGCCGGTTGGCGAACACAGCGCGCAGGGTGTCGATATCCACGCGCTCCTTGCCGGGCAAGATATGCGCCGTCGGTGCGAGTTTTTTGACCTTCGCCAGACCCAGGGCCTGCAGGATACAAATGTACCCCCAACCCAGATCGAACTCCCACCAGCGGCTGGAGAACTTGGCCGAACTCGCAAACGCGTGGTGATTGTTGTGCAACTCTTCGCCGCCGATGAGTACGCCCAGCCAGGCGATATTGCGCGACGCATCAGGGGTCTCGAAATTACGGTAGCCCCACCAGTGACCGATACCGTTGATTACGCCTGCGGCCCAGACGGGGATCCATAACATCTGCACGGCCCACAGCGCCACTCCGGCGAAACCGAACAACAGGTAGTCGACGATCAGCATCAGCGTCACCCCCAGCATCGGGTAAGCGCCATAGATGCGGCGCTCCAGCCAGTCATCCGGAGTATTGTGCCCATAGTGCTCCAGGGTCTCGGCGTTGTTCGCCTCGATCCGATACAGTTCAGCCCCCTCCCACAGCACCTTTGCAATACCGCGCGTCTGCGGGCTGTGCGGGTCTTCCGGCGTTTCGCACTTGGCGTGATGCTTCCGGTGGATCGCGACCCACTCCCGCGTCACCATGCCCGTCGTCAGCCACAGCCAGAAACGGAAGAAATGGCTCACCACCGGGTGCAGATCCAGCGCCCGATGCGCCTGGTGGCGGTGCAAGAATACCGTCACGCTGACGATAGTAAGATGGGTGAGAGCCAGACCAACAACGGCATAGACCCACCAGGATGGCTGCAGGAAACCCGCATACCAGGAAAAATCGAACAAAGAATCGTGCATCTATGCCTCGGCAAAGCAACAAATGTTCACGGGATTTTACCACACAGCTCGTTTATCCTGCTTTTTTGTTGCAGGATTAGCTGCCGGGGCCGGAACTATAATGAGCACGAACAGCTAAACTTCAGCAAAAACAAACAATCGGTAGCAGGATTCCATGAGTGACATCTACATAGGCCGGCAGCCCATTTACAATCGCAAGCTCCATGTGCATGCCTACGAGCTGCTGTTCCGGGCCGCTTCTGACAACAGTGCCAACTTTACCGACGGCGACCAGGCGACCACCGACGTCATCGTCAACACCTTCCTCGAAATCGGTCTCGACAAAATCGTCGGCAAGCACCTGGCATTCATTAATCTGACGCGGGCCTTTTTTGTCGGCGAACGCAGCATATCGCTGCCTCGGGACCGGGTGGTGCTGGAGCTGCTCGAGGATATCGACGCCGACGACGAAGTCATCGCCGGCGTCAAACGACTGTCGGAGCAAGGCTACACCATTGCCCTGGATGATTTTATCTACCACGAATCCCTGCAGCCGCTGGTTTCACTGGCGGACATGGTCAAGATCGATGTCATGACCCTGGACCACGATGAAATTCGCGCGCACGTCAGCACCTTGCGCCAGCACCCGTTGCGCCTGGTAGCCGAGAAAGTGGAAACCCAGGAAGAACTCGATTTCTGCATGGGACTGGGCTTTGACTATTTCCAGGGCTACTTCTTCGCCCAACCCAAGGTCATTCGCGGACAACGCTTACCCAACAACCGCCTGGCCATCCTGAAACTGCTCAGCCGGCTGCAGGACCCCGGCATCACGCCGCAACAGATAGAGGAGCTGATCGTCCAGGATGTCGCCTTCAGCTACCGCATCCTGCGCTATGTCAATTCCGCCTCACTTGCCTTGCCGCGCAAAATCGAGTCGATTCACCAGGCGGTTGTCATGCTGGGGGTGCAAACCATTAAATCCTGGACCACTCTGCTGGCCATGTCGCAGGTCGATAACAAACCGGCCGAGCTGGTAGTGACTGCAATGGTGCGTGGCAAAATGGCCGAAGGCCTGGCCAAAGCCATGAACGCGGCGCAGCCGGATTCATTTTTTACCGTTGGCCTGTTCTCCGCGCTCGATGCCCTGATGGACAACAGCATGGAGGAAATCCTCACGCAACTGCCACTCGCCGAGCATATTTCCGCAGCGCTGCTGCACCGACGCGGTATACATGGCGATGTGCTCGACTGCGCACTCGCCTACGAGCGCGGCCAGTGGGAAACCCTCGGCTGCAGCCAGCTGGGCACACACAAAATCCGCGACTGCTACCTGGAGGCGGTGCAGTGGGCAGAGGACGCGTGTCGGCAACTGCTCGAGGACTAGCCAGGTTTGGCGCCGACACCCCGAAGGAGTTTGATCCAGGTCAAGGAAAGGCGCAAAGCGCAGGCGTAGCCTGAACCGCGGTTGGACTAGTGATTCGGTCCGATGCCGGCAAGCTAACTGCTCGGCTCGCTGACATCTGACCATTTATCCTTGTCTTCCCTTCCCGTCCTTGCCGCAGCGCCTCGCAACGCTGCGGCAATTTTTTCGGTTGCACCTGCCCGACGTCTGGGAAACAATGCCTGCACACCCCCTGACGTGCATATCCATTGAACCAGACAACCGATGCACCTTCGCTGGCCGCCATTGATCTGGGCTCCAACAGCTTTCACATGATCGTTGGACGGATGCAGAACAAGCAGCTGCAACTGATCGACCGGCTGCGGGAACCGGTACGGCTGGCCGAGGGCCTGACCCGGCAGCGCAGCCTCGAACCCGAGGTCGCTGCGCGCGCGCTGGACTGCCTGCAACGCTTTGGCCAACGCATCCGCGACCTGCCTGCCGACTCGGTCAGGGCCGTTGGCACCAATACCCTGCGCCGCGCGCACGCCGCCAGCGGCTTCCTGCACCAGGCCGAAGACGCCCTGGGACACAGCATCGAGGTCATCTCCGGCATCGAGGAGGCACGTCTCATTTATCTGGGTGTGGCCCACAGCCTTGCCGAACCTGGCGGCCGCCAACTGGTCGCGGATATCGGCGGCGGCAGCACCGAACTGATTATCGGCGAAGGTTTTCAGCCCATCCAGCTGGAAAGCCTGTACATGGGGTGCGTCAGCATGAGTCAGCGGTTTTTTGCCGACGGCAAAATTGACAAGCCGTCCATGAAAGAGGCCATTCTCGCCGCACGGCTGGAATTGCAGGCCAGCAAACAGACCTTCAGACGCACCGGCTGGACCATGGCGACCGGTTCATCCGGCACCATACGTACCGTGCGCGACGTCGTGCTGCAAGCCGGCTGGAGCGACAACGGCATTACGCCGGATTCACTGAAAAAACTGCGCGGCGCCCTGATTGCCATTGGAGACGCGAACAACATCGAGTTCGAAGCAGTCAGCGAGGACCGCAAACCGGTGTTTGCAGGTGGCGTTGCCATACTCAGCGCGATATTCCATGCGTTGAAAATCGACCGTATGCTGCATTCTTCGGGCGCGCTGCGCGAAGGACTCTTGTACGACCTGCTGGGACGACTGCAGCACCAGGACATCCGCGAAGGGACCGTGGAGTCGCTTTCCCAGCGCTATCACACCGATGTGGAACAGGCGCTGCGCGTCGAGGAAACCGCACTGGCGCTTTCCGAGCAGATCGGGCCATGCTGGCAATTACCGGAACCGTCGACGACCAAATGGCTTCACTGGGCGGCGCTGGTGCATGAAATAGGTCTGCTCATCGCTCATAGCCAGTACCACAAACATGGTGCCTACCTGGTGAAATACTCCGACCTGCCGGGCTTTTCCCTGAGCGAACAGCTGTTTCTGTCGGTGCTGATCCGCTGTCACCGGCGTAAATTCCGCCCGGCCATGGTAGAAGCACTGCCGGAAGACATGCGCGACTACGCGGTGCAGTTGTGCGTGGTGCTGCGTCTCTCGGTACTGCTGCAACGCAGCCGCTCGCACAAGGCGTCGCCCGAAGTGCACGTCGACGGCGCCGAGAAAAGCATTTGCCTGACCTTTCCGCAGGGCTGGCTGGAAGAACATCCTCTCTCTCAGGCCGACCTCAAGGTTGAGCGCAAGCATTTGGCGACTTTCGGCATCACGCTGGAATACCGCTAAGCGATAAGCGACCGGTGGTTTGCCGGCGCTGATCGCCTGCCGACCCTCAGTGACTAGGTTTTCGCGAGCAGACTGCGCTGGGCCGACCTGACCCGCTGCTTCCCGACCGGACTGCAACGCTTGTACTCGCCATCCTTCTGCAGCACCCAGGCCTCCCTGTTATCGGACAGGTACAGTTCCAGTCCGTCCTTCAGAATACGCTGGCGAATCTTCTTGTCCTCTATGGGAAAAGCGACCTCGACACGCTGAAAGAAATTACGCCCCATCCAGTCGGCACTCGAAAGATAGAGCTCGTAATCGCCCTCGTTGTGAAAATAGAACGCGCGCGTGTGTTCCAGAAAGCGCCCGACAATGGACCGCACCTGAATATGGTCCGATACCCCCGGTATACCGGGGCGAAGGCAACAGATACCACGAACAATAAGATCGATTTTGACGCCCGCCTGCGAGGCGGCGTACAGGGCGCGAATCGATTCCGCCTCAAGCAGCGCATTGCATTTGATAATAATTCGCGCCGCCTTTCCAGCGCGTGCGTTGGCCGCTTCGCGCTCGATCTTCTCCAGCATTTTCTTGTGCAAGGTAAAAGGCGCCTGCAGGATCTTCGACAGGGCCTTGACCTTGCCCAGACTGGTCAACAGCTGAAAGACCCGGTGCACATCGGCGCCCATGGCGGGGCTGCACGTTAACAGGCCGTAGTCGGTGTACAGGCGCGCAGTGCGCGCATGGTAGTTGCCGGTGCCGAGGTGTACGTAGTGCCGCAGTTTCTTCGACTCGCGCCGCGTGATCAGCAGCATCTTGGCATGCGTCTTGTAGCCGACAACGCCGTACACCACATGGGCACCGGCCTCCTGCAGGCGGTTGGCCAGCTGAATATTGGCCTCCTCGTCGAAGCGCGCCCGCAGCTCGATGACCACGGTGACCTCCTTGCCGGAGCGCGCGGCATCCACCAGTGCAGTGACGAGCGCCGAATCCGGGCCGGTCCGGTACAGCGTCTGCTTGATCGCCAGCACCCGCGGGTCCACAGCGGCCTGTTTGAGCAGGTCGATGACCGGCAGAAAGGAATCGAACGGATGGTGCAGCAGAATATCTCCGGCACGGATCGCCTCGAACATGTTCTGTTCGCTGGCGATACCCTGCGGCCGCCTGGGCGTGAACGGCGGATATTTCAGATCCGGCATTTCCACCAGGTCGTAAATCGCCAGCAGCCGATTGAGATTGACCGGTCCGTTGTCCTGGTACAGATCATCCTGTCCCAGACGGAACTTGCTCAACAGGAAATCCTCCATCTCCTGTGAACAGTTGTCCGCCACCTCGAGGCGCACGCAGTCTCCGTAGCGGCGCGACAGCAGCTCGCCCTCAACGGCGTGCAGCAGATCGTCGATCTCCTCTTCGTCCACAAACAGCTCGCTGTTGCGTGTCACGCGAAACTGGTAGCAACCGGTCACTGCCATGCCCGGAAACAGGTCGCTGACATGCGCGTGAATAATCGACGACAGGAAAACGAAATCATAGGGCCCCTTGGCGCAGTCCTCGGGCAGCCGTATCAACCGCGGCAGCGAGCGCGGTGCCTGCACGATCGCCGTACCACTGGAGCGGCCGAACGCATCCTTGCCTTCCAGCGATACGACGAAATTCAGACTCTTGTTGAGAATGCGCGGGAACGGGTGGGCCGGATCCAGACCCAGGGGGCTCAGCACCGGCAACAGCTCCTGGCTGAAAAAATCCTGCAGCCAGGCCTCGGCCTTGTTACTCCACTGAGTGCGGCGCACGAAACGAATATTCTTCTTTTCCAGCGCCGGTATCAGGTCCTCGTTCAGCACCCGGTATTGTTCTTCGACAAGGCGGTGGGCCTGTTCGCTTATCTGGCTCATCACCTCGGTCGGCGAAAAGTTATCCGGGCCCGCCTGCACCGAACCCGAGGCGATTTTCTGCTTCAGGCCGGCAACGCGGATTTCAAAGAATTCGTCCAGATTGGTACTGGAAATACACAGGAACTTGAGCCGTTCCAGCAAGGGTGTCTGCGGATCCTTTGCCTGCTCGAGGACGCGTCGATTGAACTGCAGAAGACTGAGCTCGCGGTTGATATACAGTTCGGGCTGAAGAGAATTAATACTGTCCATAATGACGCCGTAATGATGAGACCGAGTGACGTTGACTATATCCGGCAACGGTACCGGTTTCGATGACCACAGGCAAAAATTCCCGTGGAATGGCCTGGCTCAGCTGCGCTCCAGCAGCAGGCAGCCATTGCGATGAACCTGCAACGTCCAGCCGCGGGCTACATAGGTACTCGCCACGGCATCAAGAACCAGTATCGGTCCCTTGTAGGTTCGCTCGATATCGAGGTCCTCACGACGCCATACCGGCACCGGCCGCCGCTCGCCGATCACCGCCGCCCGCTCCAGCGGCTGACCCGCTCGCCCCGCGACATCTGTACCCGCGGGCAAGACGCCACGCCCGGTCGAGAGAGCAACGCGCAGGTTGACCAGCTCGACAGGCACCTCGAGCGCGTGACCGAAGCGCTGCCGGTGCGCCCGGTTGAAGTCGGCAACTGCCTGGCGAATACTGCGGTAGGGGATATTCAGGGTAAAGCGTTGTCCGCGGTAACGCATATCCAGACTGTAGGCCGCTTCAATGGCTTGCGCGGCAACGCCCTCGGCGAGCAACTCACCGCGGCCTTGCTCGACCAGCGCATCGAGGCGCGCGCGCAGCCCCGCATCGTCCTGCTGCAGTAGCGGCGCGCAAAAGCTGTGCGACAGTTGCCGGCCCTTGGGAGCCGCCAGCATGCCGAGCGCCGACAGCACACCCGCGTGCATCGGCACGAGCGCGCGCGGCATCGCCAGCGCCCCGGCCAATGCACAGACATGCAGTCCGCCCGCGCCACCGAAGGCCATCAAAGCGTAATCGGCCGGATCAATCCCGCGCTGAACCGAAATCACCCGCAGCGCCTGCGCCATGTGCTCGTTGGCCAACTCAACGACACCGCGCGCAGCGGCCTCGGCCGTCAGCCCCATCTCGGCTCCGAGCCTGCCCAGCGCCGCAACCGCGGCCTCGCGCTGAAGCGGCATGCCGCCGCCCAGGAACGCCGCCGGCCGCAGCCGGCCAAGCACCAGGTTGGCGTCAGTGACGGTCGCCTGCTGTCCACCGCGAGCGTAGCAGGCCGGTCCGGGCTCAGCGCCGGCGGACTCGGGACCCACCGTCAGCATGCCGCCCTCGTCGACGCGCGCGATCGAACCACCGCCGGCGCCGATGGTGTGCATATCGACCATGGGGACCGCCACCGGGTAGCGTCCGACGTGGCCCTCGGATGTCAGGTTCACCTGGCCGTCGATCAGGGCCACGTCTGTCGACGTTCCGCCCATATCGAGGGTAAGCAGGCGCGAGCAGCCGAGCTGCTCACCCACGGCAAGCGCTCCCATGAGCCCGCCCGCGGGCCCCGACAACAACAGGTTGACGGCGCGCCGCGCCGCCTGAGTGGCATCGATGGTCAGTGCCGAACTCTGCATAACGTGTACCGGCGCGGGGCTGACGGCGCGGGTGAGACGTTGCAGATAACCCTCAACCCGGGGTCCGACCCAGGCATTCAACCAGGTCGCGATGCCGCGCTCGTATTCCCCCTGTTCCGGCAGGATGAACGAAGATCGCGACACGAACAGATGCTCCGGCAGCGCCTGCTCGATCTGGTATTCGAAGCGCTCATCGAGGTAGGCAAACAGCAGATTGATAGCGACAGCCTCGACGCCGAGCGACTGCAGCCGCTCGACCAGCTGCCTGACCTCGCTATCGTCCAGGGGCTCGAGCACACGACCATCCGCGGCGAGGCGGCCACCGACTTCGAGACAAAGTTCCGCCGCTACCGGCGGCGGCTCCGGCTGCGGCTGCAGGTTATATAGTTCACGGCGCGCCTGACGGCCGATGCTCAGCACGTCGCCGAGGCCGTGATTGCTCACATAGGCGGTACGCACACCTTTGCCCTCGAGCACCGCGTTGGTTGCGACCGTCGAACCATGCACCAGGTAAAACGTCTGCCCTTCCAGGCCCAGCTCGCGAATACCTTGCAGTATCGCCGATTCCGGCGCTGCGGGCGTTGACAGCACCTTGTGCACCCGGAGCTGTTCGCCGTCGTAGCAGACGAAATCGGTAAAGGTTCCGCCGGTGTCTACGCCCAGCAGCATGAATCAAGCCGTTTGCGCCGGATTTCAGTCCTCGACCACACAATCGCGGCCGGCCGCCTTGGCGCGGTACATGGCCTGATCGGCCCGCTTCAACAGCGACGGGACGTCATCGCCCTGCCGATAAATCGCCAATCCCTGGCTGATCGTAACCTCCACGGTGGCACTGCCGAGCTGCACGGGCTCGGTACCGATACGCCTGCGGATACGTTCCGCGACCTGGTGTGCCGTATGCAGCGAAGTATTTTCCAGCAGTATCACGAACTCCTCGCCGCCGTAGCGCCCCACCAGGTCGAACTCGCGTAGTGCCGCCTTGATGCGCGCGGCGACGTCTTTCAGCACCCGGTCACCGGCGAGGTGGCCGTGCTGGTCGTTTATTACCTTGAAATGGTCCAGGTCGGCCATCACCACCACCAGCGGTTGGCCTGTCTTGGCGGCCCGGCCGATCGCCGTCTCGAGCCCCCTCAGCAGGCTGGTGCGGCTGGAGGTGGCCGTGAGTGCATCCTGTTCCAGCTGTTGGCGCAGGTGCTGCTGCTGGTGTTCGAGTTTCTTCAGCGAACGGCCCATGTCGTCGATGCGGGCGCGGTGATAGACCTCGGTTGCCAGGGCAATATCGAGACTTGCCAGTTTCACCACCAGCTCGGTCAACAGTCGGCGTTCCTCCCGCACATCCATGCGTTCCAGGACCGCTTCCAGGATCAGGCTCTGCAACAAGCCGACCGCAGCCACGTACAGACTCAGCGGCACGCCCACGCGCGCATGCGTCACCCCCAGCGTGGCGCGGCTCTCGAAGTATTCCACGTCTTTGAACCAGCGACCGAAGCCAGTGAGAAACTGGATCTGGCGCTCCCTGAGGTGACCGATATCGAAACTCGACAACAATTCCGCGGCCTGCCCGTGCTGCATGACCTGCTGGTAAAAACGGTCGATAATCGCGGTAGCGCTGTCGGTGCCCAGAATCCGCTCGTGCAGCAGCCGCACCTGGTCGCGGCTGAAAGGCTGAAGGCCGATCAGATCCAGCTGCGCCTCACGCCAGCCGGCGTCGAAGCCGAACTGGTCGCAGAGCGGTGTGGCGGGTTTTCCGGCTGGCATAGGAACTATCCAAATCTGCAGTGCTTTCAGTTATGCTTACGCACCCGTCTGAATATATAGACGTGCGCCCAAGATTTAATCATAAAGCAGATGGATACCAAAATCCTGATCCGCGTAGAAAAGCTCTATCGCTACTATGGCCACCACTTGGCTGTCGAGGCCATCAGCTTCGAGCTGGCCCAGGGCGAGGTGTTGGGGTTCCTGGGACCCAACGGCGCCGGCAAGTCCACCACCATGCAGATGATCAGCGGCAACCTGGCGCCCAGTGCCGGGCGCATATCGATCAACGGCATCGACCTGCTCGACAAGCCTCGCCAGGCCAAAGCGGAAATCGGCTATCTGCCGGAACAACCACCCGTCTATCCAGACCTGACGGTCAACGAATACCTCGCCTACTGCGCCAGGCTGCACCGTGTGATCAAGGGAAAACGCGACCAGGCGATGGCCCGCGCCATGCAGCGCTGCGGCCTGGAGGGGACCGGCAGGCGCCTTATCGGCAACCTTTCGAAGGGTTTTCAGCAGCGCGTCGGCATTGCCCAGGCGGTCCTGCACAACCCCGCAGTGGTGATCCTCGACGAGCCGACGGTGGGGCTGGACCCGAACCAGATCCGCGACATCCGCACGCTGATTCGCGAACTGGGCGAGAATCACGGGATTATCCTGTCAACGCACATACTGCCCGAGGTACAGGCCACCTGCTCTCGCGTTCAGATCATACACCGCGGCCGCCTGGTGTTTTCGGAGTCCATGGAAACCCTGCGCCAGCGCCTGACCGGCAGTGCCCTGGTGCTGGAAACCGCCGGCCCGCCGGATATCGACATGCTGCGACAGGTCGAAGGTGTCAGCGCGGCCGATGCGCTTGACGGCAACCGGACGCGCCTGCATTTCGACGCCGACAACCCGGCTGACCGGGTGGCGGCCTGCGTGAGTGCACATGGTTGGGGCCTGGTGGAACTGGCGCTCGACCGGCAGACGCTCGAGCAGGTATTTGTCGACCTCACCTGCAGCGAACAGACCAGCGGCACCGAGGCAGCGGCCTGATGCTGCTGACCATCGCCAGCCGCGAATTCAGGAACCTGTTCCTGTCACCCCTGGCCTGGGCCATCATGGCCGTTCTGCAGCTGATCGTGGCCTACCTGTTTCTCACCCAGGTCGACACCTACATGGTGCTGCAACCGCGTCTCGCAGGCATCGAGGGTGCGCCCGGCGTCACCGATATCGTGGTGGCCCCCCTGCTCCAGACCGTTGGCTTCCTGTTCATGCTCATCGCACCGGCAATCACCATGCGGGTGTTCAGTGACGAAAAGCGCAACCATACCCTCAGCCTGCTGCTGTCGGCGCCGGTGTCCATGTCGGACATCGTGCTGGGCAAATTTCTCGGCGTTGCGCTGTTTTTCCTGGTATTGCTGGTGATGCTGGCAGCCATGCCCGCGTCGCTGTACGCCGGTACGACGCTGGACACCGGCAAACTGGCGGCTGGCATGCTGGGCCTTGCGCTCCTGCTTTCCAGCTTTGCCGCCATCGGCGTGTTCATGTCCTCGCTCACCGAACAGCCGGTCGTCGCCGCCGTCAGCACCTTCGGGCTGCTGCTGTTACTGTGGATCATCGACTGGAGCGGCAGCAGCAAGGAAAAAGTCGCCAGCCTGTTCGGTTATCTGTCGCTGCAGGGCCACCTGAGTTCGTTTCTAAAGGGCCTGTTCAGCACCACGGACGTCGCTTACTACGTCCTGCTGATAGCCCTGTTTCTGATCCTCGCCATTCGCCGCCTGGATCAACAGCGTCTCACAGGATAAACCATGCAGGTCACCCGCCACTCCCGCCGACAGCTGCAGTTGCAGACCTTGCTGTTCGTCGTCGCACTGCTGGTGATGGTGGGGCTGCTGGCGTGGCTGAGCACGCGCTACAGCGTCGAAGCCGACTGGACGCGCGGCGGTCGCAATACCCTGTCGCTGGAAAGCCGCCAGCTGCTGGACGAAATGCCCGATGCTATCCATATCACTGCGTTCGCTACCGACAACGACGTAATACGCGGGCATATTCGCGACCTGGTGGCGCGGTATCAACGTTACAAACCTGGCCTGGACCTGCAATTCGTCAACCCGGATGCAGAACCCGAACGCATCCGCGACCTGGGCATCACCATGGATGGCGAACTCCTCATCGCCTACCAGGGGCGCAGCGACAAGGTTCAGTCTCTCTCCGAACAAAGCATCAGCAATGCGCTGTTGCGTATTGCCCGGCAGAAGCAACGCAAGGTCGCGTTTCTCAGCGGCCACGGTGAACGCGACCCGAAGGGGCAGGCCAACCACGACCTCGGGCAATTCGGTAAACTGCTGGAACAGAAGGGCATCGAGCTCACCAGTCTGAATCTCGCCGAAACGCCCGTGATCCCGACTGATATCAACCTGCTGGTCATCGCCGACCCGCGCGTCTCGCTGCTGACCGGCGAAGTCCACCTGTTGAACAACTATGTCGATCAGGGCGGCAACCTGCTGTGGCTCGCCGAACCCGGCGCCTCCGTGGGCCTCGAACCCCTGGCCGAAAGGCTGGGCGTCGAATTCCTGCCGGGCGTGGTGGTCGATGCCACCACCCAGTTGTTCGGTATAGAGAACCCTGCCTTCGCCATCATTCCCAGCTATCCGATGCACCCCATTACGCGCGAAATGACCAGCCTGACACTGTTTCCCCAGGCCGCCGCGCTGGAAGTCGACTCACCGGAAGACTGGCAGGCCGAGCCGCTGCTGACCACGCTGGACCGTTCCTGGACGGAGATCGGCCCCGTCAGCGGTACCATCAAATTCGACGAAGACAGTGACGAGCGCATGGGCCCGCTCGACATCGCCTACGTCTTCACGCGCAGCCGCAAACCGGCACAGGCGGACGACGCGGCCGGCGAACAACGGGTGGTGGTGGTCGGCGACAGCGATTTTCTCTCCAACGCCTATCTCGGCAATGCCGGGAACGTCAACCTGGGCCTGAACCTGTTCAACTGGCTGAACCACGACGACGAGTTTATCGCCATCACGGCGCGCACCGCGGGTGACGTCAACCTCGAGCTGAGCAGGTTCGCCCAGGCCGCTATCGCTTTCGGTTTTCTGTTTGGCATCCCCCTGTTGCTGCTCGGCAGCGGCATAAGCATCTGGTGGCGGCGGCGCAACCGCTAGAGGCCCGGGCCCCATGAAATCACGCTGGATAATGAATCTGCTGCTGCTGGTGGGCATCGTCGCCCTGGGGCTGGTCGCCAGGTATGAGCCCGGCATCGAGGCGCCCACCGAGACCCAGGCGATCACCACGCTGAGAGTCGACGACGTGCACCGTATGCACGTTAACCGGCCGCTGCGCGACGACCTGGTGCTGGTTCGCCGGTCACCGGGAAACTGGATTATTGACCGCCCTGCGCCGCTGCCCGCCGAGGATTTCAAGATTCGCGCGCTGGCACGGCTGGCCGAGCAGAAACCGGTGCGCAGCTACCCCGCCGCCGACATGGACCTCGCTACGCTGCAACTCAGCCCACCGTACGCCACGATCTTTTTAAATGACACCCCAGTCGAATTCGGCAACCTCGAACCCATCGACGACTTGCGTTACGTACGCGTCGGTGAGCGCGTTCACCTGATTCCCGATAACTACCTGCCGTTGATGGAAAGCAGCTTTACCCAGTTCGTGCGTGACCGACTGCTCGACAAGGATGCCCGCGTAGAGGCCATCCGCCTGCCCGATCTGAGCCTGAGCCGGACGGAGCAGGGCTGGCAGATGGATCCGGACCAGGGCCTCAGCGCCGCGGTGCTGCAGCAGTTCGTCGATATCTGGCAGGATGCGAGCGCACTCAATGTACAGGCCGCCAACCCGGAACAGTCAGGCGACGCGATCGAAATCAGGCTGAAGGGCAAGGAAACCCCGGTCAGGCTGCAGATCATCAGCCGCAAACCGGAACTGGTACTGGTCCGACCGGACTACGGCATCCAGTACCGCATGGGCAATCGCAGCGAGGCCATGCTGACACTGGATGCCGCCAAAGCCGACGTTGAAGACTGACCCCGCAGCCCACTGTGCCCGAACTTCCAGAAGTCGAAACCACGCGGCGTGGTATAGAGCCCCATATCTGCGGGCAACGCATCCAACAACTCATTGTCCGCCAGCGGCAACTGCGCTGGCCGGTGACGCGCCGGCTGGAACAGCACCTGGCCGGCCGGTACATCGAGCGTATTGAGCGACGCGGCAAATACCTGCTGCTGTCGATCGGCAGCGGCACGCTGATCATTCATCTGGGGATGTCGGGCAGTCTGCGCATTCTGGTCGGCGACGCCTGCGTCGGCCCGCACGACCACGTTGACCTGCTGCTGGACAATGGCAGCCGCCTGCGCTTTACTGATCCACGCCGCTTCGGCGCCTGGCTGTGGACCGGGAAGGCCATCGAGCAGCACCCTTTGCTCCGAAATCTGGGCCCCGAGCCGCTCGGCGACAGCTTCGATGGTGCGTATCTGCACCGCGCATCCCGCGGCCGGACACTGGCGGTGAAGAGTTTTATTATGAACAGCCACATTGTGGCGGGCGTCGGCAACATCTACGCCAACGAAGCCCTGTTCCGCGCCGGCATCCATCCCGCGAGAGCCGCGGGGCGCATCAGCCGGCAGCGCTATGAGCAGCTCGCCGGCGACATCAGGCTGGTGCTCGACGACGCTATCGGCCAGGGCGGAACCACCTTACGCGACTTCGTCGGCGGTCAGGGGGAACCGGGCTATTTCAAGCAGTGGCTGCGGGTCTATGGTCGCGGCGGTGCCCCCTGTCCCCGCTGCAGTGCCCCCATCCGCGAGAGCCGTATCGGGCAGCGCTCAAGCTTCTACTGCCCTGTCTGCCAACGCTGACGGACCGCGGGACGGCGCCGTCAACGCACCTCGGCGCGGCCGATACCGCGCGGGTCCGACGCCGCCTCGACGCGTTGGCGTGCGTAGTCCCAGTAGATAGCCTGCATATTGCCATAGTCACGGGCAAGCTGTTTCAGCCTGTGTCCGCGCGCAGCCAGCGCATCCAGGACTTCGTCGCTGAAGGCCTCGGGTTCGTATTCAATAAGGTCCGGCAGGTACTGGTGGTGAAAGCGCGGACGCGCCACCCAGGACGCGGGTCCGCGCCCGGCTTCCAGATCAAGGATACCCAGCAGAACCATGGTGATAATACGGCTGCCTCCGGGCGTGCCCAGGATCGCCACACCACGTTCACTCTCGACAAAGGTGGGGGTCATGCTGGACAGAGGCCGTTTGCCGGGGGCTATGGCATTGGCTTCGGCGCCAACCAGGCCGTAGGCGTTGGGCACGCCCGGCTTGGCAGAGAAATCGTCCATTTCGTCATTCAGCAGGACACCGGTTCCAGGCGCGACAAAGCCCGAGCCGAACGGGTAATTGACACTCAGCGTCGCCGCAACGCGGTTGCCGTCGCGGTCAAGAATCGAAAAATGGGTTGTGTGGTTGCCCGCCGGCGCGGGCTCAGCGGCCGCCAGCGACGCACTCGGCGTCGCCCGATCGGGACGAATCGAGGCGCGCAAACCCGCGGCGTACCAGGGGTGAATCAATTCCTGTACGGGTATGCTGACGAAGTCCGGATCTCCCAGGTATTGGGCCCGGTCGCGGTAGGCACGGCGCATGGCTTCCACGATCAGGTGCACCTGCGCGGCCTCGTCCAGCCGGGTGAGCGGGTAACCTTCCAGGATGTGCAGCATGGTGGCCAGCGCGACGCCGCCCGAAGACGGCGGCGCAGCCGACACGATATGCAGATCGCGATAGTCAAAACGGATCGGTTCGCGTTCGACGACCCGGTAGGCCGCGAGGTCCGCCTTCGTCCAGATCCCGCCGGCTTCGCGCACACCTTGCACCAGCAATGCGCCCACTTTCCCTGCATAGAAGCCGTCCCGGCCTTGCCCCGCGAGCGCGCGCAACGTGGTCGCAAGGTCCGGCTGCCTGATCACAGTTCCCAGCGGCGGGACTTCATTGCGATGCAGGAAAATCCTCGCCGTCCCGGCAAAACGCTGCAACACCTGCAGTCGGAAAGCAGCCAGGCGCCGGTAATGTTCATCCACCGCAAAGCCTTGCTCGGCCAGACGGATGGCGGGCGCCAGCGAGTCTGCCAGCGGCAAGCGGCCGTAGTGCGTTGCAAGGTGCGCCAGCGCCGCGGGTTCACCGGGAATTGCCGCTGCCAGCGGCCCGTCCATGGACAGACCAGGGACCACGGCGCCCGACTCGTCCAGGTAGAGGTCGCGGTCGGCGGCCAGTGGTGCCCGCTCGCGCCCGTCGATCATCACTTGCCTGCCATCGCTGGCACGGTGCAACAGCCAGAACCCGCCGCCACCGATACCCGAACTGTAGGGCTCGACCACCGCCAGCGCGGCGCTCACCGCGATGGCCGCATCGAAAGCGTTGCCGCCCGCACCCAGAATCGCCTGTCCGGCTTCGGTCGCCAACGGATGGGCGCTGGCGACGGCCTGTGCGGGCGGCTTGACGGGCGCGGCCGCCGACGCGCTGCGCGCGCCGCCAGACAGCGCGAGCACACACAACAAAAAGGCCCCGAACCGGAGCCTTTTTGCTCTCGGAAAACTGTGCCACGCCATCAGGCGGCGTCCTCGCCGGTAATGCGCCGGTATTTCTCCATCAATTCCTCGCGCGTCTCCTCGTAGTCCGGGTTGAAGGGGATACAGTCCACAGGACAGACGTCGACGCACTGGGAGGTTTCGTAATGCCCCACGCATTCGGTGCACAGGTTGGGGTCAATGATGTAGATCTCCTCGCCCTGCGAAATTGCGCCATTCGGACACTCAGGCTCACACACATCACAGTTGATGCATTCATCGGTGATCATCAGCGCCATACCGGACCTCCAGAAACCAGCCCTCTATATAAGTGGTTAATAATGTTACCGCAATCGCTGTTTTAATGCAGCCACGACCTTTTCATGGACAAATGGCGTCACATCGCCGCCAAGCCCGGCAATCTCGCGTACCAGGCTCGACGACACGTAGGCATAGTGCTCGTCCGGTGTCATGAACAGGGTTTCGATCTCCGGAGCAAGCTGGCGGTTCATGCTGGCGAGCTGAAACTCGTACTCGAAATCAGACACCGCGCGCAAGCCACGCAGGATGACGCCCGCGTGATGCCTGCGCGCAAAGTCCACCAGGAGACCCTCGAAACCCTCGACGACTACGTTCTGATGACCCGCCAGAACCTCGCGCGCCAGCGCGACTCGTTCTTCCCAACTGAATGCCGGCGCCTTCGAACCGCTGCTGTGTATGGCGACAATCACCGTGTCGAAGCGCTTGGCGGCACGCTCGATCAGATCGGTATGGCCATTGGTGATAGGGTCGAATGTCCCTGGATACACGGCGATTTGCATGGGCATTGTCGCTCAGCTGATTGAAGTTACCTGCAAGTCGGCGCCCGACGCGTCGCGGCGACACGCCTGTCGGCACCATGGATTTATAGTATCAGGTCCACCAACCCGGCAATAGAGCTGGCTTTTTTGTCATGCCGACTGGAATCGGTAAAGCCGATAGCTGACTGCCCCCGCCTGTTTCTGTCGATACAATTGCCAACCGGCCGGCAGGTCATCGAGGTCTGCGCCTGACGGCGCTTCCACATAGATATAGGCGCCATCTTTCAGGAAGTTACCACGAGCCAACAGGTCTGCAGCCGCGGTCAGCAGGTGGGGCTGTGAAAACGGGGGATCGAGAAACACCACGTCGAACGGTCCGCCACACCTGGCGAGACAACTCTGGGCAGCGCCGCCAAGCACTTCCACCTGGTCGGCCACCAGGCGCGCTTTACTGTCCTGCAGCGCACGTACCACGAGCGGATTCCGCTCATTCATCACCACCCGCGCGGCACCCCGCGAGGCGGCCTCGAAACCCAGCGCGCCGCTGCCGGCAAACAGATCCAGGCAATACGCCCCCGGCAACACGGGGGCCAGCCAGTTGAACAGCGTCTCGCGTATCCGGTCGGATGTCGGGCGCAAGCCGTCGATATCGGGGAAACCGAGTTTACGCCCGCGCCACTGGCCGGCAATGATTCTGACCTGATTCGACTTCGCGCCCATAGCCGGCATGGTGCGCAGCTGTGATTGCCGGGTCAACCCGGTGGATTGCCGCGTCCACCGGGCTTTGCCCGCTCTCCTACCGTCGTCGCTGCCGGGCTACTGACACCAGTCCCATCAACCCCGAGGCAAACAACTCGATACCCGCCGGCAAGGGAACACTGCTTACCAACGGCACACTGCCCGGGGTCGGCGTGTCCAGCACAGTAAAATCGACCGCGTTATTGTCGCTATCGAGCAGCGGGTTGATGCGGGCAATACTGCTGCCGGCCACCGGATCAGGCGCGGCATCGCCTTCCCCGGCGAAGCTGTCCGTCGCAGCGAAACTGCCGTATCCCACAGCGTCTATAAGCCCGGCCACATCGCGCAATACCACGGAATCGGGGCCGTTCTGATAATCCACGTCGCCGACCAGATCGGCACCGACGACCGCCGTGGCACCGCTGCCATCGTTGTCGCCGACAAGGAACACGCCATCCGCCGGGATGACGCCGCTCAGGCCGAGACTGGTATATACAGCGCCGTTGCCGCCGTTGACGCCCTCCAGTACCAGCCCGTCCAGGCTTTCACCGGGTGAGCCGTACAACTCGACAAAGGCCAGGCCGGCATCACTGCCGCTGGCATCGTAAAACAGCTCGGAAATAACCGGTGTCGCGCCCAGGGGCGCACTCGCCAGGGCGAGACCGCACGCCGCGCAAACTGTAGAAAAGACAGTAGAAGGGGGGTTCATAGTATCCTCCATGAAAAGAATTAACGTCCTTGTCGGCACTTGCCGGAGCGACCCGAAACAGGTGTGTGCCGGACCGCAGATTAGCGGTCCGGCGGGGCATTAATCAGGAGGAAATTTCTGAAAATCCTGTAAGCTATTTCTGAATCCGTTGTACGAATTTGCTTACAGCGGGCTCAGGAACCCCTATCGGCCGGCTGCTTGCGGCCGACAATAACCGTTACCATATCGTCGACATCCACGCGGCGGCGAAAGGCATCGCGGATCTGCTCCGCTGTCACCGCCTTGATGTTGTCGGTAAAGGTTGACAGGTAATCCAGCGGCAGATCATAGAAGCCGATCATCGCCAGATACTCGGTGATCTTGCTGTTGCTGGAGACCGCGAGGGGGAAGCCACCGATGATGTTGTTCTTCGACGACGCCAACTCTTTATCTGTCGGCCCCTCCTTGACGAACTTTTTCACCGTGTCGCGCAATACCGCCAGCGCTTCGTCGCGCTTGTCATTTCGCGTCTGGAAGCCCAGGGTATACGGGCCCTCCCGCTTCATGGGAATGAAATAGCTGTAGGCGCTGTAGGACAAGCCACGCTTTTCACGAATCTCCTCGCTGATGCGCGACACCAGACCGCTGCCCCCGAGTACGTGGTTACCGACGTACAGCGGGAAGTAATCCGGATCACCGCGGCGCACGCCCGGCTCACCCATCAGCACATTGCTCTGGGTCGACGGATATTCGATGAACTGTGTCCTGGCTTTGTTCAGTGCAGGGACCTTGGGCAGGGGCGGCGCCTTCTCGCCTTCGGGCAAGGCATCCACCAGCTGGCCGGCGATCGCCTCGGCCTGCTTGCGGGTGACGTCGCCGACGATCACCACAGTGGCATTGCGTGCGACGTAGTATTGCCGGTAAAACGTTTTGAGATCCTTGACGGACAAGGCGGCAACGCTGTCCTCGGTACCGGATGGATTGCCGGCGTAGGGATGCTCGCCATACACGTCGTGGTAAAAGGCATTTTCGACAATCGAGTCGGGCTGCTGCTTCTGGTATTCGAGACCGGTCAGGGTGCGCTGCTGTTCGCGCTCGAAGTCGGCCTGCGGGAAATCGGGCCGGGCGAGCACCTTGCCGAACAGATCCAGCGACGGCTGCAGGAGTTTCTCGTCGCTGAGGCTGCGCAGCGATACCCACGCCATGTCGCGTTCGGAACCCGTGCCCAACTGCGCTCCACGCTGTTCGAAACCGCCTGCGATGGCATCGGCGTCCATCCCGGCGGCACCCTGATCGAGCAGCGCGCTGGTCAGGCCTGCGACGCCGGCCCGCTCGCCGTCACGGGCGCTGCCTGCGTCGAAGACGATGCGCACGTCGACAATGGGCAGTTCGTGGGCTGCGACAAACAGCACCTTGGCGCCCTTTTCCGTTTTCCAGCTCTGGATATCGGGCAAGGCCTGGGCCGCGACAGCGTATGACAGGGCGAAAGCCGCCCACAGGCCGCGCAGGACGGGTGAATTGTGCTTAGCGAACATGAGAGGAAATGCCTCCGGCGCGGGGTGGATGTTTGGGATCGATGGGCTGGGGCGAGAGCGTCGCGACCGTCAGCTGATCTTCAACCAGGTATTTCCTGGCAACCGCCTGTACCTGCTCCGCGGTCACCGCTTCGATACGCGGCAGGTACTGGTCGGCGTCTTTCCAGCTCAAACCCACCGTTTCCAGCATGCCGATCTGCATGGCCTGATAGAAAATCGAATCCCGCTCGAAGACCTTGTCGGCGCGGATCTGGGCCTTGACCCGTTCCAGTTCTTCCGCGCTGACGGGCTTGTCCTGCAGCTGCTTGATCTGCGCCAGCAGCGCCTTCTGCAGGTCGGCGACGCTGTGGCCGTTGGCCGGCGTACCGGAAAACAGAAACAGCGTTTCCAGGCGGTCGAACGCGTCGTAGCTCGCGCTGGCGCTGGCAGCCACCTGGCTGCCGCGCACCACCTGGCTGGCCAGGCGCGCACTGTCGCCGCCGTCGAGAATGCTCGCCAGCACCTCCAGGGCGTAGGGTTCCCAGTCCTGCTCCGCGGTCAGCGCCACGGGCGCCTTGTAACCCATGATCAGGTAGGGCAGCTTCGCCGGGCGCTCGACCACGATGCGCTTGGGCCCGAACTGCGGAATCTCCAGGCGCGGCTTGGGCTTTACGATATCGCTTGGTTTGAGCGGTCCGAAATACTTCTTCGCCAGGCGGTATACGGCATCCGGATCGACATCGCCTACCACCACCACAACGGCATTGTTGGGCGCATACCATTTCTGGTACCAGTTGCGCAGATCACCGACGGCCATGGTTTTCAGGTCACCCATCCAGCCAATGGTGGGAATCCGGTAGGGGCTGCTGGCGAATGCCGTGGCGTTGAATTGTTCGTAAGTCAGTGACTGCGGGTTGTCGTCAGTGCGCATGCGCCGCTCTTCCATGACCACCTGCACTTCTTTCTTGAACTCTTTCGGCGGCAACGCGAGGTTGCGCATGCGGTCGGATTCCAGCTCAAAACTCACCGGCAGGCGGCTGGCTTCCATGGTCTGAAAATAGGCGGTGTAGTCCTGACTGGTAAAGGCGTTTTCCCGCCCGCCGTTTTCAGAAATGATCTGCGAAAACTCCCCCGCCGGGTGGGCTTCAGTGCCCTTGAACATCATATGCTCAAGCACGTGCGACAATCCGGTAATGCCGTCATGTTCGTAACTGGAACCGACCTTGTACCACACCTGCGATACCATGACCGGGGCTCGGTGGTCTTCCTTAACAATAAGTTTCAGACCGTTATCAAGACTGTATTCGTGAACCGGCTGAGCGGCGTGAGCGGCCGCCGTGAACAGGGTCACAACCAGTGCGAGCCATCCTCGCATTCTGTACTCCTTCTGTTTTCGTCCCAGTGGTGGGGGTGATAGGATACGCAGACCAGTCTAGACAGCAACAGCGATGTTTGGTTTCAACAAAAAAAATCCCCCCGATAGGCCCGGTGGCGAGAACCCGCAGGATACTGCTGGGAAAAAGCCGGGCCTTTTCAGCCGCCTGAAGGCCGGTCTGGCGAAAACCCGTGGCGACCTCAGCGAGGGCATCGCCAGGCTGGTTGTCGGCCGCAAACAGATAGACGACGAGCTGCTCGAAGAGCTGGAAACCCAGCTGCTGACCGCCGATGTGGGGGTGGAAGCCACGCAGAGCATCATCGAGGATCTCACCCGGCGCGTCGCACGCAAGCAGCTCAACGATGCCGATGCGCTGATGAACGCCTTGCGCGAAGACATGCGCAGCATGCTCGAGCCGGTGAATGTTCCACTGAGCATTCCGGCGTCGGACCAGCCCTTCGTGCTGCTGATGGTGGGCATCAACGGTGCCGGCAAAACCACTACCATCGGCAAAATCGCCCACCACCTCCAGGATCAGGGCGGCTCCGTGATGCTGGCCGCGGGCGACACCTTCCGCGCCGCGGCCGTCGAACAGCTTCAGACCTGGGGTGAACGCAACCAGGTGCCGGTGATCGCGCAACAACAGGGCGCCGACTCCGCATCGGTCATCTTCGATGCCCTGCAGGCCGCGCGGGCACGTCACGCGGACGTGCTTATCGCCGATACCGCGGGGCGCCTGCACACCCAGTCCAACCTGATGGAAGAACTGAAAAAGATCAAGCGGGTTCTGGCGAAGCTGGACCCCAGCGCACCGCACGAAGTCATGCTGGTCGTGGACGCCGGCAACGGCCAGAACGCCCTCAGCCAGGCTCGGCAGTTCAACGAGGCTGTCACCATCAGCGGCATAACACTGACGAAGCTGGACGGCACCGCCAGGGGCGGCATTATTTTCGCCATCGCCAAACAACTCGGTATTCCCATTCGCTTTGTCGGTGTCGGCGAGGCTATCGAAGATCTGCGACCCTTTGACGCGGGGGAATTCGTCGACGCCTTGTTCGACAGCAGCGACTGATGATCCGCTTTGACAACATCTGCAAGCGTTACCCGGAAGGCAGGGACGCCCTGCAGGCGGTCAGCTTCCACCTGCCGGCAGGTGCCATGGCCTTTCTCACCGGCCATTCGGGCGCAGGCAAGAGCACGCTGCTGAAGCTCATCGCCTTGCTGGAGCGCTCCACCCGTGGCCAGTTGTTCCTCGACGGGGAGAACCTGTCCCGGCCCCGCAAGCGCAGAATTCCGTTCGTGCGCCGCAAGATCGGCATGATTTTCCAGAATTACCGCCTGCTGTTCGACCGCACAGTGTTCGACAATGTGGCCCTGCCGCTGGTGATTGCCGGACACCGTCACCAGGACATCGGGCGGCGGGTGCGGGCGGCGCTGGATAAAGTCGGCCTGCTGGACAAAGAACGCGCCCTGCCCATTACCCTGTCGGGTGGCGAGCAGCAACGCGTGGGTATCGCCCGCGCGGTGGTCAACAAGCCGCCCCTGTTGCTGGCTGACGAACCCACCGGCAACCTCGATCCGGACCTGTCACGGGACATCATGCACCTGTTTGAGCAATTCAATCAGGTCGGCGTTACCGTACTGATCGCCAGTCACGACCTGGACCTCATTTCCCGACTGCCCTATCCCCAGCTACAGCTGCACCAGGGCCGCCTGGTAAACCCCGAGGTGCTGGCGTACGCATGAAGTTGCCGGCATTTGCCCACGTTTACCTGGTACGCCATGCACAGATGGCACTCAACAGTCTCGGGCGCCTGTACCGGGCGCCGCTGGCGTCGCTGATGACGGCGGCCGTCATCGGTATCGCGCTTGCGCTGCCCGCCGGCCTGTACCTGCTCACCGGCAACCTGCAGCGGCTCAGCACCCAGTGGGACGGTGGCGCGAACCTGTCGGTGTTCCTGCGTCACGACGTCTCGGTCACGCAGGCACAGACGCTGAAACACAAGCTCGAAGACTGGCCGGAAATCGAAAAACTGCAACTGATCACACCGCAGCAGGCTCTCTCCGAGTTCCGCGAGATGTCAGGCTTCGGTGATGCGCTGGACATCCTGGACGAAAACCCCCTGCCGGTCGTGCTGGCCATTAAGCCGGTGAGTACTTCTGCTGCCGGTGCCACTTCGGCGGCGTCGCTGCTGGAACGCCTGAAAAAACTGCCACAGGTCGAACTGGCACAGCTCGACCTGCAATGGGTCAAGCGCTTCAACGCCATTGTCGACATTGCGCGGCGCACGATTTGGGTCATAGCGACACTGCTGGGCCTGGCGGTGCTGCTGATTACCGGCAACACCATCCGCCTGGAAATCCAGAACCGGCGCGATGAAATAGAAATCACCAAACTTATCGGCGCCACCGGGGCATTCATCCGCCGGCCGTTTCTCTACAGCGGCCTGTGGTATGGCCTGAGCGGCGCGTTGCTGGCAGCCGTGCTGGTGGAACTTGCCTTTCTCCAGCTCGATGACCCGGTCCGACGCCTGGCAGGGCTTTACCAGAGCGGCTTCAACCTGCAAACCCTGTCGTTCGCCGAGAGCCTGGCCCTGCTGGCTGGCGGCGGCTTTCTGGGCCTGCTCGGCGCCTGGCTGGCGGTGGGCCGCCACCTCGCGGCCATAGAGCCCGGATAACCCGCTGAAAGCACGAAAAATAACCAAACGCCCACATTTTTCTAAAGATTTTCTTCCCAACGGTCGATCTCGTTGGATGCGGGTTAACTGCAACTAACAAAAAAAACCAAGATCAAACAGGCCCAGGTCTCAATGCCCCGAAAACTCAATCGCATCCTGGTGGTGGACGGTTCGGAAGTCGCCCGCACCATCGTTGTTCGTATCCTCAACGAGGAAATGCCGGAAACCGAAATCATCACCTGCGGCACAGTCGCGGAAGCCTGTGCCTGGCTCGAGCGCAGCCAGTTTGACCTGATTACCACCGCGCTGATGCTGCCCGACAAGGACGGCCTGGAACTGAGCCGCTACGTGCGGGCTTCCCGACATCATCACTACACGCCCACCATCGTCGTATCCGGGGACGCCGACGCCCGCCTGTTGCGCGAAGGATTCGCCGCCGGGGTTACGGACTATTTCGACAAGTCGCTGGGCTATCGCGCCTTCGCCGAGTTCATCAAGGATTTCATGCAGCGCAATTCCGGCCTGGTGGGGCGTATTCTCTACGTGGAAGACAGTCAACTGGCGGCAACCGTACTCATGCGCCTGATGGAGCGTCACGGCTTGCAGGTGATACACACGGCGCTCGCCGAAGAAGCCCTGCAACTGTTACGCGACACCGCTGCCGGCGGCCCCAAGGAAGACGAAGGTTTCGATATTGTCATCACCGACTTCTTCCTCCAGGGCCACCTGACCGGCGGCGATCTGCTGCACGCCATACGTGCCCGGTTCCACTATTCCCAGCAGGAAATGCCGGTGCTGGTCCTGACCGGCTCGGAAGCGGACGCAAAACAGGTCGAGGTATTTCACGCCGGCGGCAACGACTTTGTCGCCAAGCCGATTGTGGAAGAAGTATTGATGGCACGCATCCGTTCGCTACTGCTGATCAAGCAGCAGTTCGCGGCACTGAAACGTCAGACCGACGCCATGCACCGACTGGCAATCACCGACAGCCTCACACGGGTTTATAACCGCCGCTATCTGCTCGATCACGGCGAACAATTTATGGCCAGCCGCAGCAACCACCCGGTCGCCGCGGTGTTGCTGGATATCGATCATTTCAAGAAGATCAACGACAACCTCGGCCACATCACCGGTGATCGTGTACTGGAAACCCTCGGCCGCCTGCTGCTGGACCGGTTACCGGAACACGCCATGGCGGTCCGCTTCGGCGGCGAGGAATTCGCCCTGCTGGTGCCCCGCTGCCAGTCGCGGAACGCCCACAACTGTGCCGAGGGGCTGCGCCGCGAAATTGAAGCTCTCGAGCCCGCCGGCGTCACCATCACGGTCAGTATCGGGCTGGCCAGCAACCAGCATCACCCGGACATGACGCTGACCCAGCTGCTCAACCATGCCGACAAGGCGCTGTACGCCGCCAAGGCCCAGGGCCGCAACAAAGTGTGTGCCTGAAGCCCCCTGAGCCCTCATCGGAATCGACCACAGTTCTCTGTATTTGAAGGAACTTTTGCCAGGATTAGCACTCTCATTATTCGAGTGCTAAACTTGTGCCAGTTCGAAATGGAGGTTAGAAAACGATGAGTCATGCTTTGGTCACGACCAGCGCCACGACCCTGCCGGTTCCCAGCGAGCAGCTGGATACCTACCTGCGGGCCGTGTACCGCATTCCGGTCCTCAGCGCAGAGCGGGAGTGCGAACTTGCACTGCGCCTGCGTGACCATGACGACGTCGAGGCCGCGCGCGAACTGGTGGTTTCACACCTGCGGTTTGTGGTGAAAATCGCCCGCGGCTACGGCGGTTACGGGCTACCGCTGGCGGACCTGATCCAGGAAGGTGGTATCGGTCTGATGAAGGCCGTCAAACGTTTCAACCCGGATGTCGGTGTGCGGCTGGTGTCATTCGCCGTGCACTGGATCAAGGCGGAAATCCACGAATACATTCTGCGCAACTGGCGAATCGTCAAGGTGGCGACCACCAAGGCCCAGCGCAAGCTGTTCTTCAACCTGCGCAGCGCCAAGCAGCGCCTGGGCTGGTTCAGCCGCGAGGAAGTGGAATCTGTCGCCGAAGACCTGGGCGTGCCGCCCGAAACAGTGCTCGAGATGGAATCGCGACTCAGTGGCCAGGATGTCGCTTTTGATCCCGCCGCGTCGGCCGAGAGCGACGAGGAGACGAACTGGTCGCCGTCGGCTTATCTGGCAGCCCCCGCTGCCAGCGACCCGGCGCAGTCCCTCGAACACAACGACTGGGAAAACCGGGTCAGCGAGCGGCTCCACCAGGCGCTGGAACAGCTTGACGAGCGCGATCGCGTCATTCTCGAACAGCGCTGGCTGAGCGAACAGAAGCTCACGCTGCATGAACTCGCAGAGCGTTTCGGCGTGTCGGCCGAGCGCATACGGCAGCTGGAAAAGAACGCCATCAATAAACTGAAAAAGCTGATGGATTGATCAAATCGTCAGCAAAAAAAACGGCCCCGAACAAGGGGCCGTTTTTTTGCTGACGATTCACGAATCAGGCGAACAACACGACCGAGAGAAAGCTTAACCATGCCACAGTCACCAGTGCGATGACGATAAACATCGGAAAACCCTGAAACGTAAACATGCACTTACCCTCGGCAATATTAGCGTTATCTTATCTTACTCGTCGTCGTCCTTCAATTGCGGCTTGCGCGGGATCATCGGATCGTCATCGTCCATGAGTATCCGGTGCGCCGGTCCCTCCAGGTCCTCGAACTGGCCCGAGCGGATGGCCCACAG
>JAJDOI010000081.1 GCA_022340245.1 Thiogranum sp.
TCGCAGCCGGGCTGCCGGCAGCGGCCTGCTGACTGCGCACCGCGGCGTGGTTGTTGTGCTTGTGATAGTGGCGGATATCGAAAGGCAGCGCGCCCGCGTTAACCCGCCCGTTCTTGGCCAGTATCATGCCGTGTTCGACAGCGTTGGTCAGTTCGCGAACGTTGCCGGGCCACGGGTAGTCCATCATCAGCTGCATGGCCTCTTCGTCGCAGTCGACGTTGGCCGGATAGCCGCGGCTGACCAGTTGATCGCAGATATGCCGAATCAGCAGCGGGATATCGCCGGGTCGATCGCGCAGCGCGGGTATCTCCACGGGAATGACCGCCAGTCGGTAGTACAGGTCTGCGCGGAAATCGCCGGAATCCACAAGGTCGCGCAGGTTCTGGTTGGAGGCCGCGATGATGCGCACATCGACCTTGACGGTCTTGTCGGAGCCGACCATCTCAAAGCACTGCTCTTCCAGCGCCTTGAGCAATTTGGGCTGCAGGTGCAGGGGCAGTTCGCTGATTTCGTCAAGGAACAGGGCGCCGCCGTCGGCCGCCTGCAAGCGGCCCTCGCGATCCTGGGTGGCGCCGGTAAACGCGCCCCTGACGTGGCCGAACAACTCCGATTCCAGCAGGGTTTCCGGGATAGCGGCGCAGTTGACCTCCACCATGGGCGCGCCCTTGCGCTTGCTCTTGCCGTGGATCATGCGCGCCAAGAGACTCTTGCCGGTGCCGGATTCGCCCTGTAGCAGCACCGATGCGCGCGTTGGTGCGATGTGTTCGATCATGGCGGCAATTTCGATCATTCGCGGATCCTGGGTAATCAACCCGGAAGTCCGGCTGTCGTTCAATACCGCCTGCAGTCGCCGCCTGTCGGTAATGTCCGACATCACCATCAGATGGAGTGGGGCGGGTTCCCCGGGCACCGGCACCATGGTCGCGTTGACTTCGAGGAAGCGGGTTTTGCCATTACGCGTAATACGCTGTTCGAAGCGATGCTGGTCGATGACGGTACGCCCGGTCACCAGCTCGCCGTTCGCGGGCGCCATCAGGGATTTGTGCAGATCGATACCGGTCGCAGCCTGTATCTCTCCTACGCTGTCGAACTTCGGGAAGCCCAGCAGTTCGTCGGCCGCCGGGTTGTGAAACAGAATCTTGCCTTTATAGTCGGTCAAAATGACGCCTTCGTGGATATGCGAAATAACCGCATCCATCAAGGGTGTGAATTGTTCCAAGGCGTTCATCGCACCTACTCCTCCGGCATATGGTTAGCTTTCTGCTTGTCTCCCCGGCCGGTTGTACCCCGCGCGCAGAC
The DNA here is from genome assembly GCA_022340245.1 of Thiogranum sp. Classification (GTDB taxonomy): domain Bacteria; phylum Pseudomonadota; class Gammaproteobacteria; order DSM-19610; family DSM-19610; genus Thiogranum. The sequence continues at coordinate 1,300 of JAJDOI010000081.1, forward strand.
GAGTCATCGGATCAGCGTTATACATCGTACATTTTTTATACAGTGTAGCGTGTTGATGCACGTCAATCTGCAACGCTTTTCCGTTGCAACTCTGCGAATCCGTTGCAGGGGTGTTGCAGGGTTTGCGCGCACCACTGAATTTCATCTTAATCAGAAAGTAACGAGCTTATTTTAATGCCGTTTGTTAAACGTAATGTTGCACCTGAACATGTGGCTAGTTGTTATTTTAGCAGGTAAAACAGGGCAGTACCATGTTGGTATGAAGCTTGCTCCTTAACTGGGAAAAGCGTCCTGCATGATTCTGAAGAACACCAAGAATCAGGTTTTGCATGGTCGACTAACAAGAGTTTATTGTCCGAGGAGACAGCCGTGGCGTCACTATGTCAACAACCGGTTACGCGGGTGCAGCGTATTGCGCGGGCCCGGGATTCAAAAACCCGGCGCAGCTGCTACCACCTGGCGACCGGTTTTTCCAGTGCCCTGCTGGCGATGACACTGGGTCTCACCGCCCAGGCGGTGTCGGCGCAGAACGCTGGCGGCGGCGATCAGGGCGGCGATCAGATTGTCACCGTTCAGGCCGGCAGTGCCGAAAGCGCCGTGACCCTGGGCGGTACGGTCGTCGCCTACAAGGAAGTGACCCTCACCGCACAGATCCCCGGGCGTGTCGATATGATAGCGGGCACCGAAGGCGACAAGTTCAAAAAGGGCGATATTCTCGTCGGCATCGATGACGCCCAGCTGCTCGCCAAGCGCCGCGAGGTGCAGTCGCAGATCGCGGTAGCGCAGGCGCAGATTGCCAATGCTCAGGTCCAGTACAACCGCGAGATCTGGTCGCCAGAGGATCGCAGTCTGTCGCGTTCCGGCGGTATGGGCATGCCCAACATGTTCGACCAGATGTTCACCCAGCCGTTCACCCAGAGTTTCATGCCCGGTAACGTCGGCGGCAACCGCTGGGTGGACGAGCGGGCCAATCTCTATAGCCGCGGCACCCAGTTGAGCCAGGCCCAGTCGCAGCTGGCGGCGGCACAGTCACAGCTGCAGCAAATCGACGCCCAGCTGCGGGATACGCGTTCTTTTGCGCCGTTCGACGGGGTCATTGTCAAGAAGATGGTGGAGCAGGGTGACACGGTACAGCCGGGTCAGCCGCTGGTCGAATATGCGGATCTGACGTACCTGCAGGTCGAGGTCGACGTTCCGGTGAGCATCATGGCCGGGTTGCGCAAAGGCATGCTTGTGCCGGTAAAGATCGACGTGGGTAATGTGCGCGCCGATGCACGCGTTGCACAGATCTTTCCGACCGCGGACCCTGTCCGTCACACGGTCACGGTCAAGTTTGATCTTCCGGTCGGCGTGCCGGGCGGTCCGGGCATGTATGCGGAAGTGATGCTGCCCGAGGAATCTGAGAGCATGCAGAACGTTCCGGTGATACCCGACACCGCCATAGTCTGGCGCGGCAGCCTGCCCGCTGTGTACGTGGCGGGCAAGGATAACCGCAAGGAGCTGCGCCTGATCCGTGTTGGTGACTACGTGAGCGGTCACGATGTGGCGGTGCTCTCCGGCCTGCAAGTGGGTGAGCGTATATACGCCATGCCGCCATCGGGTTCTTCGAGAGAGTGGGGTCAACGGTCTGAATGATTCGCTGGACAACGCGGTGCCCAAAAAATGACGGACGATAAAGATAAAACCGAGAATCAGGGCGAGGTCGGGAAAAGCCCGGAAGAGCTTGAGATCAGCGATCGGCTTGAGTTAGAAGGCAAGTCGCTGGGTATTGCCGGTAACATCGGCAACAGCTTTATCGACTCACCGATCACCCCGCTGGTCATGCTGGCGGCGCTGTTCATCGGTCTGCTGGGTCTGATGTTCACGCCGCGCCAGGAAGACCCGGAGATCTCGGTGCCGATGGTCGACGTGTTCGTCAAGTATCCGGGTGCCTCGGCCGAGCAGGTTGCCAGCCTCGTGACTGAACCGCTGGAACGCATCATGAGCGAGATTCCAGGCGTGCGGCACGTATATTCGACGACCCAGCGTGGTCAGGCGATTGTGATCGTTCGCTTCAAGGTCGGCGAGCCGCTCGGACCGTCGATTGTCAAGGTACACGACAAGTTGCAGTCGAACCTGGACAAGATACCGCCGGGTGTGTCCATGCCGCTGGTCAAACCCAAGGGCATCAACGACGTTCCGGTAGTAACGATAACCCTGTCCTCGAGTTCTGTTGACGATGCGGCGCTGCGTACGCTGGGTGTGGACGTCCTGCAGGCCTTGCGCGAAGTTCCGGACTCGGGGCAGGGTTTCGTGGTCGGCGGACGAGCCGAACAGGTGCGTGTGGAGGTCAACCCCGAACGGCTGGCGGGATTCGATCTGACGCTCGATCAGCTGGCGCAGACTATCAACGCGGCCAACCAGAGAATGCAGGCCGGTTCCTCGGAGTCCAGTAACACCGCATTCTCGGTTTATACCGGAGCTTTTTTGCGCACGGCCGATGAAATCAGTCGCCTGGTGCTGGCGTCACGTGGTGGTATCCCTATCTACGTGCGTGATGTGGCCAAGGTTACACACGCTCCGGAAGATCCAAAGCATATCGTCGACTATTACACGGGCCAGGCGGCCCCTGGAGACGAGCCGGTGGCCGATGGTGAGCCGGCGGTGACGATAGCGCTGGCGAAGAAGGAAGGCACCAACGGCGTAACGGTAGCGAACGAGATCCTGGAAAAGCTGGGTACGCTGCGTGGCACCCTGATTCCGGACAATGTCCGCGTGAGTATCACCCGTGACTACGGCAAGACCGCCAACGACAAGGTCAACGATCTGCTGATGGCGCTGTTCGAGGCCGCCGGTGCGGTATCGGTCCTGTGCCTTATCGGTCTCGGTTTACGCTCGGCGTTCGTGGTCATCACGGTTATTCCCATAGTTATACTGGTTACAGTATGGGCCGCCTGGGCAATGAATTACAGTATCAACCGGGTCAGCCTGTTCGCCCTGATCTTCTCCATCGGTATCCTGGTCGATGACGCAACGGTGGTTGTTGAAAATATATTTCGCCGCTGGATGGAGGCGGGGCGCACCACGGTGGGTATTGCCGTCGACGCGGTGCGCGAGGTAGGTAACCCCACCATACTCGCAACCCTGACCATTATCTCGGCGCTGCTACCCATGGGTTGGGTGAGTGGACTGATGGGGCCCTACATGCGGCCGATCCCGGTTCTGGGCTCCGCCGCGATGTTTTTCTCGCTGATTGCGGCATTTATTTTCACCCCCTGGTTCGCGGTGCGCGTACGGCCGGCGAGTTTCAAGGCGTTTCGCAAGGCCGAGGCGCGCGAGAAACGCACGCACGAGATCATCGGCAAGTTTTACGAACCGCTTATCTGGCCCCTGATTAACCACCGTTCGCTGGGGATCATTTTCCTGGTCAGTGTCATTGCCCTGACCGCCGGCGTTTGCAGCCTGTTCTACTTCAAGGTAGTCCCGGTAAAAATGCTGCCATTCGATAACAAGCCGGAATTCAATGTGGTAGTCAATATGCCGGAAGGTACCCCGTTGCCGGTGACCGCCAACGTAGTCCAGCAACTGGCGGAGAAAATCCGCGCCGAAATTCCCGAAGTGACCGCGATGCAGACCTACGTTGGCACCGCGTCGCCGTTCAACTTCAATGGCCTGGTGCGTCATTATTACCTGCGCCAGCAGCCGTGGATGGCCGACATCCAGGTCATGCTGCTCGACAAGTATGAGCGTGAACGCACCAGTCACCAGCTGTCGGTGGTGGCGCGGGAAATGCTGACGCCGCTTGCGCACAAACTCGGCGCACGCATTCAGGTCGTCGAAATGCCGCCGGGACCGCCTGTGCTGCAGACAGTGGTTGCCGAGGTGCACGGACCGGACGCGGAGACACGCCGCCAGGTTGCGCGTGCAATGGAGAAGATGTTCCAGCAGGTCGATGGCCTGGTGGACGTCGATACCTACATGACTGACCCTTACAACTACTGGCAGTTCGAAATCGATCGCGAGAAGGCGACACGCGTGGGCGTCACCGTTGACGTCATCAATCGTAATCTGGCCATGGTGATGGGCGACTACCAGCTGGGTGATGTGAAGCGCGGAGCGCCGCTGGAGCCCACCTACATTGTTGTACAGGCGCCGTTGGCGATACGTTCACAGGTATCAAGGCTGGCCAATCTGCCCATTCCGACCAGCAGTGGCGGCACCATACCGCTCGGCGAACTGGGTACGTTCGTTCAGCGTCCCGAGGATCCTTCCATCTATCACGTTGACCTGCGAGGCGTGGAGTACGTGACCGGTGAGATGACTGGCCGCCTGGGCGCTCCGATCTACGGCATGCTGGGTGTCGAAGACCTGGTGAAGCAGTACAGGACCCCTGACGGCGTCATCATGGAAGGCATGCCGATGAACCTGATCGGCCCGCCCGCCAACGACTTGAAATCTGACTATGAGTGGACGGGTGAATGGACCGTTACCTATGAGACGTTCCGCGACATGGGCCTGGCATTTATGGCGGCCATGGTGTTGATCTACGGGCTGATCGTGGTCGAATTTCGTGATTATGCGCTTGCTGGCCTGATTATGGCGCCTATACCACTAACGTTGATCGGGATCATTCCCGGGCACTGGATTATGGGTGCAGAATTCACTGCAACATCCATGATCGGAATGATTGCACTGGGTGGCATCATCGTGCGCGTATCCATACTGCTGGTCGAGTTCGTCAAGATCGAGGTAATGAAAGGTAAAGACATCCGTCACGCGGCTGTCGAGGCCGCCAAGACCCGCTTGCGCCCGATCCTGATCACATCGCTTACAACCATGGTTGGTGCCGGAGCGATCCTGACCGACCCGATATTTAACGGTATGGCGGTATCGATTCTGTTTGGAATGATGACCGCTACGGTGTTCACCATGATTGTTATACCGCTCGGTTGTATCAGTGCCGAGAAGCGCTTCCACCGCCATACGATGGAGAGGGTGGAAGCTCCCATGGGCAGCGAGACGGAAGAGTCGGTGAAGAGTACCTGACGCCTGGTAGGGCGTGAGATTGGGAAGTCTTGTAACAAGCGTATCGTCCAACGGCTGGGTTTCATTGAAACTTTCGGCGATGGACAGGAAAAGGCGCTCAGCGCGGAGGACATAACGTGACTATCAAACAAAACCCAGAAACGGTATCGGGTTGGCGGCAGGCGCTGCTGGCAGCCTCGATTTCCGGCTTACTGCTTGTGCCGACGGTGCAGGCTGGAGAAGCAACAGCAGCGTCGGCCCCTGCAGATCAGGGTGCCGCGACTCCCCAGACGGCTCCGGGTGCGGTACCGCCGCCACCGGGGCCCTTCGAGCCGGTTTCGCCGGGGGAGGCCGCGCACTTTCGGCCCGACCCTGACCTGGAACGCTCGTCGGGGGGTAGGTCGCCCGGTATGCCTGGCGAGTTTTCGTCCCAGCCCGGGCATGGTTCGCTCACTCGCGAGGAGTTCATGAGTCAGCAGGAGGCGCACCGCAAGGAACTGGAGAAGTACTACCAGCAGCGTGAGGCTGAAATGCAGCAGCGTGTTGCCGACATGCAGAAGCGCATGGATGAAATCCATGCCCAGGGCGCACCGGAGCCCCCGCACCCCATGACCGACACGCCTGCACCGGGCCCCGGCCAACGCACGCAGGTTCCCGGGGACATGCAGAAGGACTGGGAACAGCGGAAAGCCGACCAGGCCAGGCGCTGGGAAGAACAGAAAGCCGAGCAGGCCAAGCGCTGGGAAGAGCAGCAGGCAGCGCATGAGGGACGCGTGCAACAGATGCGGTCCGAACAGGATCAGCGCGTTCAGCAGATGCAGACCGACCAGGAACAGCGGATGCAAGCCCGGCCGCAGCAGTACCGACCGTTGACGCCGCCGGCTGCGCAGGCCCCTGCGGCGCAGGAACAGGCGCAGGCGCAGGCGCAACAGCCCGCGGCGCAACAGCCCGCGGCGCAACAGGCGCCCCAGACTGTTGTCCCGCAGGTGCCTGCCTACGGCTATGGGTTCCCGCCGCGTCCGGGGTATGGCTACGGTTATGCGTACCCGCCGCGCCCCTACGGTTACGGCGCTCCCGGCTGGGCCTACCCGCAGTACCCGGCACCGGCTGCGGGCGGCGCCGCGCAGCAGCAACAGGTCCGATAGCTTTGGTCCGAAACGACGCGAATGACGACTCAGAATACACAGGCCAACAGTGCAGCGCCGGCCGGGTTCTGGAAGCTCCGTCATGCCGTCATCGGACTCGGCGTATTGATGTTACTGGTGATCGTGATGGTCCGCGGCTGTGGTGATGACGAGCCTGAACAACAGGCCAAAAACGAGAGCGCTGATATGCCGCGCCAGGGAGTCGTGGTGCAGATTCCGGCGTCGCAGTGGCCACCGCAACAGGCCCCCGTGCAGCCGCCTGCACCACAGCAACCGGGCTACGGTTACATACCACAGCAGCAACCGGGTTACGGGTATACGCAGCAACGGCAGCAACCCGGTTATGGCTATACGCAGCAGCAGCAACCGGGTTACGGCAATGCGCCACAGCAGCAGTCGGGTTACGGC
>JAJDOI010000001.1 GCA_022340245.1 Thiogranum sp.
GCCACATCGACCAACGCCTTGACGAACAGCTGATCGGCGTTGTTATTGTGGATATCGCGGATAAAGCTGCCATCGATCTTCAGGGTGTCCGCTTGCAGGTGTTTCAGGTAGGAGAATGACGAGAAGCCGACGCCGAAGTCATCGAGGGAAACCCGGCACCCGAGCTGGCGCACCTGCTGGATGAACTCCAGCGCGACGCTGAGCTGCTCGCAGGCAGCCGTCTCGGTGATTTCAAAGGTGATGCGCGCGGGCTCTACACCGGCTTCGCGAACTTCGCGCTCGATAAGCTCATACATGTCCTGTCGGCCAACCGACAGGCCTGACAGGTTGATGGAAAACCCGATGTCGGCCATCTCGCGGGGCAACTCGGCAAGATGGCGGATAGCCTTGGCGACGATGTAACGATCCACCCGCTGGATGAGGCCGAACTGTTCTGCGGCGGGAATGAACTTGCCGGGCGAAATCAGCGCCCCGTTGCCCTCACGCATGCGCACGAGCACCTCGTAGTGGTGCACTTTGCCGCTGGCGATGCCCACGATGGGCTGAAATGCCAAAACCAGCCCGTCGTTTTCCAGCGCTTCCATGAGCCGGTCCTTCCATACGAGCTGGTTGTCCATGCGCTCACGCATCATGTCGGTTTGGTCGTAACGGTGGACCCGATTGCGTCCCTTGCTCTTGGCGGCACAGATGGCCGCATCCGCCTTCGCCATGAGTTCGACCGGCACTTTACCTTCCCGCGGAAAAGTCACCATGCCAACGCTTGCGGTGATGCTCAGGATGCGTCCGCCGAAGCGCGGCTTTAGTGCGTTGATGCGTTCCAGCAGCTGCCTGGCCTTTTCCATACCTTGGGCTTCGTCCATCGTTGCATAGGCGATGGCGAACTCGTCACCACTGATGCGCGCCACGAAATCCTGCTCGCGCGATGCACGGTTCAACAAGCCGGCAACCTGGACGATAATCTGGTCGCCGGCGGCATGCCCCGCGGTGTCGTTGATCAGCTTCAGGTGGTCCAGGTCCAGCAACAGCAATACCCCGAGTTGCCCCTGGCGCTCGACCCGGCGTATTTCATGACTGAGGTCCTGAAGAAACCGCCGCCGGTTGGACAGCCCCGTCAGGTGGTCGTGGTTTGCCAGGGCCAGCATGCGTTTTTCGTCCTGCTTCAGCTTGGTGATGTCACGTGCGGTACCACGGTAACCCTTGAATATCTTGTCGCTGAATACCGGCACGCCGTTCAGACGCAAGCAGTGTTGATCGCCGCCGCCGGCGTGCAGCCAGATTTCGCAGTCCTTGAAGCCGCGCGCCGGCCGGCTTTCGCTGCTGCTAAGCAATGTCACCAGCTCGCCCAGGCGGGCGCCGGGAAACACTTCCGACAGGGTTCGCCCCAACCAGCTTTCGGCGGGCATATCCAGCGTTTCGGAAACGCTGCTCGAGACGAATGTGAAATGCCCGCCACGATCGGTTTCCCATAGCCAGTCGGAGGAACTGGAGGCAAAGTCCCGGAAGCGCTGGCGATTGCGCTCGACTTCTGCCCGGGAGCTGTTCAAGGCGCTCAACATGGCGTTGAAGGAGCTACCCAGTTGCCCCAGTTCGTCACTGCGACTGACGCTGACTTTGTGGCACATATCACCGTTGGCGATAGCCTGAGTCGCGCGCGCCAGCAACTGGATGGGGCGTGTCAACGAACGCCGGCTGATGCTGATGCCGAACAGGGCGGCGAGCAACAGGATGATGACGGAAAAATATACGGCGTTCTGACCAAGAATTTTGTACGGTGCCCAGTACCGGTTATGCGCTGCAGCCAGCAGCACCTTGACCGAAGAATCACTACTACCGACCCGGTACAGGGCCGGCAATATCCGCGCGCTGTAGCGCTGCCCGCCAACGTCCACCACAACGTCCCCGGCCGCCGGATCGACGCCCGTGAGCACCGATAGCGATTGCTGCAGATTCGGGATGCTGCTGGCGAGCAACTGATTGCCGTTGAAAATCGCAATATCCGCGTACACGAGCTTGCGCAGGTCGCCGAGGTCGTTCTGGGTGAAACGCCTGCCAACCAGCAGCGCACCGACCCGTCCACCCAGGGGGTTTTCAATCGGCACCGCCACCAGCTGCAGCCAGGTATCGTAGAGCAGGGCGTTACCGTAGACGATGGAACTGCCCCCGGTCAGCTCCCGCACCAGATCGACCAGGGCCGGCGAGCTCAGCACCTGGGGCGAGGCGTAGTGAGGTTTATCGCCGACGCCGGCGACCCCTCCGGGGCCGGTGTCCAGGTATACCGCCATGAATTCCGCTCCGGGGCGCGGATAGAGGTCGTCGAGCATGCCCCGGATGGTGCCGATATCGCCGGTGAGGGTGGCCGCCAGCAGGCTCGGTTCATCGCGCGTGCTGGCGGCGACCGCAGAGAGCTGGGCGAAACGACTTTTCTGCGCCTCGACGAAGACCGTCCTGGCTCGCTCCAAGTCGTCATGAATGCTGGCCTCTACGTGATCGCGAACCAGCACAAAAGCCGCGCCGGCGACAGCGAGCAATACCACCATGACCAGTGAAATAATGAACAGGGTGTTCTTCTGCTCAATATTCACTTGCCGGTCTCCCCCGCTGCAACCTGCCGATATAACCGGCCAACGTCGCCGGCGGCGCCCAGGCTGCGGCGGTGCCCCTGTCCGCCACCGTGCGATGTGAGTGTCAACTTCAGAGAGGGGGGCATGGTCACTGCCGCGACATCGACCCACGCGGTTTCCGCAGCCGGCGCGGCGAGGCGCAACTTCCAGCGGCCCGGCGAAAGTCCCACGAAGTCAAAGATGCCGCCTGGTTCCACCGTCTGGATGTAGGGAGTGGCGACCACGTCGATGCGCGCGTAGCTCTTATTGTGAATACGACAGAAAAAATGGGTCGTTCCCGGTTGGTCGAGCCTGAATTCGGCCCTTGCCTCGGACGGCCGGTCGGCTTTTCCCAGGCGCGCCTTCACCGGCTCGCCCGGCGAAAGAGAAAACAACTCATGGTAGACGTTGTCCCGGTTGAC
>JAJDOI010000014.1 GCA_022340245.1 Thiogranum sp.
CCGCCACACGCCGCAGGGGGGCCGGGTGGCAGTGACCCTCACGGCGGCAGAAGACCAGGTCGCGGTGCAGGTGGCCGACACCGGCTGCGGCATCGCCGCGGAGGAACTTCCCCACGTGTTCGACCGTTTCTACCAGGTAAACAAAAGCGAACGCAATGCCAGCGGCGGGGTGGGACTGGGACTGGCCATCAGCAAGCGCATCCTCGACCTGCACGCCAGCACAATCGCCGTCAACAGCAGCCCACAAGCGGGCACGCAGTTCGATTTTTCGCTGCCGGCCTACGCTTGATCTTCCTCCCGCCCGCCACGCGGGCTTTGTGACACAAAGGTGATCTTTTCGAGACGTCCGCGTGAGACGGGCCGCGCGCCTGAAACGCCTGCCGGCACCGGGTACCACTCGCATGCAATGACGGCAAACTGCAACACAGTCGCTTTGTATACATTTCAGACTTTACGGTGTGTATTTTACACAGCATTGATAATTATAACTTTTTACTCAGATGGACCGGTGTTGGGCGCCTGCTGCCAGCGTGTCGATCGGGCTCTGAGCGCATGCATGCCCTCATACTCCGGTCGGCTGGAGTCTGCGGCCCCTTAAACGCCACACCTGGCCGTGAGTTATACCCAGTAAATCCCGCGCGTTGTGCTCTGTCAGCCGGCCAGCCGCGCACACTTCAAACGAATCGCAGCTTTGCCGATAACCCCCGATACGCTGACTTGCTAACCAGAAGCGGAACAGGGAGTTCCCGAATGCCAGTTGCACAAAATGCCCTCCTGATCGTTGATGACGACCCGGACTACCGCAAGCTCCTCCGCGCACGCCTGGAACACGCTGACTTCACGACCGCCGAAGCGCGTGACGGATCGGAAGCAGTCGAGATCCTCAAGGTCGAATCCTACGATGTGATTTTGCTGGACTTGAATATGCCCAATATGGGGGGTTATGAGGTCCTGCAGTGGATACACGGCAACACCTATACACAAGACATCAATGTCATTGTCCTGACCGCCGACAGTATTCGCGACCATGTCGTGACGACCCTTACCCTCGGGGCAAAAGACTTTATCACCAAATCGGCCGGCAATCTGGAGCTGATTACACGGGTTAAACGTCTGTGCCAGATCAAAACGCTTGAAGGGAATGCCAACAACAAAATAGCCGACAACGAATTGTTGCAGAGCACCGTATTGCTGGTCGACGATGATGAGCTGAGCATCGACCTGACGGCACGGCGTATCGAAAATGCCGGCTATAAAGTCCTGCGGGCAAGCCGCGGGCAGGATGCACTGTCCATCGTGCGGACCGAAGACATCAAACTGGCGCTACTGGATATCAATATGCCTGATATCAGCGGCCTTGAAGTTCTTAACCACATCCGCGCCATAAAACCGAAAGAAGAACTGGCCATTATCATGGTGACAGCCATCGAGGATCCCGACATGGTTATCGATTGCATCAACGCCGGCGCCGATGACTACATCATGAAGCCGTTTCATCCTGCCGAGCTGACTGCACGGATAAACACCATCCTGCGGTTCAGTCTTCTGTTGAACAATGAACACCGACGTAGCCGCCAGCACCAGGAACTAGCAGAGCTGGGCGAGCGAATTCGCAATACCGAAAAGCCGCAAACAACCACCCAAGAGGGATAGCAGAGATGGCGTTAAAAACCAATATGGGCGTAATTGACCGGGGGTTCCGAATCGTGGCGGGAACACTGCTTGTTTATATCGGGCTTGTTGACGAAGGTCTCATCGCCAGCGAAACACTGAAATATGTTCTGGGCGCGATCGGCGTGATGAATATCGTCTCCTCCGTCGCGGGTGTTTGCCCTCTGTACACGTTCGCAAACATAAACACACGTCGCCAGCCCTGACGCGTTGCAAAAGACCGCCCATGTTACTCAGCCGCCGCCTGTGTACCTTGATCGTCGTATTTTCCGTACTTGGGGGCATACTGGTGCTAAGCGTGCTGTTTGACAGTTATAAACAGTCGGTACTCCATCAGCGAATCACAGACCAGAAGCATCACGCGCAAAGCCTGGCAAAGCTCGTCTCGGCAGAACTCGGCGGCCGGCGGGCGACGCTCGATGCAATCGCTCGCACCTTGAGCAAGGTCAGCACACCCGATTCCTTGGTGTTTATTGACGACGGGAACGGCAATTCGAGGAAAATCGGCGCCGTTGAAGGCTTGAACGACGGCGATGCAAGGCGGCAACTGTCAGAGTCGCTGCGCCGTAGCCAAACACAGGGCCATGCACTTGTTGGCGGGGTACTGCTGCTATGGAACAGCATTAACGTTAGTGACCCGCCTTACCGCCTGGTACTCCTGCAACCCGACAGCAACAACATGGTCCGCGGCTTTGCCCGCGACTACGGCGTGCCGGTTTTTGTCACATTTCTGGTGATCGGCTGGATCATCGTCTGGGCCGCATTGGTTCTCAATTCGCTGTTCAAACAGCTCAATGATAAAAATAAGTTGCTGGCAACACAGTCTCAAAACCTCGAGGATGCGCGCGACAAGGCACTGAACGCCAACCGGGCCAAGACAGTATTTCTGGCCAATATGAGTCACGAAATCCGCACGCCGTTGACCGCGATCATCGGTTTCTCAGAGTCGCTGCTGGAAAGCGGGCAATCGATGCCCGAACGGATAAGCGCAATAAATACCATAAACAACAGTGGCAGGCATTTATTGCATATCATCGATGAGATTCTCGACCTCTCAAAAATAGAGTCAGAAAAGCTGGATATCGAACTGCTGAGAGTATCACCGGTGAAATTGCTGTTTGAGACATGCCCCCTGATGCGAATGCAGGCCCAGGGCAAGGGCCTGGCGTTCGAAGTCAGATATCACTATCCAATTCCCGCGTTTATTACGACGGACCCGACGCGATTAAAACAGATTCTGCTCAATCTGGTCAGCAACTCGGTGAAGTTCACCGACCATGGCCACATCCATATCGACGTCCGCTGCGGCGCGGACGAGCAGAAAATGGTGTTTGACATTGTAGATACCGGAATCGGTATGACAAAGGAGCAACAGGAAAAGCTGTTTACCGCCTTCACCCAGGCGGATGCCTCGACCAGGCGCAAATACGGCGGGACCGGACTCGGCCTCACCTTGTCAAGACAGTTTGCAACGATGCTCGGCGGCTCCCTGACGGTGGAAAGTGAAGCCGGGCGTGGCAGCAAAATGCGGGTCGTGATCGATACCGGCTCGCTTGACGAAACGGACTTCTACGACAATGACGATCAGCTACCCGAGGACGACACATCACACCGCACACCACCGGGAAACCCGAAACTGACAGGCAACGTATTGCTGGCCGAAGACAATCCTGCCAATCAGGAACTCTTCAACCTGTACCTGCGCAATGTCGGAGCGAACACGACAACTGTGGAAAACGGTGCACAGGCGGTCGACAAGGCTATGGTCAGCAATTTCGATCTCATTCTCATGGACATGCAAATGCCTGTGATGAGTGGAATTGCCGCGGTGAAGGAATTGCGTGGAAATGGCTATCGCGGGCCGATTGTGGCCCTTACGGCAAACAGCACCATTGATGACAGGGATGCCTGCCTCTGGGCAGGCTGTAACGATTTCCTGTCCAAACCGGTAGATCGCAGCAGGTTCATGAATATCCTGAACGAATACCTGTCCGAAGCCGATTCGAAAGAAAACACCTTGTCACCGGTCGCGTCGAAGCTGCTGGCGGACGAGCCTGAAATCGCTGATCTTGTCGTCGAATTTATTGACTCAATACCTGCGATGTTTAACAAAATCGATTATGCGGCGAAAAATCGGGACTGGGAGACCCTGAAGTTCGAAGTCCATAGCCTGAAAGGTGTTGGTGGCGGCTACGGCTACCCTGAGCTCACCGAGATAGCCGGCAAAATGGAATTTCAAATCGCGACCAGAAATCAACCCGAAATCGATTCCCTGCTGGAGACGCTGGACACCTATATTCAGCGTATTGTTGCCGGCAAATCTGTGGTCGTTGAAATGTCGAGAAAGAACGTCGCAACCACCCGGTAACGCAACCGCATGCATTTTCCGGGTTGTTTCACGCGTGCCGGCTTTTGCGCCTTTCCCGGGAAATCACCGCGGGGCACGAATCAGTCGCGCACGGCCCGGTCGACCCGGATTTCCAGCTTTTTCACCCGGTGCCAGAGACTGCGTTCTGAGATACCCAGCAGGCGCGCGGCCTGCACCTGCACACCACCGGTCTCCTTCAGCGCCGCAACGATGAGTCGCCGTTCCACTGACGCCAACCAGCTGTCCAGTCCGCTCTCCATCACCTCGGCCAGTTCGCCGTCGCCGCGCCGGCCATCGCCGTCGCCTTCGCTGACCTTGTCCGGCAGGTCGTGCAGCTCGATGACACTGCCGCGCGCCGACAACAGGGAGCGCTCGACGGCATTGCGCAGTTCGCGCACGTTGCCGGGCCAGTCGTAGGCACACAGGGCGGTCATCGCCTCGTCGCTGAAACGCTCGACCGGCTTGTCCATTTCGGCGCGAAAGGCCTGCAGAAAATTTTCCGCCAGCAGGGCGATGTCATCACTGCGTTCGCGCAGCGGCGGCACGTGGATCTTGTAGACGTCGAGACGGTACAGCAGGTCTTCGCGAAAGCTGCCTTCGCGCACCATCTCGTCGAGGTTGCGGTGAGTCGCGGCGATCACCCGCAGGTCGACGCGGCGGATCACGTCACTGCCTACCGGCGAGAACTCCCGCTCCTGCAGCACACGCAAAAGCTTTGCCTGCAGCGCAAGGTCAAGATCGCCCACCTCGTCGAGGAACAGGGTACCGCCGTTGGCCTGCTCGAGCCGCCCCAGGCGGTTCTGCACTGCGCCGGTGAACGCGCCGCGCACGTAGCCGAACAATTCGCTCTCCATCAGGTCGCGCGGGATCGCCGAGCAGTTTATCGCCACCCAGGGCCGCTCTGCGCGCGGCCCGTGCTCGTGGATGGAACGGGCCACGGCCTCCTTGCCGGTACCGCTCTCACCGGTAATCAGCACATTGGTCTTGTAGGGGGCGACGCGGTTTATCTCGTCGCGCAGCGCGAGCATGGCGTGGCTGTCGCCCACCAGCCGTCGCCGTGGCGCGGCGCCGCTGACCGCCGCCTGCAGCTGGCGATTCTCCTGCATCAGGTCATGCAGGCGTAGCGCACTCTGCACCGCAAACTGCAACTCCTCCGGTTCGAACGGCTTGGTCAGGTAGTCGCTGGCGCCTGCCTGAATGCATTCGATGGCCGAGCGAATCGAACCATAGGCGGTGACCACAATCACCGGCGCGTCGGGGCGCTCGCGCTGGCAGCGTGCAATAAACTCCTCGCCGCTCATGCCGGGCATTTTCAGGTCGGAAAGAATCACCGCCAGGTCCGGGTCGCGCAGCATTGCCACCGCGTCTTCGCCGCGTTCGGCGGTCAGTACCCGGTAACCCGCCTCCTCCAGAGCCATTTCCATAACCATGAGCATGTTGCGTTCATCATCGACCACCAGCACGGTACGTTGCATCACTGCTCCTCCGCTATGGAAAAGCGCATGGCAAAACGCGCGCCTGCGCCGCTACCGGGAACCAATTCCAGACGTGCACCGCCCGCCTCGACCAGCGTACTGGCCAGCGTCAGACCCAGGCCGCTGCCGTGCGGCTTGGTGGTGAAAAATGGCTCGAACAGTCGGGTCATCTGCTCCACCGGGATTCCGGGGCCGCTGTCCTGCAGGTAGAGCACCACCTCGCCGCCTTCCACCATGGAGCCGGCGCGCAGCTCGCCCGCGCCCTCCATCGCCTCGAGTGCGTTGCGAACCAGATTCACCCAGGCCTGCTGCAACAACTCGGCGTCGGCGCGGATGCGGTGCGCCCCATGGGCATAGGCGCGCTGCACCGTCACCGTGTCGCGCCCGGCCAGCATAACCTGCAGTGCGCGCTCCAGGGGCGCTGCGGGGTCGAGCAGCGCAAACTGCGGCTTGCGGTGGCGCGCCAGTTGCTGGAAGTCCCTGAGAAACTGGTCCAGCCGCTGACACTCCTCGCGGATCATCCGGTGCAGGTCGGCTCGCTTGGCCGGGTCATCGGCCTTCTGCAACAGCTTGGCGGCGGTATTGATCACGCCGATGGGGTTGCGGATCTCGTGGGCCATTGCCAGGGAAAGTTCGCCCAGGGCGGTGATCTTGTCGCGCTGAAATTCGCGCCGCTGTTCGTCGCGCGCCGCGCGCAGACTCGCGGCCATGCTGTTGAAGGCACGCGCCAGATCGCCCACTTCGTCGCGCCAGGTGATCGGCACGCTGGTGCGGAAATCCTGCGCCGCCACTTTCATCACCCCCTCGCGCAGCCAGGTGACGGGGCGCACCACCAGGCGCGACAGCAGAAAACCGGTAATCGCGGCGAGCAGGCTGCCGAGCAGGGCGATAGCCACCGACACCGCCGCCTGATCGGTCAGGAAACGATCGCCGCCGTGATGTTCCAGCCCGCTGAACAGTACCGCCTCCACCCGTCCGCCGGAATCGACCACCGGCGTGTACAGGCCCCAGTAGCGGCCGTTCTCGGCCTTGTCGCTGTAATAAGGGTGCTGCTGTTTCAGTTCCTCGAAGGCCGACGCCGGCAGGCGCAGCTTCAACGCGCGGCTGTCTTCCGAAAACGCTTTGGCGAAATCGCCGTTGCGTGGATAGAAGAGCCGGGTCTTGAGTCCGCTCATGCGGCCGAGGCGGGCCAGCAGATCCTGGTCGAACAGGGTGCCGAAGACCAGGCGGTAGTGGCGCGGCTGGCCACGGGGGTAACGCAGGATGGTCACCGCGGCCAGCCAGCTCTTGTCGCCCTGAGTCGCCTTGAGCACTGCCTCGGTCTGGCCCGGCGCCCATGAAGTGCCAAGCGTGACCTGGGGCGCGGAATAGATCTGCCGACCGTCCTCGTCGAATACCTGGACCAGGTTGATGCCCAGTTCCCGCGCCAGCGGCTCCAGCTGCGGCGGAATCGGTGACTTGCCGGTAACAAAGCGGGGCTCGCTGCCGGCCACGTCGTCGAACAGGTCAGCGAACAGGCGGCCGTTTTTGTTCAGCGTGTCCAGCCAGTTACTGTTGACCTGGGCCGCCTCGCGGATCCAGCGCGAGATCGAGTCATCCATGCGTGCCGCGATCCAGGACGCCGAGAGCACCCCGGTCACCAGCATGGGTACCAGGATGATCACCAGAACCACCAACAGCACCTTACGCTGCAGCCGGTTCAGGTGCAGGGCAGCAAGCAGCCTACACGACACGTAGCATCCTTCAAAATTTGTTGATCACAAGTTTAGCAAATTTTAATGAAGTTACCGTACTCAAACGTAACTTATTGTTTTTACATAAACGCGGCGAGCAATTGCGCCTGGCCCGTCTCTTGCAAACGGTATTTATCAGTGAAAACAGAACCCAAGGCAAGAGATATACCATGCGGCTTTCCGAACTTCCGAAAAAACGTCTCCTCACCAGTCTGATCGGCGGCCTGGCGGCTGCCGGCGCCATCGCGGTTTCGGCCGCCCACAGCGGCAGCGGCATTCCCGCCAACCGCGAACTGGCCTGGCTAAACCACCTGGCCGAAACCGGCAACACCGGGGCCCAGCTGCAGTTGGGCCTGGCATACCGGGAAGGCCGTTACGGCGTCAAGCCCGACGCCCGGACCAGTCTGCGCTGGCTAAGCGCCGCCGGTCGCGGCGGCAACGCGTACGCCGCCGACGTGGTCGCCAACGCCTTTGCCACCGGCCAGGGCGCACCGCGCAACGCGCAAGTGGCCCGACACTGGTGGCAACTGGCCGCCAGCGGCGGCAACGCCGATGCCCAGACCCACCTTGGCGAAGCCTTGCTCGCCGAGGGCGAGCGCAACCAAGCCGTGGACTGGCTACGCGACGCAGCGGACCGCGGCAATGCCCGCGCCCACAACGACCTCGCCGCCCTTTACCGGCAACAGGCAGTCTCCGACGCCGATCTGCATCGGGGCGAAAACCGGGTCGCCGCACTCGGCGAACGTCTCGACTCGACCGGCCTGAAAGCCATCTTCGCAACCTGGCGTACTGTCGAGGCGAGTTCGCCGCTGGAACAGACGGCCGAGGCGTTGCTCAGCCACGCACAACAGGGTGACCCTGTCGCTGAATACCAACTGGCGATGCGCTATCGCGACGGCGCCTGGAGCGTCACGCGCAATCCCCAGCAGGCCCTGACCTGGCTGCAACGCTCAGCCGCTGCGGGCAACCGTGTCGCCGCACAGACTCTTGCCGAAACCGGTCATCACAGCAATAACGCCAGCCCGACGGCCACGTCGCCGCCTGACGGCAGCCGCACCTGATCGCGCCAGCGCGCCAGACGCTGACACCGGCGCCCCCAAGCGGGGCCCGGCACACCATTTAACTCGCAATTTGCAGGAACTTTTATGTCGAAATCGCAATATTCCGCGTGGCAGCTGCGTATGCTGCCATTTCTGTCCTGGAAAAACCGCGTCACCGCGGACACCATACGCGCCGACCTGATCTCCGGTCTTACGGTCGCCATCGTGGTGGTGCCGCAGGCGGTGGCCTTCGCCTCCATCGCCGGCATGCCGCCCCAGTATGGCCTGTACGCGGGCATGATCCCACCGATCATCGCCGCCTTCTTCGGCTCATCCTGGCACCTGATGTCCGGGCCGACCACCGCCGCCTCCATCGTGCTGCTGTCCTCCCTGAGCGTCTATGCAGAACCGATGACCCCGGAGTACGTCGGTCTGGCGCTGACTCTCACCTTTATGGTGGGCGTCATCGAGCTGATGCTGGGGCTGGCCCGCATGGGCACGCTGGTCAATTTCATCTCGCACTCGGTGGTGGTCGGCTTCACCACCGGCGCCGCGATCCTGATAGCCAGCAAGCAGTTGAAAAACTTCTTCGGCGTGCCGATTCCGCGCGGCGGCAACCTGTTCGAAACCCTCCACCATTTCAGCCACCAGCTGCCCAACACCAACGGCTACGTGCTGGCAATCGCCGCCCTGACCCTGGTCTCCGGCATGGTGGTCAAGAAACGCTACCCGAAGGTGCCGTTCCTGATCGTGGCGCTGCTCGCCGGCAGCTTCCTCGGCGTCGCGCTGAACCTGCTATTCGGCTCCGACGTCACCGCCATCAAGACCGTGGGCGCCCTGCCGCAGACCCTGCCGCCGCTGTCAGCGCCCGACTTCTCGCTGGACACCATCCAGAAGCTCGCGCCGGCCGCCCTGGCGATGACCCTGTTCGCGCTCACCGAGGCGGTCTCCATCGGCCGCGCCATCGGCATCCGCAGCGGTCAGCTGGTGGACGGTAACCAGGAATTCATCGGCCAGGGGCTGTCCAACATCGCCGGCAGCTTTTTCTCGGCCTACGTCGCCACCGGCTCGTTCAATCGCACCAGCCTCAACTACCAGGCCGGCGCCAAAACCCCGGTGAGCGCCATGACCGCCGGCTTCCTGGAAATCTTCATCGTGCTTGCCATTGCACCGCTGGTGGCGTATCTGCCGACCGCGGCCATGGCCGGCATCCTGTTCATCGTTGCCTGGGGCCTGATCGACATTCCCGCGATCAAGCACATTTTCTCCTCCACCCACTCGGAGCGGGGGATCTTCCTGGTGACCTTTCTCTCTTGCCTGTTCCTGGACCTCGAGTTCGCCATCATGGCCGGTATCCTGCTGTCGCTGGTACTGTACCTGATGCGCGTGTCCAAGCCGCGCATTCTCGCCCGCATCCCCGACCCGAACCTGCCCAACCGCAAATTCTCCACCGGCGGGAGCCACCTGCAGGAGTGCCCCCAGCTGCACATCATGCGCATCGACGGGTCCCTGTTCTTCGGCTCGGTTGCCTACGTGCGCGAGAAATTCGTCCGCCTCGAGCAGCAGCACCCGGAGCAGAAACATCTCGCCATCGTCGCCCAGGGCATCGGTTTCGTCGACATCGCCGGCGCCGACGTGCTGGCCAACGAGGCCGAGCGGCGCCGCGCCGACGGCGGTGGTCTGTACCTCATCAACGTGAAGTCGGGACTGTGGGAATCGCTGGAGGAATGCGGGGCGCTGGACAAGATCAATCCCAACCACATCTTCCAGAGCAAGTCCGCTGCGCTCCACGGTATTTTCCAGAAATTCGACAAGTCAAAGTGCCGGGAGTGCACGGCGCGCATCTTCACCGAGTGCGCAACCGTGGAGTTCACCGACACCCGCCAGGCGACCCGCGAACGCCAGCCGGCCCTGGAAGTCTACCCGGAAGCAGTGCTGGAAGCAGACGCCGAGGCCGCGGGGGCCTAGCAGTCCCCAGGCCAGGAACGGCGGGAACCAGCTGCACGGTTTGACCGGAAGGCCCGGTTGCGATGCGCGCACAAGCGCGCGCGGTGCAACTGCATTCAGGGTTTCCCGGTACGTCCTCATTGCGGGCATTCTGAACGGCAACCGGTCGTTGTGCACCGTCCTGGAACGCCCCCTGCCGTCGGCTGGTTCCCGCGCGACTGCACGATTGTCATCTTTCCCTGACACTGAAAATCGTCGATACTCGACATATCGCGGGTAATGCAGTTGGGAAGGAGCGTCATGAGTAGCGTCAGTATGGATCAGGATTTTGAACGGATTGCGCAGGCACGGCACCACGACCCCTTCAGCGTGCTTGGCCGGCATCGCGAAAATGGCAGTGATCTGATACGCGCCTACCTGCCGCGTGCCGACGAGGTCAGCATCGCCGAAGGCAATATTCCCCTGGAACGTGTCTCCGGCACCGATTTGTTTGAATGGCGCGGCGATGCCGGCGCGGTACCCGAGCACTATCACCTGGTCTGGCGCCACGCAGGCCACGAGCATATCGCCCACGACCCCTACAATTTCCCGCCGCAGCTGCGGGATTTCGACCTGCACCTGTTCGGTGAAGGCAAGCATCGCCATGCTTACCGCATTCTCGGCGCGCACGTGCACGCGGTCGACGAAGTCCCCGGCATCCTGTTCGCCGTGTGGGCGCCGAATGCCGAGCGCGTCAGCGTCGTGGGTGATTTCAACCAGTGGGACGGGCGGCGCCACCCGATGCGGGTGCGCGGCGGCAGCGGCGTCTGGGAGCTGTTCATCCCCGACCTGGCGCCCGGCAACCTGTACAAGTACGAGATCCGAAACCGCGAGACAGGCAGCATTTCGCTCAAGTCGGACCCCTATGCCCAGGCGTTCGAAATGCGTCCCCATACCGCATCCATAACCAGGCCCCCGAGCAACTACGCCTGGAACGACCAGGCCTGGACCGCACAACGGGCCTCGACGGACTGGCAACACACGCCCATGTCCGTTTACGAGGTACACCTGGGTTCCTGGCAGCGGGGACCCGAAGGCGACTTCCTCAGCTACCGGCAACTGGCCGACAGCCTGGTCACCTACGTCAGGGAAATGGGCTTTACCCACATCGAGCTGATGCCGGTAACCGAGCATCCCTACGATCCATCCTGGGGCTATCAGACCACCGGCTACTTCGCCCCCACCAGCCGTTACGGCAGCCCGGATGACTTCCGTTACTTTGTCGACATCTGCCACCAGAACGGTATCGGTGTGCTGCTGGACTGGGTACCGGCGCACTTTCCCAAGGACGCCCATGGGCTGGCGCGCTTCGACGGCACCGCCCTGTACGAACACGCCGATCCACGCCGCGGGGAACACCTCGACTGGTCGACGCTGATTTTTAACTTCGGCCGCAGCGAGGTGAAAGCTTTTCTCATCTCCAGCGCAGTGTTCTGGCTGGAGGAAATGCACCTCGACGGGCTGCGGGTCGACGCCGTCGCCTCGCTGCTGTACCTGGACTATTCACGCAAAGAGGGCGAGTGGCTTCCCAACCAGTATGGCGGCCGTGAAAATCTCGAGGCGCTGGACTTTCTGCGCGAGCTCAATATCGCGGTACACGAGCAGCAGCCGGGTGTCCTGATGGTGGCCGAGGAATCGACTTCCTGGCCACAGGTCAGCCGTCCCACCTGGACCGGTGGACTCGGTTTCGACATGAAGTGGAACATGGGCTGGATGAACGACACGCTCGAATACATGAGCGAAGATCCGCTATACCGCCGCTATCATCACCAGAAACTCACCTTCAGCATGCTCTATGCGTTTACAGAGAATTTCATGCTGCCCTTCTCGCACGACGAGGTCGTGCACGGCAAAAGCTCCATGCTGCACAAGATGCCGGGAGATGAATGGCAGCAATTCGCCAACCTGCGGGCGCTGTATACCTACATGTTCTGCCACCCGGGCAAAAAGCTGCTGTTCATGGGTACCGAGTTCGGCCAGGGGCAGGAGTGGGGCAGCACCCAGACGCTCGACTGGTACGTGCTCGACTACCCCTTCCACCAGGGCGTGCAACGCCTGGTGATGGATCTCAACCGGCTTTATCGACAGACACCTGCCCTGCACCGATATGAGTTCGACTGGCAGGGTTTCGAGTGGATCGATTGCCACGACTCCGACAACTCGGTACTCAGCTTTATCCGGCAGGCCGATGACGAATTCGTGCTGGTCGCAGTGAATTTGACACCGGTACCTCACCAGGGCTATCGCATCGGTGTTCCCCGCGCCGGGGAATATCGCGAGATATTCAATTCAGACTCGGAGTACTACGCCGGAAGCAACATGGGTAACGGTGGCGCCCCCCTGATTGCCGAAGACATCCCCTGGATGGACCGCCCCTTCTCCCTGGCGATTACGCTGCCGCCATTGGCGGGGATTGTGCTGCAGCTGAAGTAAAGCCGTGAACGGCGCTTCCTCTGCGGTATGGCCCGGCGTACCCTACCCGCTGGGTGCCAGTTGGGACGGTGAAGGTGTAAATTTCACCCTGTTCTCCGAACACGCCGAGAAAGTAGAGCTGTGCCTGTTCGATGCCCGGGGCCGGCGCGAGATAGAGCGAATCAACATGCGCTGGCAGACCGACCAGGTCTGGCACTGTTACCTCCCGGAGGCGCGGCCCGGGCAACTGTACGGCTTTCGTGTGCACGGCCCCTACGATCCCGAAAACGGGCATCGCTTCAACCCCAACAAACTCTTGCTCGACCCCCATGCCAAGGACATCGCAGGCGCGTTGCACTGGAATGACGCCCTGTTCGGCTACACCATCGGACACAAGGCCGAAGACCTGAGCAGTGACCGGCGCAACAGCGCCCGCGGTGTACCTAAGTCCCGCGTTATCGACTCTGCCTTTACCTGGGGCGATGACACCCTGCTGCGCACAGCCTGGCACGACACAGTGATTTACGAGTTACACGTCAAGGGCTTCACCATGCGCAACCCGCAGGTGCCTCAACCCTATCGCGGCACGTACGCGGGGCTTGCCAGCGAACCGGCCATCGAGCACCTGAAACGGCTGGGCGTTACCGCCGTGGAACTGATGCCCGTGCACAGTTTTGTCAGCGACCGGCACCTGGTGGAAAACGGACTCAGGAATTACTGGGGTTACAACACCATCGGTTATTTTGCGCCGCACGCCGCTTACTCGGCCACCGGCGACATCAATGAATTCAAGACCATGGTCAAGCGCCTGCACTCCAACGGTATCGAAGTGATTCTGGACGTGGTGTACAACCACACCGCGGAAGGCAATCACATGGGGCCGACGCTTTGCTTTCGCGGTATCGACAACGCCGCCTACTATCGGCTGCTGGCCGACAACCCCCGCTACTACATGGACTACACCGGTTGCGGGAATACCCTGAACGTCATGCACCCGCGGGTTCTGCAGCTGATCACCGACAGCCTGCGCTACTGGGTTCTGGAGATGCACGTCGACGGCTTTCGTTTCGACCTGGCTCCCGCGCTGGCGCGCGAAGCCCATGCCGTGGACCGCTTCGGCGCCTTCCTGGATATCATTCACCAGGACCCGGTGCTGTCACAGGTAAAACTCATCGCCGAGCCCTGGGACCTCGGCGAAGGCGGCTACCAGGTCGGCAACTTTCCGGTGGGCTGGACGGAATGGAACAACCGCTACCGCGACAGTATGCGCGCCTACTGGAAGGGCGAAGGCAGCCTGATCGGTGAAATGGCCTACCGCATCACGGGTTCGAGCGACCTTTATGCGCAGAGCGGCCGGCGTCCCTATGCCAGCATCAATTTCGTCACCTGTCACGATGGTTTTACCCTGGAGGACCTGGTCAGCTACAACGACAAGCACAACAGCGAAAATCTCGAAGGCAACCGGGACGGCGAGAGTAACAATCTGAGCTGGAACATGGGCCACGAGGGACCCACACCGAAAAACCTCAACATCATCAACGCGCGCACCCAGCAAAAGCGCAACTTCCTCACCATGCTACTGCTGTCGCAAGGGGTCCCGATGCTACTGGCGGGTGACGAAATGGGCCGTACCCAGAGCGGTAACAACAACGCCTATTGCCAGGACAACGAAACAAGCTGGCTGGACTGGGACCTGGATGTCCACGATAAAGATCTGTTGACCTTCGTGTGCCGGCTTATTCAGCTGCGAAACAAGCATCCGGTGTTCCACCGCCGGCACTTCTTTCAGGGGCGCCATATCATGGGCGCGAACGTCAAGGACATTTTCTGGCTGAGGCCCGACGGAGAGGAAATGACCCGCAAGGAGTGGGATCAGCACCACGCGCGGTGTCTGGGTCTGCTGATGCACGGTGACGCGATCGAGGAACACGACGAACGCGGCCGCGGAATACGCGATGACAGTTTTCTTCTCTGCCTGAACGCCGATTCCCGGAGCGTCGCGTTTCGCATGCCCAGACACGTGGGCATCGCCCGCTGGGGGGTCGAAATCGATACCTGTTTCGCTGACGGCAAGCGCCCGGATCGCCGCACTTTCAATACCGGGGAAAACTATCCGCTACAGGAGCGCTCGACGGTCCTGCTGCGGCTGATGCGCAGCCCGCGATAGCCCTCGCCATGTTCACGATTCAACAACAGCCGATTTTCCCCGGCCCGATTGCACAAACCCCATGATTGCATCACTTGCGCTACCCGGGATCGTTGTGAATGTAATCTGTGCAGGAAATCCTTTCGGGCCGAAAGCCGCTGTCCGCCGTTATGCAGTTGCGGATAACTTGTACAGGTTTATACCTTCCATTTGTCCGATATACTCATACTTACTATCGCGGACCTCGATATCCATATTCGACCACGCAGAATCCAGTAAGTATACAGTTCTGGGATTCTTCTCAAGGGAGAGGGCAATATTCGCAATCGCCTTCTTGTAAACGTCCCGGCTAAACGGAACATAGAAGAAAAACACGTCAGAACCCTTCTCTGGCACATACGTTGCGGCATCCTGCTCTAATACAACGAACTTGGCGGCTTTGTTTGTCTTCGCGTACGTCGCGATGTTTTCCTTGCATATACCTATGAGCTTTCGTGAAAGTTCTATCCCAATGATATTCTGAAAACCTGCTTCCGCAGCTATTATCATTGCCCTGCCAGCACCACAGCCGAAGTCGACAAAGCCTGATGCGCCAAAACCACCCATGTATTTATCGAGCGCTTTCAGCGCAGCCATTACCGCGTATGGCGGTGAAGGGTTGTGTTCCTTGGCATGCCCCTGTGCCTGCCTGTCTCCAAAAGCCAGCTCATCCACGGGGACGACCATACCGGTGTCGATATTGTATCTCTTGTCGAAATTGGAATTGTACCTGTCACGTTGACCGGCCAGTCGGCGAAAACGCTGATAGCCGCGAACGACGAATTCACGCGGGCCATACTTGCGGAGCTTATTGAGAATCTGGTTTCGCACAGGGGCCACCTGAACACGAGATATGACGTCATGACGGGCAGGTTGCCCCGCGACTTGTTTGCCGCGCTTCACTTTGCCTGTAGTCTGTATGTTTTCGCGCTGAATTACAAAAAGAACCGCTCCGTCACCCGCTCAACTTCGGCTCTAAATCGCGCCTGGACATTCCGGCAATTACGTATTTGCCGTGCAACCCGGCAAATCTGCGGGCATCCGGGACGCTGCAATATTCGTCGTTAAGAGAT
>JAJDOI010000048.1 GCA_022340245.1 Thiogranum sp.
CCGCCCGCCTACACTGAAGTCACCGGCAACGACCTGCCGGACTTCGGCGACTCGAGCGGCTCGCTGATTTCGCCGACACAGGAAGCCCAGCTCGGCGAGGAGTTCATGCGCAGCATTCGCGCCCAGGCAACGCTGGTGACCGACCCAGACATCGAGGACTACATCCAGCAACTCGGCCACCGGCTGGTGGCCAACAGCGATGCCCCCAGTTACCCGTTCAGCTTTTTTGTGGTGGATGATTCCTCCATCAACGCTTTCGCCGGGCCCGGCGGCTATATCGGTGTGCATACCGGCCTCATATTGGCCGCCGAAAACGAAGCCGAACTTGCCGGCGTCATGGCCCACGAAATCGCCCACGTCACTCAGCGCCACCTGCTGCGCGCCTACGAGAGCGCCAACCAGATGAGCCTGCCGACCGCGGCGGGGATGATCGCAGCGATCCTGCTGGGGGTCGCCGGCAACAGCCCCGACGCCGGCATTGCCGCCATGTCCGCGGTACAGGGAGCCAATATTCAGCGCCAGCTGAATTTCACCCGCGCCAACGAAAAGGAAGCCGATCGCATCGGCATCCAGACGCTGGCGCGCTCGGGTATCGATCCTTATGGCATGCCGAGCTTTTTCGAGCGCCTGCAGCAGTCGACCCGCCTGTATGGCAACAATGTACCCGAATTCCTCAGCACTCACCCGGTCACCACCGACCGTATCGCGGAATCCATGTCACGCGCGGAGAGCTACGGTCACGGTAAGGAACTAGACACCCTGGAATTCCGGCTGATCCGCGCCCGGCTGAGGGTCCTGGAATCCGACGACCCTTCGCAGGCACTCAAACTGTTCCAGGCCGACGCCGCGAAACCGGACGCGGGTCCGGCCCAGCACTACGGCCTGGCCCTTGCCTATTGGCGCAACAACGACTATGCAGCGGCGAAAAAACAGCTGCAGGCGCTGATGAAAAAGGACCCGGATCGCAAAATCTATCGCACCACTATGGCGCGACTGGAGCTCGACAGCGGCCAGCCGGACGCGGCACTGAAGCTGTTCAGCGACACCCTGAAGCTCTATCCCGGCGACCTGGTGGTCGGCCAGTACTACACGTCGGCGTTGATCCAGGCCGGGCAGGCCGTCGAAGCCCGCGAACAGGCGCTCAAGATGTTGCGCAACCCGCGCGCGCGAACCGCGGAGATGTACGAGTTGTGGGCCAAAGCCGCAAGCATTGCGGGCCCGCCGTGGGAAACCAACATCGCCTCGGCCGAAGCTTACGCAATATATGGTAACCTGAGGCTCGCCATTGACCAGTTGAACAAGGCGCTGCAGCACAAGGACCTCAGCGACTATGATCAGGCGCGCATCGAAGCCCGGCTGAAAGAGTTCAAGCAACAGCTGAAAGCGCGCGAGCAGAATTAGGCCGCGGTTCGGGAATAAATTGCGACACAGGCACGTCCTCGGCTTAGACCATTGCAAATTGTCCGGCGTCGCCGGAAGCAACTGTGTTAAAGAGTCCTTATATAGCTAACTGTCAGTCAACGGAAAAAGCGATAAATCGTTTTGACTCAAGGGAAACAGACCACTATATTGTCGGGACTGAGAGTTGGACCAAGCCATTGCCAGGCAGCTGGCATAACCACTTTATAAAGCGCATTGAAGGAGGAAATGATGCGGACACTTCCCAGCATCCTAACTACAGCAGGCTCTGTGCTGGCATTGGCCGGCAGCCTGACCCTGGTCCCGGCACCAGGCCTTGCCGCAGACGCAAAGGCCGAGTCAGTCGTTGACAAGGGCAAGGCCATTGCGTTCGACCGCAAGAAAGGCAACTGCCTGGCTTGCCACCAGATCGAGGGCGGCAGCCTTCCCGGCAATATCGGCCCGCCGCTGGTCGCGATGAAGGCAAGGTTCCCTGACAAGGCAAAACTACGCGCACAGATCTGGGATGCGACCAAGGCCAACGAGAACAGCATCATGCCGCCTTTCGGACGTCAGCAGATTCTGTCTGAAAGCGACATCGACAAAATTGTGGAGTTTGTCTACACACTGTAACGACTGTGTAGAATCAGAGGAGATAAACGAGTGACTAACATGAAACGCAGAACCTTTCTGAAAGGATCCGTCGCAGCCGGCGCCGTCGGAGCCGCCATGGGTGCCGGGCTGTTGACCCCGCGCATCGTTCTGGCCGCCTGGCCAACCGCTGCTTTTGAAGCCAAGTCGGTGGACAGTGCACTCGATGCCCTGGCAGGTTCGCATGCATTGGAAGGTTCCGACAAGATTTCCATCCGCGCGCCGGACATCGCCGAAAACGGGGCCGTGGTGCCCGTGTCGATCAGCAGCGACATTCCCGGCATCGAATCGATGAGCATTATCGCCGAAAAGAACGCCAACCCCCTGACAGCCTCCTTTACGCTGGGCAAGGGCGCAGAGGGCTTCGTCTCCACCCGCATCAAGATGGGCAAAACGTCCAGCGTCATTGCGGTTGTCAAGGCAGGCGGAAAACTGTACAGCACCGGCAAAGAAGTCAAGGTCACCATCGGCGGCTGCGGCGGTTAATAGAGGATAGAGGATAGAGGATACACAACATGGCATCGATCAAGATTCGCGCAAAGCTCAGTGACGGGGTAACAACCGTCAAGGCCCTGATCCAGCACCCGATGGAAACCGGGCAGCGCAAGGACAAGAAAACCGGCAAACTCATTCCTGCACACTTCATTCAGGAAGTCACCTGCGAGCACAACGGAACAAACGTTATGACCGCACTGTGGGGGCCCGCCGTTTCCAAGAACCCGTACCTGTCTTTCAAGTTCAAGGGCGCCAAAGTCGGCGACTCCCTGAAATTGAGCTGGGTGGACAACAAGGGTGAAAACGACTCAACCGAAACCCAGGTCAGCTGAGCGCCAGACGACCCGCACGGAAAACTCCTGAACCGGAGGTGGAGAATCCATGAAAAAACTGCTAACCATCGCCGCGACTCTAGGTCTGATCAGTGCTGCGTCTGTCGCAGTCCAGGCCGGTCCTCAACAGGACCTGGTAGAGTTTCGCGCTTACTTTAAAGATCGCTTCCCCGATGTGCCGTTCAACGACTACATCAACGGCGTGTACGCTATCGACCAGGCTTCCCGCGAACAGTGGGAATCCATCGAGGAGTTCCCGCCCTATGAGTTGAACATCGATAAAGGCAAGAAGCTGTTCAATACGCCGTTCAAGAACGGCAAGACCTACGCCAGCTGCTTCCGCAACGGCGGCATCGGTATCAAGCAGGATTACCCCTACTACGATACCGCCAAGGGCAAGGTCGTGACGCTCGAAGCCGCGATCAACGAATGCCGCAAGAAGAACGGCGAAGAACCACTGAAATGGCAGAAAGGCGCCATTGCCGACATAGCCGCGTACATGGCTTACACGTCGCGCGGCCACAAGTTCGATGTCAAGGTCCCCGCGGACGAAGGTGCGCTGGCGGCCTATGAACGCGGCAAGCACCACTTCTATTCCAAGCGCGGCCAGCTGAACATGTCGTGCGCGGACTGTCACCAGTACAATGCCGGCAACCGGGTTCGTGCTGACATCCTCAGCCCGGCGCTGGGTCACGTCACCCACTTCCCGGTCTATCGCTCCAAGTGGGGCGGCCTGGGCACCGTGCACCGCCGCTATGGCGGTTGCAACAAGCAGGTGCGCGCCAAGCCGTACAAGCCACAGGGCGAGGAATACTCTGATCTCGAGTATTTTGAAAGCTACATGAGCAACGGGCTGGAGCTGAACGGGCCCGGCGCTCGGAAGTAGCCGCTGGTATCGAATCGAAGCCCGGTCGAATTCGACCGGGCTTTTTTGTTTGTCGGACCGGAATAAATGCCCCGGGGAAGCGTCTCTCTAGACGATTTCACCGGGCATGACCCATCAAGAGTAAGGAACCCCCCATGAACATCAGTCGCCGTGAATTTCTTCAGATGTTAGCCGTCGCCAGCGCCTCGGGTATTTCGCTCAGCGCGTGCGAAAGCGACAAAACTTCCGCAGCAAGTGGTGGGATAAAATCATCGGCCACGCCGACTTCCCCCTATGAGATACCGGTTTTCGGCAATGTGTCCCTGCTGCACTACACCGACTGCCACGCGCAGCTGCTGCCGATCTATTTCCGCGAGCCCAGCATCAACCTGGGCGTAGGCCCCATGAAGGACAAGCCGCCGCACCTGGTTGGCAACGCCTTTCTGAACCATTACGGCGTTCAGCCGGGTAGCCGCGAGGCGCACGCCTTCACCTACCTGAACTATGTCGAAGCGGCCAAGCAGCTGGGCAAGGTAGGCGGCTTCGCGCACCTGTCGACACTGGTGAAGAAAGTTCGCGCCCAGCGGCCGGGTTCGCTGCTGCTGGATGGCGGCGACACCTGGCAGGGTTCCGGCACCTCACTATGGACCAACGCCCAGGATATGGTTGATGCCCAGAAACTGCTCGGTGTAGACGTCATGACCTCGCATTGGGAAATGACCTTCGGTGCCGACCGAGTTATGGAGATCGTCAAAAACGACTTCAAGGATCGTATCGATTTTGTCGCCCAGAACATTGTCGACAACGAATGGGGTGAACAGGTGTTCCCCCCCTATGTCATCAAGGACATCAACGGCGTGCCGACCGCCATCATCGGCCAGGCCTTCCCGTACACGCCCATCGCCAATCCACGCTTCATGGTGCCCGACTGGAGCTTTGGTATCCGCGACGACCGGATGCAGCAGATGGTTGACGAGGCGCGCGGCAAGGGCGCAAAGGTGGTGATCGTCCTGTCGCACAATGGCATGGACGTCGACCTGAAAATGGCCTCCCGCGTCACCGGCATTGACGCCATCATGGGCGGCCACACGCACGATGCCGTGCCGCGCCCTGTCGAAGTCAAGAACGCCGGCGGCGTCACCCTGGTCACCAACGCCGGATCCAACAGCAAATTCCTCGCCGTACTCGACCTTGACGTAAGCAACGGCAAGGTGCGCGACTACCGCTACCACCTGCTGCCGGTGTTCTCCAATCTGCTCGAGGCCGACGCGGAAATGGCCAGCTACATCGACAAGGTACGCGCCCCGTACAAGGACAAGCTCAGCGAGAAACTGGCGGTCACCGACGAAGTCTTGTACCGCCGCGGAAATTTCAACGGCACCTTCGACCAGTTGATCTGTGATGCACTGATGGACGTTCAGGGTGCGGCGCTGTCCTTCTCGCCGGGCTTCCGCTGGGGCGTCAGCGTCATGCCGGGCGAAGCCATCACCATGGACCACGTCATGACGCAGACCGCCATCACCTACCCGACGGTCACCCTGAACAACATGTCCGGCACGCGGATCAAGCAGATCCTCGAAGACGTTGCCGACAACCTGTTCAACAAGGACCCCTACTACCAGCAGGGTGGCGACATGGTGCGCGTCGGCGGCCTCAAGTACACCATCGACCCCGCCGCGGAAATCGGCTCGCGTATCACCGATATGGAGCTCGACGGCAAACCGCTGAGCGCCACCAAGGAATACCCGGTCGCGGGCTGGGCCAGCGTCCAGCAACCCCTGGACGGTCGCCCGGTATGGGATGTGGTGGCCGAATACCTGCGCGACAAGAAGACCATCAGCAATATTGAGCTGAACCAGCCGGCGCTCAAAGGTGTAGCAGGCAACCTCGGCCTGCCCAACTGATCGACGGCGTCAGGTCAGCCGACGCTGGCCTGACGCCGGACCCGGATGGCATCTTCGAGGCCGACCTCCTCGAGGTGTGTGCTCATGTCCTTCAGCGCCTGCTCAATCTCCGGCAGGATAATATTTTCCAGCGCGCGCCCCGTTCCGTGAGACGGTATTCGGCCATCAGCCGGTAAAGGTTGCCCGCGACCCCCGCGAGTTCGGCACAACGTTCTACCAGCCGGTCAAAACCCAGGCGACACTGTTCTGCCTCGCCGGATGGAAAACTCGCCGACGCAGCCACCACACGAAGGTTCTATCGAAGAAAGCCAGAAAAGGTCAGACCAGCGAAATAATATCGGACAACTCCAACTTTATCGGACAGCCCTTGCGGGAAAGCGGTCTAAGCCTTTGATAATGGTGGGTCGTGTAGGATTCGAACCTACGACCAATTGGTTAAAAGCCAACTGCTCTACCGACTGAGCTAACGACCCATGGGAAAGGCGGAAATCATACCGGACCGGCCGGAAATGACAAGCCTGCGGCGCGATCCCTTCCGGGGTCAGACGGCCTCGAGCCGGCGCAATGACTTGGGCAACAGGTGCATGTCCACCAGCGCGGTAATCACTGCCGCGGCGAAACTCGCGTCGGCCTCGTAGACCATTTTGTAGTATTGCACCTTCATGGTCAGGGCGCTGCCCAGCACAATACCGCCGAAGGCAATGAACGATCCCAGTGCCAGTGTGGAAATACCGGTAATCCCCTGGCCGATCGTACATCCCAGCGCCAGCACACCACCGAATCCCATCAGTGTGGCGCCCACCAGGTGATTGACAAAATCCCGCAGCGAGCTAAACCACTCGAAACGGAAACTGCGGCTCAGCAGCGACCAGAGCAACGAACCCAGCACCACCCCCAGAACGGCAACGACGCCGAAGGTGACGTAGGCTTTACTGAAACCCGCCGCCGAATAACCCGCGACCTGCCCCATGGGGTTGATGAAGGTAAACGACTGGGCCGCCAGCGGCCGGGTATCGGCGGGTTTGCCGGCACTGGAATCGGCGAGGAAATCCCACTGCCGGGCATAGGACTGCAGCGAATAGTGGTCGCCGTCGATGCTGATCTGCACATTGCTGGTGACGTACCAGGCAGCCAGCACCGCCAGCCCGACGACCAGACCGCCCAGGATATTGTCGAAGCTGCCGCGGAAATCCCGCGAGCTGAATACGATAATCAGCAACAGCACCGCGAGCACACCGCCAATGACCATGCGTGCGGTCGCGGCGTGTTCGCTGCCTGCGACCAGCCTGCCGAGATCCTGGCTGCCGCTCAGGTTGACGGCAAGCGGTCGGATCCAGTCATAGAACAGCACGGTGAACAGTGTCTGGTCGGAGCCGGGGAAGGGGTTGACCATGAAATAGGCTATCACCGCGATTACGCCGAAAACCAGGATGGACTTCAGGTTGCCGCCACCGATACGCACCAGGCACTTGTTGCCGCAGCCACTGGCAAGCGTCATGCCGATGCCGAACAGGAAGCCGCCCAGCAGATTTTCCGCCCAGATGAACTGCGAACCACGGTACGGGGGGAACGCGCCGCTGACATCGACCAGCCCGCGCGCTTCAAGCAACGTGACGCCCAGCAGGGCTATGGCAATGGCAAACAGCCAGGCACGGAAGCGACCGGTATCACCGATATTGACCCAGTCGGAGACGGCGCCCATGGTACAGAAATTGGTTTTGTTGACGACCGCTCCCATGACGAGGGCAACAACAAAAATCGCCCATAGAAAAAAAGACTGAGCGGAGATAAAACTGTCGAACGTCATGATTGCATTTCCTCTAAAACAGGGCAGTTACACGGCCGTTGGCGTTGGTACAGACTAGCGTCAATCCCGGTATGGTGTCGGGTCCTGAATCCCGGCTTCGGCGAATCCAGCCGCGCGCAGGCGGCACGAATCGCAGTGTCCGCAGGCTCGACCGGCCGCGTCGGCCGAGTAGCAGGATACCGTCAGCGCATAGTCCACTCCAAGACGTGAACCGGTCTGAATGATCTCGGCTTTGCTCATTTCGATCAGCGGTGCATGGACCTGGAACGAGCCACCTTCGACACCCGCACGGGTGGCTAGTTGGGAGAGACGCTGGAATGCCTGGATGTATTCCGGGCGGCAGTCCGGGTAGCCGGAGTAGTCCACGGCGTTGACGCCGATGAACAGATCCCAGGCGCCCAGCACCTCCGCCCATGCCAGTGCGAGCGAGAGAAAAATAGTATTGCGGGCAGGCACATAGGTCACCGGTATGCCATCGCCCGGCTGGTCCGGCACGGCAATTCGGCGGTCTGTGAGGGCCGATCCGCCAATGGCGGTCAGATCGAGGGTAATCACCTTGTGCTCGGCCGCCCCCAGGGAGGCCGCAACCCGCCGTGCGGCAGCCAGCTCGGCATGGTGACGTTGACCGTACTCCAGGCTGAGTGCGTGGCAGGCATACCCGCGCCCGGCGGCTATCGCCAGCGCCGTCGCCGAATCCAGTCCCCCGGAAAGTAGTACGACAGCCTTGGGTCTAGCGTCCCGGCTCATCGCCCCAGAGTATCTTGTGCAGTTGCACCTGGAAGCGCGCCGGGAGACGGTCGGCAAGCACCCACCCGGCGAGCTCGGCCGCGTCCTGCTGGCCGTAGGCGGGCGAAACCAGCAGTTCGCAGCGGCCTGCG
>JAJDOI010000097.1 GCA_022340245.1 Thiogranum sp.
CACGGCGCATAAAACCTGGTTGGCAAAGCTCATGTCCATGACCGCCGAGGGGTGACCTTCGGCGGCGGCGAGATTCACCAGCCGGCCTTCCGCGAGCAGGCACAGGCGCCGTCCGTCGGCCAGCCGGTATTCGTCCACGGACTCACGCGGCCGCTGCCGGCTGACCGCCATGGCTTCCAGCGCGGGGATGTTGATCTCGACGTTGAAATGCCCCGAGTTCGCTAATACGCAGCCGTCTTTCATGACCTCCAGGTGGATGCTGTCCACCACGTGCTTGTCGCCGGTCGCGGTGATGATGAAATCCGACAGCGCGGCTGCCTCGAGCAGCGGCATGACCCGGAACCCGTCCATGGCCGCCTCGAGCGCGCGCAGCGGATCGACCTCGGTGACCACGATACTGGCGCCGTGCCCCTTGGCACGCATGGCAATGCCGCGTCCGCACCAGCCGTACCCGACGACGGTGAAGGTCTTTCCCGCCAGCAGGATATTGGTCGCGCGGATCACACCGTCGAGTGTGCTCTGCCCGGTCCCGTAGCGGTTGTCGAAAAGGTGCTTGGTCATGGCGTCGTTGACCGCGATGACGGGGAACCTGAGCGCGCCCTCCTTCGCCATGGCGCGCAGGCGGATCACACCGGTGGTGGTCTCTTCCGTCCCTCCCAGCATATCGCCGATCAGGTCCGGACGTGATTTGTGTATCTCGCTGACGAGATCCGCCCCGTCGTCCATGGTGATGACCGGCCGGTGGTCGAGGGCTGTGTTGATATGCTGGTAGTACAACTCGGTTGATGCACCCCGAATGGCGAAGACCGGAATTTCGTAGCGCTCGACCAGGGCGGCGGCGACGTCGTCCTGGGTGCTCAGCGGGTTGCTGGCGCAGAGCACCATATCGGCGCCGGCCGCTTTCAGGGTGCGTGCGAGGTTCGCTGTTTCGGTGGTGATATGCAGGCATCCGCTCAGCCGGACACCCTGCAGGGGCCGTTTCAGGCTGAAACGCTGCTGCAGCTCGCGCAGCACGGGCATTTCCTGCAGGGCCCACTCTACGCGTTTGCAGCCAGCTTCCGCCAGCGCGGGGTCAAGGATGTCGGGTTCGCTCACTCAGGGGCCGGTGATGTGGTGTTTGCCAACCGGTTTGACCGTGCTGGCCTGCGGTCCCTGCTCCCCGGTTTCTTCCACGAAGCGCACCTCGCTGCCGACACTCAACTGGCCGAAACCTTCGTTCAGTACGCTGTTCTCGTGGAAATAGATATCGCGCCCGTCCGCGGTCCGGATCTTGCCGTAACCTTCCTGCGCGTGGTACTCCGCGACCCGGCCGTGCGGCGGTGTCTCGTGGTTTTTTACCTTGCGCTTGAGCCGCCCTAACTGGTCTTCCAGCTGGCGGCGTGCGGCGTTGAAGGCGTCGCGGATGGCCACATAGACATCTTCGTGGGCATGGTTCAGGCCGCGGTCGCGACTGACCGCGATCTCGGCACCGGGTACCGTGAGGTCGATGCGCACCTGGTAGAGCTTCCCCTGATGGTGCTGCTGGCCGATCGGTTCGACAACGACCCGGCAGGCCATGATGTGTTCATGAAAACGGTCGAGTTTTTCCGCCTTTTCACGGATTTTCGCCTCGACGGCGGGTGAGGATTCCATGTTCTGAAAGGTGATCTGTAAAGGTATTTGCATGGTTTTACTCTCCGCAAGGGCTGTTGCCGCTGCGCCGGGGCGGGATGCCGCCTTCCGCGCGGCTTTTCATATTGCCGGTACTCCGGACAGCGTGTGTCCACCGGGTGGTGCTGACGAGAACCCGTCAGGCCGCAAAGTCCCGCAGCCTGACCGGCAGTCGTTTCGAGCCCCAGGTGCCGTGGGTTGCTTCAAATACACCCGCGCAGGGCGTTCCGCAGGATTTGCATTTCCCGTCACTGGTCAGTTTCCAGTCGCTCAGCACGTACCAGTCGCGGCCGATCAGCTTTTCGCCGCACTTGTGGCAATAGGTGCTGTCACCGGCCTCGTTATGAACGTTGCCTGTGTAGGCGTAGCGCACCCCGTTTTGCATGGCGATCTCGCGGGCGCGTACCAGGGTTGCCTTGGGTGTCGGCGCTACATCCAGCATTTTCCAGTCCGGGTGAAATGCCGAAAAATGCATCGGCACATCCGGCCCCAGTTTTTCCACGACCCACTGGCTCATTTCATCGATTTCCTTTTCCGAATCGTTCTTGCCGGGAATCAGCAGGGTTGTCAGTTCGAGCCATACGTCGGTTTCATGCTTGATATATTCCAGTGTTTCCAGCACGGACGCGAGGTGGGAACCGGTTATCTTGTGGTAGAAGTCCTCGGTGAACGCCTTCAGATCGACATTCGTGGCGTCCATGTACTGGTAGAATTCCTTGCGTGGTTCAGGGCACACATAGCCCGCGGTGACCGCCACCGACTTGATACCCTTTTCACGACAGGCTTTGGCGACATCGATGGCGTACTCGTGGAAGATCACCGGGTCGTTGTAGGTATAGGCGACACTTCGACAGTCAAGTTTCTGCGCTGCCGTGGCAATCAGTTCGGGCGATGCTTCATCGGCCAGGGTGTCGATTTCCCGAGACTTGCTGATGTCCCAGTTCTGGCAGAACTTGCACGCCAGGTTGCAGCCCGCCGTGCCGAAGGAGAGTACCGGCGTGCCGGGCAGGAAGTGGTTTAACGGTTTCTTCTCGATGGGGTCGATACAATAGCCGCTGGAGCGGCCGTAGGTTGTCAGTACGATCTGGTCGTCGAGATTCTGACGGACGAAACACAGGCCGCGCTGGTCGGCGTGCAGCTTGCAGAAGCGGGGGCAGAGATCACACTGGACGCGGCCGTCGTCGAGTTTGTGCCAATACTTTGTGCTGACGGTGTAACGATCGCGTTCTGTCATAAAGTCAGCTCCCGTTTCGACTATAGTACCAATAGCTAAATGGGCAGAGTCTGTCGTTGACGCGCATCAACAGTAAGGCATCGGTGCGTTTGTTGACCCGGCTCTGAGGCAGGTCATACACCCTGTCGGAAAAATATGCTTCACTCATTAAAGAGTGTAGCAGGCAAAGCATAAGCCGGACCGCCGCACTCGCGAGGATTAACATGTTAAATATCAACCCTGACACGGTGTGTTTCCTGATTTCGAGAGCACGTGTCTTTCACAGCAAGGAAGACGTGGTGATGCCGGACACCGAGGGCAGCCCGAGCGAAGATTGGGCGCTGCAGGCGCTGGCCGATCATGCCGACGATCCTGTCTTTCAGGAATTCAAGACGACGATTGCAGACCTCGAGCCGGACCAGCAGCAGGCGGTAGTGGCATTGATGTGGATCGGACGCGGCGAGTTCAGCGGCGACGAGTGGGACGCGGCCATGGACGAGGCACGCAACGAATGGACGGAAAACACCGCCGAGTACCTCATCGGGCACCCGCAACTGGCGGACTACCTTCTCGAGGGCCTCGACGCCCTCGGTTACAGCTGCGAATCCTGACACAGCGCGCCGCCGCAGTCAGAGGCTGTGGGTCCGGTTTTACAACCGGGATGTTTCCTGAGCCGCGCCTTTCGACCTCGCCGGCTCGTCGGCAGTTGTCTTCACCCAGCCTTCCAGCAGCAGCTGGTCGACTTCCCGCTCGGCTTCGAGCCAGTCATCGTCGGGGTTGCCGCCGGAAAAGCCCCGGCGTTCGGCACGAAGGTAGGCGGTTTCAGCAATCAATCGCCGTCTTGCGCCCGTATCCACAGCGGCGCCGTGTCGCTGAACGTGGAGTGGCCGCCCTTGCACGGCCTCCGTTCTGGCTTTCAGCCTGTCGGTCACCTTCTCCAGCGTGCTCTCGAGTTTGCGCTCGAACTCTGTTTCCATTTTGCGCAGTCGTTTGCGCAGGGTCTCCAGTTCCTCTGACAACGCCTTCATCGTCAGTTTTTCAGCCATTTCCTTAACCTCCATGCCGGGACATGCATCCCGGCGTTGGCAATCCTATTCAACCTTGACCGTGTGACGCTTCGAGGCCTCGAGTTTTGGAATGGTCAGTTCCAGGATGCCATCGGTGAAGTTTGCCTGGGCTTTCTTGCCATCGACATCACACGGCAGCGTGGCAGTGCGTGAAAAGGCACCCTCGGAAATCTCGGAACGAAAATAATCGCCCTTCTCTTCACGGGTCTCTTTTTTGGTGCAGCCCTTGATCGTTATGGTGCTGTCGGTGACCGACACGTCGATATCCTTCTTGTCGACGCCCGCCAGTTCGGCGCGAACCACCACTTCGTTGTCTCGTTCGACAATGTCGAGCTTGGGCATTTTCGCCTCGACGAGGGCACTCATCTCACCCCAGGAGGGCCACTCCCAGTCCAGGGGGCGGACCCTGGTGCGCGGAAACCCGCTGAACATCCGTTCCATTTCTTCCCAGGGACTCAAGGCGCGCACAGGCGTCGCTTTCTTGACGTCCCGGGATTCGCCTTCTTTCATTGCTTTTCTGGTCATTTGAGTTTCTCCTTGTTTAACTCAACAAATTCAAAACTATACGGAAAAGCACCACGCGCGCCCATAGCGCCTTGGCGTCTCTCTATTGAGATTTTGGACCCGAATCCGGAGATTGCTATTGATCTGAATCAAGCTAGCTGCTTCGTGCTTCCCGGCTGAAGTAACCGCGCCTTGAGCCTGCGAGCAGCGACTGAAACTCTTCCCCGCTCAGGTGCACCAGCTGTTCGTGGTCTCCGGCCTCGAAGTACACTTCGGCGAGCCCTGTCAGGGCTTCGTCGAGCAGTGTCTCGATGCCGTAGGCGGGTCCGAGTGGGGGGACCGCACCCGGTTCGCAGTCCTCGAACAAGCCGGCAATCTCGTCTTCGCTCGCCAGCTCGAAATTCCGATGAAGGTCGTGGCGGAGGTGATTGACTCGCAACTGGTTGTTGGCCGGGATGACAACAATCGCGTAGCCGGATTCATCCTTTACGACCACAGCCTTGGCGATACGGTCTTCGGGGACATGGGCCGCTTCGGCTGTTTCGTGGCTGGATTCCGTGTGCGGGTGCAGCGTCAGGTCATATTGCGCGTGTCGCTGAACAAGATACCGCTGCTGAGTGGCTGCAATGCTCATGGTGGACTCCCTGTGTAAAAACTGTGATAGCTCTGGCCCGATGCAGGGCCGCGGTCAGTGCGCCTGCCCGCGGCATCGTGTTCCGGTTCCTGTCGAATTTCCTTCTTAAATATAGTCGAAAGCAGGACCCTGTGCCGGACTCCGCCAGCGCGCGAAGCCCGTCTGATCTACTGTGGACTTTCCCGGCGACGGGGCGGAGAATTTCGCTTACCCCAACCGTGCTGTGACGTCTACCCGTTGCATTGACACGGCTTTCTCCGTTGCCTGTCGCAGAATAGACGGCAACTCTCCCGACATGAGGTCTGCTATTGGGGAGAACCTGATAACGTTGTTCGGGCAGCGTTCACGCCGCCGGGGAAAACTGGCACCGGGCGTTCCGCGGCGGCAAATGCGCCTCCACGGCGAACACCCTGGCGCTGCGCGTTTCAGGTGGCGGTGGTGTGGCCGGTACTTCAGGCGGTTGGTCCGGCGGCGCCTCCGGCGGCGGTGCCGGTTCGGATTCCGGCAGCGGCTCACCCGGCACCTCCGGCGGTTGTCCGGGCGGTACTTCGGGTGGCGAGCCGGGCGGAATCTCCGGATCCCCGGCATACGACCCGTGCATCAACAAGATAACTGCCATAGGCGACCTTCCGACCCTTGCTCACTGCATTCCTGCATTATCAGCATAGTCCAATCGGTGCAACGCGCCATTCAGACGGGTCGAACCACGCCGCAGTCTCTCCCGATTTTCAGCAAGTGGTGAAATCTGCCTATGCACGTCGAATTTACCCACGAACCGGGCATTGCCTGTTTCCCGATGGAGATAGGGCTGCATAGCGAAATCCCCACCTGCAGCGGGGGCCTCGGGTTTCTGCCGGGCATACCATACGCGCCGCCGCAGACATGGATTGCCCATGGTTGCGGTTCCCCTGATCAGCTTTCACATGCGGTGGTCAGGTAGTTGCCGATGCTGTGAAGCAGAAACAGCCCGTCGGGCTTCAAGGTGCGATTGACGACGTCAAAGAACGTCGGGTAGGTCTTGGCCCTCGCGTGTTCGAACATACCGACCGATACCGTCTTGTCGAAGCGTTCGTCCACATCGCGGTTGAGGTTACAATGCGAAGGCGCATTCGTCCAGCGCTGCACACCCATTGGGACGCCGCATTTGCATCGCGAATGGATTCATTTATCCTAGTCTGGTTTAGCTGATCCCTTAATGCGACTGAGCCAGGATTGCCCGAAATTCCGCGAAAGCCACGAACAACGAGCCGGAAACAGCTAATGCCAGCGCAGCGTGTGTCGGCGACGACACAAACAACCCGGGAAATCCAGGTAAAAGCCAGGCGGTATCTACTGGGCGTCGTGCTGGCATTGCGCTGTGTGGCGGCTGCTGCCGGGGTTGCTGACGTCGACAACGGGTCGGATTCCCCTACCGAACAGTACGCCGCTGATCGGATGCAGAGAAGTATCTCGGAAAACATCAACAGCGCCGCCCGCTGGATCGATTCCTTCTTCGACGACGACCGCTATATCGCCGAAGACGCCACCACCAAGCTGCGCTTCGGTGAGTCGGCGTTCCTGGAGTACGGCGAAAGCCCCGAATACAAGACCAAAGTCAACCTGTCGATCGACATTCCCCACACCAAAAAAAGGTTGCGGGTGTTCATTGCCAATGAGGACGACACGAACAAGACGCCGGACACGCTCTTCAACCGGGTGGAAACCAGTGAAGACACCTCGGCGGCCGGTGTGCAGTTTTTCGCCAAGGCATCCAATAAACAGAATCTCAGCCTGACTGCCGGCGTAAAACTCGAATCGATCGAATTCTTTATTGGCCCGCGATACCGCTACACCCTGAAACTCGACAGCTGGCAGCTCAGATTCACGCAACGCGTTCGCTGGTTCAGCAGCAAGGGCTGGGAAGCCACCACGCGTTTCGACTTCGAGCACCTGCTCAGCGACAAGCTGTTTTTCCGCCAGACCCTGGATGGACGGTGGCGCGAGGAGGACGACGGTTATCGCTACGAGATCCGGCCCACCCTGATCCAGCAAGTCGCCAGTGGCCAGTTGATCGAATACCAGTGGAACACGCTGTTCAAGACCAGCCCCAACCATCGCCTCGAAAGTTCCATCCTGCGGGTCCGCTACCGCCGCAACTTCCTGCGCAAGTGGCTCTTCTACGAAATCGATCCCCAGCTGGCATTTCGCAACGACGAGGGTTTCGATCCCAAGGCGGGCATCACTTTCCAGGTTGACGTCGTGTTCGGGGGCAAGGGCTTTCTCAAGCGCCACGAGCAAGCTGCGGGCGAAACGGGGCAGCTGGAAACTCCCGCGAACAATCCCGACTGACTTCGATACAGTGCGCGTGCTGTGCTAGTATTGATGCAGTCGAGTTGGGCAGGCCCATGAAAAACCTGGCGCGCTATTGTGTTCTGGTGCTTCTGCTTGCTGGCACCCATGTGTCGGCTGACACGGCTGAGCAATACCGCGAGCAACGCGCGCAGCTCATGCGCGAGATCGCAGATGACGTCCGGGATACCAGCGCCTACCTCGACAAGGACACGCTCGACCCGCGGGTGATGCAGGCGATGGCCAGGGTGCCGCGCGAGGCGTTTGTCCCCGGAGCCGAGCGGCGCTACGCCTACGAAAACCGGCCATTGCCGATCGGCCATGGGCAAACCATCTCACAGCCTTACATCGTCGCCATCATGACCGACCTGCTGCGACTCAGGCCGGACGACCGGGTGCTCGAAATCGGCACCGGCTCCGGCTATCAGGCGGCGATTCTGGGTGAACTGGTAAAACGGGTGTACAGCATCGAAATTATCCCCGCACTTGCCAAACGTGCCCGTACGGTACTGGACGAGCTCGGCTACAAACAGGTCAGCACCCGGGTCGGCGACGGCTATTACGGGTGGGAGGAACAGGCGCCGTTCGACGCCATTATGGTGACCGCGGCAGCCGACCATGTGCCTCCGCCACTGCTCAAACAGTTGAAACCGGGCGGGCGCATGTTGATACCCGTCGGCAGTCGCTTTATGACCCAGCAGCTGGTGCTGGTGGAAAAAGGCGCTGACGGTAGCATCACGACCCGCTTGCTGTTGCCCGTGCGCTTCGTTCCGCTCACCGGTGAACGCTAGGTCGCGCCCTCCGGTGGCCGATCGGCCGCCGGTCATGACCATTGCCCTGCTCTCGGGCGCGGCTCTCGGCTACGAGATTTTGCTGATCCGGCTGTTTTCGATCATTCAGTGGCATCACTTTGCCTATATGATCATAAGCCTGGCCTTGCTCGGTTATGGCGCCAGCGGCACTTTCCTGGCTGTGACACAACAGCGTTTTCTGCGTCATTACCCGCGGACCCTGCTGCTGAATCTGGCCCTGTTCGCCTTGAGTACGCTGCCCTGTTTCCTGCTGGCGCAACGCATCCACTTCAACCCCGAAGAGATGCTCTGGAAATGGCAGGAGGCGCTGCGCCTGGCGATGATCTACCTGCTCCTGAGCCTGCCGTTTTTTTTTGCCGCCAACAGCATTGCTCTGACCCTGGCCCGATACCGGTCGACGATCACCCGTGTCTACGCCGCCGATCTTATCGGCGCGGGCGCCGGCAGTCTCGCGGTCCTGCTGTTGCTGTATCTGCTGCCGCCGCTCCAGGCGTTGTCGGCGCTTTCCGCCGCGGCTATCGCCTGCCTGATTTTCGCGGCGGTGGAGCTGCGCCTGCAGCGGCAACTCTGGATCGCCGCGGGCGCCTTGCTGCTGATCGCCGCGGCGGTCTGGTTCGGGATGAATGCCAGACTTGTGCTATCGCCCTACAAGGCGCTCAGCCAGGCCTTGCGTGTGGATGGCGCACACATTGTCAATCAGCGCTACAGCCCGCTCGCCCTGGTGGAGGTGGTGGAAAACGCCATCATCCCGCCGCGCTATGCGCCCGGCATGAGTCTCAATTCGCCCGCGGGGCCGCCGCAGCAACTCGGGCTGTACGCCGACGGCAACAGTCTGGGTGCCATCACCCGGGACAGCGGTAAACCGGAAACGCTGCAGTTTCTCGACCAGCTGACATCCGCTCTGCCCTATCATTTGCAGCAGCAGGATCCGGTGCTCGTAGTCGGTGCCGGCGGGGGTATGGACGTGCTGCAGGCTGTCTATGAGCACGCCAGGCAGGTGGACGCTGTGGAGCTCAACCCCCAGGTCACGAACCTCCTGGGACACGATTACGCGGACTTTACCGGGGGATTGTACCAGCGCCCCGGCGTTCGCCTGCATACGGCCGAGGCGCGCGGCTTTATCAGCAGCCGCGAG
Source organism: Thiogranum sp. (assembly GCA_022340245.1). Taxonomy (GTDB): domain Bacteria; phylum Pseudomonadota; class Gammaproteobacteria; order DSM-19610; family DSM-19610; genus Thiogranum. Next base: position 9,344 of record JAJDOI010000097.1, read on the forward strand.
ACAAAATACGGCCTTATCCAGCTGTCGCTGCAGGATTCCGCGGGCGCTGCTTCGGCCGGTCTCTACGCGCTCAGCGAGAACTATCTCTACACCACAGAGGCCCTGACGGAGTATCTGCAGCACCTGCGTCCCGGCGGCTACCTCGCCATCACTCAGTGGATCAAACTGCCGCCGCGTGACACGTTGAAACTGTTTGTCACCGCCATCGACGCGTTGCGGGCCTCGGGTGTCGACCAGCCCGGCACCCGGCTGATGCTGATCCGTGGCTGGCAGACCAGCACGCTACTGGTCAGAAAGGGCGCGTTTACCGCCGGGGAAATCCGCGCCATGCAACTGTTCTGCCGCGCACGCGCTTTCGACGTGGCCTGGTATCCGGGAATCGGCGCTACCGACGTCAACCATTACAACCGGCTGAGAGAACCCTATTTTTACCTGGGCGCGCGGGCTCTGCTGGGCCCCGACCGACAGGTCTTCCTGGACGACTACAAGTTCAACCTTCAGCCCGCAACCGACGACCAGCCCTACTTTCACAATTTCTTCAAGTGGTCGACGCTGCGGGAAATACTCCACCTGCGCGACCGGGGTGGCCTGCCCCTGCTGGAAACCGGTTACCCGGTTATCGTCGCCACGCTGGTACAGGCCACAGTGCTGAGCCTGGTGCTTATCCTGTTGCCGCTGGCGGCGACGAAGCGGGCCGAACGGGATGACAGCGGCGCCGTGACGCGCCTGCGAGTCGTCGCCTATTTCGCGGGCATAGGCCTGGCTTTTCTGTTTCTGGAAATCGCTCTCATTCAGAAGTTCATGCGCTTTCTGCACCACCCGGTGTTCACGGCCGCGGTGATACTCGCTTCTTTCCTCCTGTTTGCGGGGCTGGGCAGTTTCCGGTCCCGGCGCTACAGCACGCTGGGCAATCAGCGTGCCGGAGTGCTGCGCGCGATCTCCGGCATTGTGCTGACCGGTGTCGCTTACCTGTTGTTGCTAGATCACCTGTTCAGCTGGCTTTCGGCCTGGCCGGCCGTGGCCCGCATGCTGGTCAGCAGCCTTCTGATCGCCCCCCTTGCCTTCTTCATGGGGGCACCTTTTCCGCTGGCGTTGAGCAGTCTGGGGAAACAGGCAGCCGACATGATGCCGCTGGCGTGGGGTGTCAACGGCTGCGCATCGGTGCTTAGTGCGGTGCTGGCGACACTGCTGGCCATCCACTTCGGATTCGTTACCGTGGTGGTGCTGGCGCTGATGCTCTACAGCCTGTCCGCGCTGGCATTTCCCGTGAAGTCGGCGTGAGCATCGGCGTACACGCCGGCAATCCGCTCAGGGCAGGGTAAGCACCGGATCAGCGCCTTCCCAGCGCAGCTTCCGCAGCCACTGTTGCGGGTCATCGTCACCGCAATGCAGTATCAGCAGGGTTTTGCCATCCATGATGGCCTGGTGCAATTCCTCCAGCTTGTCTTCGGGAATACCGGCCCTGCGCAGGGCGATGGTAACCCGGGTGACCGCGGCGGCGCCCAGCATGAGTCCGGCTCCGGTCACAGCACCGGCCAGCATGTCGAGCATCGGACCGGCTACCAGCAACGCGCCTACACCCGGCACCAGCAGCAACCCGGATACACCGGCCAGAAGTCCGCCAAGCGCTCCCCAGAATGCGCCCTGTTGTCCCCAGACCTTGATACGTTCGCCTTCGTTGTCATAGGCCAACCCGAGGAAATCGTCGCCGTGACCGCCGGCGCGGTGCAGCAGCGAGACCTGGTCCATGGGAAAGTCCCGGTCAATCAGCTGTTCAACCACTGACTGGGCATGCTGCGGGTCATCGAAGACCGCGGCCACCAGTTTGCTGTCGCGCTGCTCACTCATAGTGTAAGTTTTAGCCGGATATTTCCGCGCTGCAATGATCCAGCGCAAATGGAGCCCGTCCCGTCAGCGCTAGCATGAGACCTGTCGAGCGGAATGCGGGTGAATCGCCAACGCTATGCCTGTGCACAACGAAGATATCGCGGCGGTCTTTGACGAGATCGCCGACCTGCTGGAAATAGAGGGTGACAACCCTTTCCGCATTCGTGCCTACCGCAATGGTGCACGCACCCTGCGCGAGCTGGGCGAGGATATTCGCGCCCTGGTTGAGCGCGGCGAAAAGATCACCGGGTTTCCGGGTATTGGCAAGAACCTCGCGGAGAAAATTCATGAAATCCTCGACACCGGTCAGTGCGCGGCGCTGCAGAAGTTGCGCAAGCAGCTGCCCGCTGACCTCACCGAACTGCTGAAGCTGCCCGGACTGGGCCCGAAGCGGGTACACGCGCTGTATCACGAACTGGACATTCATACGCTCGAACAGCTGGAACGCGCCGCCCGGGACGGGCTTATCCAGCACCTGCCCGGCTTCGGGGCGAAAACCGAGTTGCATCTCCTCGAGACGGTGCAGGCGCACGCCGATACCGCGCGGCGCTTCAAGCTGGCGGTCGTCGGACGCTATGCCGAGCCGCTGCTGGAGTACCTCGAGGGCGCGCCAGCTGTGAAGACAGTGGCGGTGGCCGGCAGTTACCGCCGTGCCCGGGAGACTGTCGGCGACCTGGACATACTGGTCATCGCGCGCAACGGCCGTGCTGTTATTGAGCATTTTGTCGCCTACGATGAAGTCGACAGTGTGCTGGCCAGCGGCACTACGCGGGCAACCGTGATGTTGCGCAATGGGCTGCAAGTCGATGTGCGCGTGGTGGCTGCGGTCAGTTACGGTGCGGCTTTGCACTATTTTACCGGCAGCCGGGCGCACAATATCGCGGTACGGGGCATCGCCCGAAAACATGGCCTGAAAGTCAACGAATACGGTGTCTTCCGCGGCAAAAAGCGTATCGCCGGCAAAACCGAAGACGAGGTCTTCGGGTCCATCGGTCTGCCCTGGATCCCGCCCGAACTGCGGGAGAACCGTGGCGAAATCGAGGCCGCCCGCGCCGGCATGCTGCCGACGCTGGTCGAAACCGGTGACCTGCGCGGCGACCTGCACGCCCATAGCCGCGCCAGCGACGGCCACGAGTCCATCGAGGTCATGGCGCGCGCGGCAAAAGAGCGCGGGCTGCAATACCTGGCGATTACCGATCACTCCAAGCGGCTGACTGTCGCGCACGGCCTGGACAGCAAGCGGGTGCTGGCGCAGATCCAAGCCGTCGAGGCGTTCAACGCCGGGGACCACGGCATCACCCTGCTAACGGGCATCGAAGTGGACATTCTCGAGGACGGCAGCCTGGATCTGCCGGACGCTGTGCTGTCCCGCCTGGACGTGGTCATCGGTGCTGTCCACAGCCGTTTTGAGCTGTCACGGGCGAAGCAGACCCGGCGGATCCTGCACGCCATGGACAACCCGAATTTCACCCTGCTGGCCCACCCGAGCGGACGGCTGATTGACCGGCGCGAACCGTATGACGTCGATATGACCAGAATTATCCGTCACGCACGCGAGCGTGGCTGTTTCCTCGAACTGAACGCCCACCCGGAACGACTCGACCTGCTGGACACTCACTGTCAACGGGCGCGCGACGAAGGGGTGCTGGTCAGTATCAACTCCGATGCCCACAGTAGCGCGGATTTCGATAATCTGCGTTTCGGCGTCGGCCAGGCGCGGCGCGGCTGGCTGGAGAAAAGCGATGTGCTCAATACCCGCCCGCTGACGGCGTTACGCAAGCTGCTCGCCGCGACCCGCTGATACCGCCGTGCGGCGACTCGGCCGTTCGAACTGACGAGGGCCGTTGATTTTGTTTATCGTGGAACGGTATCCCGACGACGATCCTGCCTGGAAGGGATAATACCAATGACTATCACGCGACTGGAACCGTCTGCATTGTTCCGTGCCTGCGATGTGCAGGAGTTCCACTTTGAGACCACCGCCGAACTCGAGGATTTGGGCGAGATCATCGGCCAGCCGCGCGCGGTGGATGCGGTCAAATGCGGCGTTAACGAAAAGATCGAGGGGTTTTTCGACGCCTGCCAACGGCGTGGGCTGAGCGGCGATCAGGGCGTGATTATTCCCGGTATCAACGTCAAACACCTGATGTTGCGCGAAGATGTACGCGCCGCCGTGGAGGCCGGAAAGTTCTCTGTTTATGCTATCGACAGCGTCGATGACGGTATTGAGCTGCTCACCGGACTGCCTGCCGGCGAGCGCGACGAAAACGGGGTGTTCCCGGAGGGCAGTGTCAACCGCCGAGTGGAAGACACGCTGGCAGGCTACGCGGAAGCCATGCGCGCCTTTGTCAATCGCGGCAGGGAGCCGGACGCGCAGGAGCCCTCGTCGATATGACACCGGTCGTCGAACCACCGGCCATCCGGCGTATCGTCGTGACGCTGGACAACAGCGAATCGGCGCAATCGGTACTCGATGTCGCTGTGCGGCTCGCCGCGGTTCTTGGCGCCGAACTCGAGGGGGTATTTGTCGAGGACATCAACCTGATTCGCCTGTCAGGACTGCCTTTCCTGCGCGAAATCAGGGTCTGGTCGCTCGCCGAGGAAGGCATCAGTACCCAGAGCATGCAGCGGGACCTTCGCGCCCTTGCGCGGCAGGCGGAACGCGTGTTCCTGGAGGCAGCGCAGGCGATGGGTGTGGGGTGCACCTTCCGGGTGTGGCGTGGTCACGCCTCGGTGGAAACGCTGAGCGCGAGTTTCGAGGCCGACATCATCAGTCTGCGCGGTGGCCCGACGCTTCTCTACCATGCCCGGCCCTTGATGAACACCCGTTCGCCGGCCGCCTCCATTAACGTGCTGTTCAGTGCGTCGCCGGCCGGCAGGCAAGTTTCGTTCGACTGGGCGCAGGCGGCCTCCCGGCACTGGCACGCGCGATACGCGCCAGCGGTAACAACACCGTGCGGCTTGCCGACCCCGCGCACCCGCTGCTGCGCGAGGCGGGCCTCAACCACTGCCTGGAAGCACTCACCTGCCCCGTGCTGTTCGTGCGCTGAGCCGCGGCTATGCCGTAGCGAGGGCAGTCAGAGCGGCGGAAAGTTCCTCCTCGGGCACCGGAAATGTAAAGGTGCGATAGAAACTGTGCACCGCCAGCAGGCGTTCGAACTGGTGCGCGTATTCCTTCTCGTAGAACACGATGACCCGGGTGTCGGGCAGGCGTTCGACCACCGACATCATCGACTCCAGGGAACTGGTGCGGTCGCGAAAATCCGACTGAAAATTGAACTCGGCGACGATCACACGCGGTTTGGCCTTCTTGATGGTACTCATCGCCTTGCGCATGCGTGTTTCGACAAGCACCTCGAAACCGGCTTGCTTGTATAACGGCGTGAAATTCGGGTAACCACCGATTTCGATCACACTGAGCAACAGGGGCCTGAGCATGGGCTCAGTTTAACGGAATCTCAAGAATTTCGCGCGGATACCACTATAGTGAGCAGGCAGGGAAAACCTTGGCGGAAGGGCTATGGCGTCGGGCCGATTTTTCAGACATATACGCATTACGATACTGCTGCTGATATTGTTTTTCGTGGCCATGAACACCTGGTTGACCCGGGTGCGCACCACGGACTGGAACGACAGCCTGTGGATGGTCATCTACCCCATCAACGGTGACGGCAACCAGGCGACGCAGCAGTATATCGACAGTCTGTCCGTCGATGCTTTTGACAGTATCGAAACCTTTCTCGCCGACCAGGCGCAGCGCTACCGGGTCGGTATTGCCGATCCGGTCACCGTGCGCCTGGCGCCGCAGGTCCCGGGCGTGCCGCCCATGCCGCCGAGAAACGCCGCCACCCTGTCCATCATGCTCTGGAGCCTGCAGCTGCGTTACTGGGCATTCACGCACGACAATTTCGACGGCCCCGCTCCGGACATCCAGATGTTCGTCGTCTACCACGATCCCGGGCAAAAGCAGCACCTGCAACACTCGCTGGGCCTAGAAAAGGGCATGATAGGTGTGGTCAACGCCTTTGCCAGCCCGGCCATGGCGTCGCGCAACAACGTGGTGATCGCCCACGAATTTCTGCACACCGTTGGCGCCAGCGACAAATATGATCCGGCCACCAATCAACCGCTTTACCCGGCCGGCTTCGCGGAGCCCGAGCGTCAGCCCTTGTATCCACAGCGCCGCGCCGAGATCATGGGTGGTCGTATACCGCTGTCGGCACACGAGGCGATCATGCCGAAATCGTTGTCCGCTGCCAGTATCGGTACCGAGACCGCAAAGGAAATTCGCTGGTTGGACTAATGCCCCTGACGCGCGCCAAAGTGCTTGCGACAGCGACCCGGGATATCCAGCCGGCGTCATACCCCCGCTGAACCGCTTCCCGGACGGGTTTCCCGTCCCTGCGAGGCTGTCCGGCTCGCGTCGCCCGGGAAATATTTCGTACGTCCCTGCTTTATATCTGTGTTTTGGCGACCGGTTTTCGAGTAACGTAGTGCCGGAAACGAGCAGGGATTCATTATGAGAAAGGCGATCGACACCCGTCCCGGCGTGCGCGAAGCGCACCTGTTGCGCAAGCGGGACAATCCGCTGTTCAGTCACGCAGCGCGCGAGGTCAGCAACGAGGAACTGGCCTCGGCGCGTCTGGAAGACGGAATGGAAATGGACCGTTTTATTCAGGAGTTTCAGGTCCTGGTCCAGCGAGCGGTTGCGCTCGCGCCGAACACGCCCAGCGAAACCGTACTGGAACTGAAGGAAGAGCTCGACCGGGGCTACCAGCAGGCCTGTGCCCTGCCCGGCGACCAATCGGCTGTCAAGGAAGCGATTCGCAAACTGCTCGGTGTCATAATGCGCGCCGTGCGCAGTGGCATCGGCAATGACGCCTATGCCGCGCGGCAGCTGGATGAAGAGGACATGGCGCGGCAGACCCATTTCGAGTTGCAGGAGCTGCCGCTGGTAGCCGCGCTCACTCACCCCGAGTCGCCGGTCGCCGCGGACGAGCTGATTCCATCGCTGTTGAGCGAGGACGACGCCAGCCTCGAGCGTTGCCTGACCCTGTTCGATGATCAGCAACTCGCCGAGATCCGCCAGGACGCCGCGCAATACCTGCAGCGTATCGACGCAGACCGGCGGCTCAGCGACGCCTGGCGACGCCTGGATCTTATCCGCAGTCATTTCCGCGCCGGCGGCCCGGATTTGCCCGCGAACTGAGAGAGAATGATGCATGGCAGTTGAAATTGACCGCAACCGCTGGAGCGAAGGCCGGGTCCGCGAGGTCTATCGCTGGACGGAAACGCTTTACTCCATCCGGATCAACGCGGACGTGCAGCCATTTACCGCCGGCCAGTTCACCAAACTGGGGCTGGTCATTGACGGTGAACTGGTCTCGCGACCGTACTCCTATGTGAACGCGCCGCACGAGGACGCCCTGGAATTCTATTTCGTCACGGTACCGCAGGGGCCGCTCACCAACCGCATGGTGGCGCTCTCGCCGGGTGACCCTATCGAAGTCATGCGCAAGGCGGCGGGGTTTCTGACGCTGAATGAAATTCCCGCGGCCAGGCATTTGTGGCTGCTATCCACCGGCACGGCGATCGGACCGTTTCTGTCGATCCTGAAGACGCCGCAACCGTGGCAGCGTTTCGAACGCATTGTGCTGGTTCACGCCGTGCGCCACGCAGACGAGCTGAGCTTTGCGGACACCATTCAGCGGTTGCAGACCAGCTATCCGGAGCAGTTTCAGTTTATCCCGGTGGTGAGCCGCGAGGCGACGACGTTCGCCTTGCAGGCGCGCATACCGGCGCTTATCGAAGACGGGCGCCTGGAACAGCGTGCGGGGCTCGAAATCGCTGCAGACCGGTCGCAGGTCATGATCTGCGGCAACCCCGACATGGTCAAAGCCACCAGCACCGCCCTGGAGGAACGTGGACTGGAGCGCAACCGGCGGCGTTCACCCGGGCATGTCACGGTGGAAAATTACTGGTAGCCAAATTCGTAAATACGATGCGACCCAGTATAATGGCACACGACTTTTCTGGCGGCCAGAAGCATGCCTTTTTGCCTGCAATAGTTAATTTAATATCAATTGGTTATTAAGTATATTTAAGATGCCACATAAAGACGGTCCCTCAGAACGCCGCAGCTACACCGAGCGCCGCCGACCCGTTGACCGGCGCACGGAGCTGGATCCACAGGTACCAGGGTACCGTTTCCCCTCCTGGCAGGAACAGCGTGTGCAGTTCATCACCCGCTACGTGTTCCTGGTGCTGGGCGTTCTGTTCTTCAACCTGGTCGAAGGTATCCAGCCCGCTTACTGGTCACTCACCCAGCTGAACATCGCCTTCGGACTTTATTTGCTGATCAACACGGCGCTGTTTCTGCACGCGCGCAGATACCATATACACACCCTGCGCTACCACATCGCCATGTGGGTCGATATCGTCATCACCGCCATAAGTGTGCTAAACGATCCCTACCCTATACCGCCATCCCTGCTGGTGTTCATTATGGTGGTGCTCGGCAACGGCATGCGCTATGGCATGCGGCTGTTCGCCATTTCGCTGATCGGCAGTTTTGCAGCGACCATGCTGGTTCTGTCGGCGCGTTTCGTGCTGAACGACCAACAGTTGTCACCCGGACTGCTGTTTCTGAACCTGTTCGGCGGCATCATTCTGGTCTACTCCTATATTCTGATGGGGCGCATCGAAAACAGCCGCCGCGAGCTCGAGTTGCACAGCAACCTGGATACCCTGACCGGTTTGCTCAACCGCCGCGCGTTGCAGGATGTGGCAAAGACCATGTTCCAGCGTCTGCAGCGCAACCAGTCGGGATTCGTCATGCTGTTTGCCGATCTGGACAAGTTCAAGGCGGTCAATGACGTGCTCGGTCACGCAACCGGTGACCGGGTGCTCAAGCAGTTCGCCGACATCCTCCGCCACACCATTCGCAGCACCGATGTCGCCGCACGCTTCGGCGGTGACGAGTTTGTCGTGCTGCTCGACAACACCAGCCTCGCCGAGGCCGAAGTGGTCGCTGTCCGCATTCAGAAACAGGTCGCGCAATGGGCCGATGAGAATAGCATTGATTTCAGTGCGAGTTTTGGCCTGGGTGAAGCGCCCACGCATGGCGAAAGCTTCGCCAGCCTGTTGGAGCAGGTGGACCAGGCACTGTACCATTCGAAGTCCAGACGCGCGGTTGGCGGCCTGGCGTATGCCACGTGCGCCCATACCGGCACGGGCTGAACTTTCGATCCCGGACGAGCGATGGAGCGATATGGAAGAAAAAGTCGATGTTGCCATTATTGGTGCCGGCAGCGCGGGTCTTTATGCCCTGGCGCAGGTAGTGCGTACGACCGACAGCTACGTGTTGATCGACGGCGGTGAACTGGGGACAACCTGTGCGCGTGTCGGGTGTATGCCGTCGAAGGCGCTGATTCAGGTTGCCGAGGACTTTCACCGTCGCAAACTGTTCCCCCGCGAAGGGATCGAGGGCGGCGACGGTCTGACGGTCAGCGGCGGCGATGTGATGGAGCACGTGCAGGGGTTGCGCGATATTTTCGTCGACAAGGTGCTGTCGACCAGCACCGATGACATGGGCGATGAATTCATCGAGGGCCACGCCCGCTTTCTGGACAGGAACCTGCTGCAGGTGGGTGAACGTCGCATCCGCGCAAAGCGTATCGTGATCGCCACCGGCAGCTCGCCCATCGTCCCCGGTGGCTGGAAAGCCTTTGGCGACCGCGTTCTGACTACCGACGAGATCTTCGAGCTTGAGGAGCTGCCGCAGTCCCTGGCGGTCATCGGCCTGGGCGTTATCGGCCTGGAACTCGGACAGGCGTTGCAACGCCTCGGTGTCGAGATAACCGGCATCGATCAACTGGAAACGATCGGCAATATCGACGACCCGGATGTCAACGCGCTGGCGCAGCAGCTGATCGGCAAGGACATGCCACTGTGGCTGGGTCATCCGGCCAGCATAGAGGAAGCCGGCGACGGCCGCCTCAAGGTCAGTGCCGGTGAACGCAGCGTTACCGTCGACAAGGTGCTGGTGGCGATCGGGCGGGCGCCCAACCTGTCCGGCCTCGACCCCGATAAGGCGGGTATCACCCTGAATGCCGGGGGCGTGCCGGATTTCGACCCCACCACCATGCAGATCGGCGAGTTGCCGCTGTTCATCGCCGGCGATGTCACCATGGACCGGCAACTGCTGCACGAAGCGGCCGACGAAGGCCGCATCGCCGGCATCAATGCGGCTGCCGACAAACCCGTCGCCTTCCGCCGCAAGACCCCGCTGACGATTACCTTTTCCGATCCCAACATCGTCATGGTCGGAAAGCGCTACTCGGAGCTGGACCTGGACAACACGCTGATCGGTTCGGTATCGCTGGGTATGCTGGGACGCGCGCTGATCATGGGCAGGAACAAGGGGATGCTGCGCCTGTATGCCGACAAGGCGCATGGGCGTCTGCTGGGAGCCAGCATACTGGCGCCCCACGGTGAACATCTCGGTCACTTGCTCAACTGGTGCACCGAGCAGCGGCTTACCATCCTGCAAATGGTGCGCATGCCGTTTTATCACCCGGTTCTGGAAGAAGCGATACAACCTGTGCTGCGTGATCTGGTGCGCCAGTCTGACTGGCACACCGGTCTCTATCCGCCCGATCTCGAAGTCCTCTAGACATGTACAGCAGGCTCAGACAACGCCTGGATCGGCTTATCGGTCTGGGACATTCCCGGCTGATGCGCAACAGCGCCATCGGCGTGGAGAAAGAGACGCTGCGCGTCAACCGCGAGGGCGGCATTGCGCAGACACCGCACCCGCGGGCCCTGGGCGCGGCGTTGACGCACCCGTACATCACCACCGACTATTCCGAAGCGCTGACGGAACTCATTACGCCGCCGTTTCAGGGTATCCGCCAGGTACTGGATTTTCTGCGTGATGTGCAGCAATTTGTCTACCAGCGGCTGGATAACGAATACCTCTGGTCGACGAGCATGCCCTGCGTGGTTGCCGGAGAAACCAGCATCCCGGTGGCGCGCTACGGCAGTTCCAATGCGGGACAGATGAAACGCGTCTACCGCGTCGGTCTGGGCTACCGCTATGGTCGCGTCATGCAGGTTATCGCCGGCGTACATTTCAATTATTCCTTCCCGCCGGACTTCTGGACCGTATACAGCGAACTCGAAGGCAATCGTCTGCCGATGCAGGATTATGTTTCCGAGTGCTATATGGCGCTGATCCGCAACCTGCAGCGCTTCGGCTGGCTGATTCCGTACCTGTTCGGGGCATCGCCCGCGATTTGCAAATCCTTTCTCGGCGGGGCCCCCACCACGCTCCAGGAATTCAACGAAAACACCTACTACGAACCCTATGCGACCTCGCTGCGCATGGGCGATATCGGCTACCAGAACAACAAGGAAAACGAATACGGCATCAAGGCCAGCTACGATTCACTGGCCAGCTACATCGACAGCCTGGGCTGCGCGATCAACACACCGTGTGCGGAATACGAAAAAATCGGTGTGCTGGTCGACGGTGAATACCGGCAGTTGAATGCCAATATCCTGCAGATAGAGAATGAATATTACAGCACCATCAGGCCCAAGCAGGTGCTCAACGGGAACGAAAAACCCACGCTGGCGCTGAAACGCCGCGGCATCGCCTACGTCGAATTGCGTTCGCTGGACGTCAACGCTTTCGACCCGCTGGGTATCAATGAGCGCCAGCTGCACTTTCTCGAGTGCTTCCTGCTGTTCTGTCTGCTGCACGACAGTCCGGTTATCGGCGCCGATGAACGGCGCGCCATCGACGACAACGAGCTGCGGGCCGCGCACCGCGGTCGCGATCCGGACCTGAAACTGGTGCGCGGTCATGAGTCCGTATACCTGCGAGAATGGGCGAGCGAACTGCTGGAGGAAATGCACGCGGTCTGCGAGTTGCTCGACCAGAGCGTCAGCGGGGCGCCGTATTGTGCTGCGCTGGATGAGCAGTTACGCAAGGTCCGCGATCCGGATCTGACGCCCTCGGCACGGATGTTGAACGAAATGCGCGAGCGCGGTGAAGGCTTTTACCATTTCGCCCGGCGGATGTCGGAGATTCACCAGCATTTCTTCAAGAATCTGCCGCTGAGCGAAAACCGCGAACAGTATTTCACCGAGCTGGCGGTGAAGTCACTCGAAGACCAGCAGGCGCTGGAGGCGGCCGACGAAATTTCCTTTTCGGAATACCTGCAGCGCTACTTTGCGCAGGCGTGAGCGGCGGCCCTGTGACCACGATATCCAGAACCCTGGTGCTGGCCTCCACGTCGCCCTTCCGCAGGCAACTGCTGGAGCGCCTGGGGGTGCCTTTCGAAACCTTGTCCCCCGAGGTGGATGAAACGCCTCGCGACGGCGAACGCGCCGAGGCGCTGGTTGTGCGCCTCGCCGAAGCCAAGGCGCGAGCCGGCGCCGAGGCCTGGCCCGACGCACTGATTATCGGCTCGGACCAGGTGGCGGTGTGCGGCGACGACGTGCTGGGAAAACCGGGGGACCACGCCACTGCTTGCGCCCAACTGGGCCGCCTGTCCGGCCGCCGGGTGACGTTTCATACCGGTCTCTGCCTGTTCGACGCTCGCAGCGGGCGGCCGCGGGTGGACCTGGTCCCCTACCATGTCAGCTTCCGCCGGCTCGACCCGCAGCAGATCGATCGCTATCTGAAACACGACCGGCCCTACAACTGCGCCGGCAGCTTCAAGTCCGAGGGTCTCGGTATCAGTCTGTTTGAATCGATGCAGGGCGAGGATCCCAATGCGCTGATCGGACTGCCGCTGATCCGCCTGGTGAGCTGGCTGAACGATGCCGGAATCGCCATACCCTGACACACGGCATGCGATGGGCGCCGGTGCCTTCCGCGAGCGGCTCTGGCTGGCTGTCACCGGCGCACAGGCGGGGTGACAGGCGCAGCCATTATCAGCGCAACGCGAACTCGCCGCCGAGCACGTGGCCGATGCCCTCGCCGATCGATACCCCCAGTTTCTTGCTGACCTGTTCGTACCAGTCTTCTTCCGCGGTGTAGTCAACGATGGTCTCGGCGCCGATAATTTCGCGGGCCACGTAGTCGGCGCTGCCCAGTTTGTCGACCAGACCGATGTCGACGGATTGCTCGCCGGTCCAGACATAGCCACTGAACAGGTCCGGGGTATCGGTTTTCAGTTTGTCACCACGGCCCGCCTTGACCACGTCGATGAACTGCTGGTGGATGTCGTCGAGCATGCCCTTGACCTGTTTGACATCCTGTGCCTTGACCGGCTCGAAGGGATCGAGGAACCCCTTGTGTTCGCCCGCGGTGATCAGGCGCCGCTCGATGCCCAGTTTGTTGATTGCATCGACAAAGCCGAAGCTGTCCATGCGCACGCCGATGGAGCCGACGATACTGGCTTTATCGGCATAGATCTCGTCGGCGGCCGACGCCACGTAGTAGGCGCCGGATGCACAGATATCGCTGAGCACCGCGTACAGGTGTTTGTCCGGATACTTCTTGCGCAGGCGTTTGATTTCATCGTTGATATAGCCCGACTGCACCGGGCTGCCGCCCGGGCTGTTGATACGCAGAATGACGCCGGCGCTGTTTTCGGCTTCGAACGCGTCGCGCAGACCTTCAATGATGTTATCGGCACTGGCCTCCTTGCCCGGGCCGATGATGCCCTTGAGCTCCACCATGGCGGTATGCTTCGACTCGGCGCCGGGTTCCAGTTGCAGGTCGGGACTGTACAGGTACAGCAGCAGCCCCAGGTAGACGAACATAAGAAGCTTGAAGAAGATCCCCCAGCGGCGGGCGGTGCGCTGTTCCTTGAGCGAGGCAAACGCGAGGCGGTTGATCAGGTCCTGCTGCCACTCGGGCGAACCGTTCGGGTTGTCGTTATCTTCATAGGGTCCCATCGTGTGCTACCTCAATCTGTCGTCGCCAGCGGCGACTGTGACAAAGAATCTGCATCAAGCAAGTGGTGTTCGGCCAGCCAGTCGACCAGTTCGCTGATCGTATCGAGGCAAACCAGTGGCTGATGCTGCATCAGTCGTTGCCGGTCGTGGACGCCGTAGCTCACAGCCACAGGGTATACGCCGGCCTCGCGGGCCATGCCCATGTCGTACTCGGTGTCGCCCACCATCAGTGACTGATGCGCGTCGACGCCCAGTTCGCCGAGGATCTCCTCGAGCATCTGCGGATGCGGTTTGGAGCGGGTCTCGTCCGCACAGCGGGTAATGGCGAACAGATCCTCGAGTCCGGTATGACACAAAACCTTGTCGAGCCCGACGCGTCCCTTGCCGGTGGCTATCGCCAGCAGGAATCCGGCTTCCTTCAACAGCTGCAGCGTTTCCCGCGCGCCCGGAAACAAATCAGATTCCTCGGAGATTCCGAACCAGTGGTGGCGATAACGCTCGACGAAGCGCGTGGCGAATTCGTCACCGCGCCCCGGGTAGAGGGCGTCGATCGCTTCGTGCAAACCCAGCCCGATGATATTCCGGCACTGGTCCGCGGTACGTGCCTCCAGTTGCATGTCTGCGATAGCGGCGAACATTGAATGCACGATCTGGGTTTCCGAATCCATGAGGGTTCCGTCCCAGTCGAATACGATCAATCGGACCGCATCCGGCGTGTTGTCCCTGTTCTCTTGTACCATACCGCTCATCCGTTATCCCTCGCTGTATCGGACGATGTCTCGAGTTTCTGAATCACACCCCTGAGATCGGCGCTCAACGGCGCGCTGACTTCGATTGCCCGCTGGCGTTCGGTGTCTTCGAACGCCAGATAGTGGGCGTGCAGGAACAGGCGTTTCAGCCCGAGTTCGCGCAGCCGCCGGTTGAACCGCGGATCACCATATTTTTCGTCGCCGGCCAGCGGATGTCCGGCGTGCGCGGCGTGCACCCGGATCTGGTGGGTACGGCCCGTGCCGAGGTCGGCTTCCATCAGGCTCGCGCCGGCGTAGCTTTCCAGGTGGCGGAAGCGCGTCAGTGCCGCCTTGCCCTCGGGGTCCACCCGAACGATACGTTCCCCGCCGCTGAGCTGGTTCTTTTTCAGCGGCGCGTCCACTTTCCAGGGGCCTTGGTGCCAGTCACCCATCGCCAGCAGCAGGTAGCGCTTGCGCACCGCGCCGCTGCGTAACAGGTCGTGCAGGCTGCGTAGTTCGCTGCGTTTCTTCGCAATCATCAGGCAGCCCGAGGTTTCGCGGTCGAGCCGGTGCACCAGCTCCAGGTATGGCGCCTGCGGGCGCAGCGCGCGCAAGCCCTCGATCACGCCATAGTCGAGGCCGCTGCCGCCGTGCACCGCGATACCGGCGGGCTTGTCCAGCACCAGCAAGCGCTCATCTTCGTAAATCACCGCGTCGGCAAGACGCTGGAGCACCGCCCCCGGCGGCGGCGCGCCGGCAGGCGATTCGGCAACCCGGACCGGCGGAATACGCACCTGGTCGCCGCTCTGGAGGCGGTATTCCGGGCCGATCCGACCCTTGTTGACCCGCACTTCCCCCTTGCGCAGCAGCCGGTAAACGCGGCTCTTCGGCACACCCTTGAGGATCCTCAGCAAGAAGTTGTCGATCCGTTGACCGGCCTGCTCGGCCGAGATATCCAGCCACTGCACGGCTGGTTTAGCCCCGTTTTCCATGGGCGCGGATTCTAGCAGCCCAGCCGCCGGACTGCTCAGAAAAACGTGCTATTACCCTCCCAGAACAGCGGGTTTGTCAGGTTTCGGAAGGGCTTATAAGCATTTGATATAACGGCATTGTGTTGATATAGTCTGCCAGTCGACCCAATCCCTTACGGAAGCTGCCTGGCAGCCGGGAGTGTCGGTAATAACCCGTTTTCGTTTCCGCTGTGTCGGGCCCGGGAAGGCCGGACACAGGGATCGAGCAGAGACCTGACGGTTTCTATGTCTACGCCTATAAATGAACAAGTGATTGCTCCTGTGTCCTTAACGATCGTTTTGATGATTGAACTGGTATTTGGACTGAGAGTCCGGGGACTCCCCCGGCAATCCGGCGCCCTGTCCGAAGTGCGCCGCCCTCAGCCCGTGCCGGTACGCATCGTCAGCCGCTCGTCGGGTGTGGTCGAGCGCATGAGAGATAAATGCAATGAAACGTATGCTCATAAACGCCACGCAGCCCGAAGAGCTGCGTGTCGCCCTGGTCGATGGCCAGAAACTCTACGACCTCGATATTGAGGTACCCTCCAGAGGCCAGAAAAAGTCCAACGTCTACAAGGGAAAAATCACCCGCGTCGAGCCCAGCCTCGAGGCGGCCTTTGTGGATTACGGCGCCGAACGGCATGGTTTCCTGCCACTGAAAGAGGTCGCCCGCGGCTATTTTAAGGCCGGTGCCGGCGAAAGCGGCCGCGTGACCATCAAGGAAGCGCTGCGTGAGGGCCAGGAAGTCATCGTCCAGGTCGAAAAGGAAGAACGCGGCAACAAGGGCGCGGCGCTGACCACCTTCATCAGCCTCGCCGGACGCTACCTGGTCCTGATGCCCAACAACCCGCGTGCCGGCGGTGTGTCGCGGCGCATCGAAGGCGATGATCGCAACGTCATTCGCGATGCCATGGCGGAGCTGGAATACCCCGCTGATATGGGACTGATCGTGCGTACCGCGGGCGTCGGCCGCCAGGCCGAGGAACTGCAGTGGGACCTCGACTACCTGTTGCAGCTCTGGGAATCCATCTCCCGGGCTGCTGGCGAGGGCGCGGCGCCCTTTCTCATTTACCAGGAAAGCAATGTCATCATTCGTGCACTGCGTGACCACCTGCGCAGTGACATCGGCGAAATTCTGGTCGATGACGCCGAGGTCTATGAACGGGCTATCGAGTTCATGACCCAGGTGATGCCGCATAACCTCAAGAAACTGAAGCGCTACGACGACCCGGTACCGCTGTTTTCCCGTTACCAGATCGAAAGCCAGATCGAGTCGGCGTTTCAGCGCGAAGTCACCCTGCCCTCGGGCGGCGCCATCGTCATCGATCACACCGAGGCGCTGTTGTCGATCGATATCAACTCGGCGCGCGCCACCAAGGGCAGCGACATCGAGGAAACGGCTCTCAATACCAACCTGGAGGCGGCCGACGAAGTTGCCCGCCAGCTGCGCCTGCGCGATCTGGGCGGGCTGATCGTGATCGACTTTATCGATATGCAGCCGACCAAGCACCAGCGCGAGGTCGAGAACCGTTTGCGCGATGCCCTGAAGGTCGACCGCGCCCGCGTGCAGCTGGGCCGCATATCGCGGTTCGGGCTGTTGGAAATGTCGCGCCAGCGGCTGCGTCCGTCGCTGGGCGAATCCAGCCAGATCGTCTGCCCCCGCTGCAAGGGCCAAGGCACGGTGCGTGGCGTGGAATCGCTCGCGCTGTCGATCCTGCGCATCATCGAAGAAGAAGCGATGAAAGATAAGACCGGGCGGGTGATCGCCCGTGTGCCGGTCGCGGTCGGCACCTACCTGTTGAACGAAAAGCGCGAAATTCTGGTAACCCTGGAACAGCGCCACAAGCTGGATGTCACCCTGATTCCGACGCCGAGCCTGGAAACGCCGCACTACGAGATCAGGCGCGTGCGCAGCGACGAGCTGGAGGGCGAGGATGGCGCTGTCAGTCACGAGATGCTCAGCGAGGACGAAGGTGAGGCGGAACTGGAACAACACCTGGTTGCCGCCAAGCCTGTCGAACTGGAAAAACCCGCGGTCCAGCGGCTGGCACCCGCAGCACCCGCACCGGTTATTGTGCGCGAGCCGGCCGTGACCGCACAGACGCCCGGGCTGTTGCGGCGGATGTGGACCAGCCTGTTCGGCAGCGGCGTTGAAGTCGTGAGCGAAACGCCGGAAAAATCCGAGCAGCCGCCGCGCCGCGCGCGCGATAGCGGTACCGGTGGCCGCGGTGCCCGCAATCGCGCCGGCGGCAGCCGGCGCCGAGGTGGTCAGCCGGCACGTCGCAGTGAAGGTGGTCAGCAGCAGCGTGATGCGTCCACCTCGAAGCGTCGTCCGCAACCGAGCGGCGCACCGGAAGCGAAAGACAAGAAGGACACTGCCACCGAAGCGTCCACGGACAAACGCCAGCCACAACAGCCGCAGGAACAGCCACAACAGCCGCAGGAACAGCCGGATCAGCAGCCCGACAAAACGTCGGCTGCCAAGGGTGGTCAGGGACGCAGCGGCAATCGCCGTGGCCGCCGCGGCGGGCGCCGTCGTTCGAGCCAGCGGCGCGACAGCGAGCAGGCGGCAGGTGCACCACCGGCGGCCAATGCCACCGAGTCCGGCGCCAGTGCGCCCGCGGCGCAAAGCGACACGAAAGCGGATAGCGCCGGTTCCCCTGCCCCGCAGGAGAGCAAGGTGACACCGCTGCAGGCACCGCCCGCGACGAAACCCGCGGCGCCCGCAGCCGTGGCGGCGGACAAACCGAACCCGCCCGAGGCTGCCAAACCGAAGCCCGCGGAGAGCTCGGCGAAACCCGAAGGCGCGCAGAGCACGCCACCGGCCGGCGACAGCAAACCCGCAGCCATCGGTGACGAGTAGCGTGTAAGCCCCATGATGCCGCGCCGTCTGAGTCATTGGTTACTCGCAGCGCTCCTGGTCATCGCCCAGGCGGCGCTGCTGATTCACCAGTCGGATGTCGACGCCCACGCCCACGGCGAGCATTGCCCGGTCTGCCTGCTGGTTCACGGCCTCGACAATGCCGTCCCCAGCCAGTTTGTCCTGCGTGTCGACAAGCTCGACCCGCCCGTATTTATCATCGCCGGTGCACGCGTCAGTGCCCCGCAAACCGCGAGCTACTACCGCACACGCGCACCACCGCTTTACGCACCCCATAGCTGATTGTCTTTCCGATCCCTTGTGGCACGGCCGTATGGCGCCGTGCCCGGTCTATGGAGTGTGTGTTATGTCCCGATCCATTACTGCGACACTGGCCTGCCTGGGCCTGTGTCTACCGCTGCCGGTGCTGGCCGCATCCGGCGACGAGCTGAACCAGATCCGTCAACAGATGGAAACCCTGAAACGTGCCTATGAAACCCAGATCAAGGCCCTCGAGGAGCGGCTGCAAAAAGCCGAATCGCTGGCCGAGGAAAACCGTGCCGGCCTGAACGAGGTGGCCAACGCGCCACCGGCCGACAGTGGCGGCGACCAGTCGAGCGCCAATGCCTTCAACCCGGCCATTTCGGTCATACTGCAGGGCGCCGCGAACAGCTATTCGCAGAACCCGGATGACTACGCCCTGCCCGGGTTCCAGCTGGGCGACGAAGCCGGTCTGCCCAGCGAAGGTCTCACCCTGGATGAAACGGAAATCACCGCGTCGGCCAATATCGATCCGATGTTCTATGCACAAAGCACCTTCAGTTTCAGTGACGGAAACGTCAATGTTGAAGAGGCCTACGGCGACACTCTGGCACTACCGGCCGGTTTCGGCATGCGCTTTGGGCGCTTCTACTCCGGGATCGGTTATCTGAATCAGATCCACTCGCACGCCTGGGATTTTCACGATTCGCCGCTGGCCTACCGCGCCTTTCTCGGTGGCCAGTACGGTGACGACGGTGTGCGCGTGACCTGGACCGCACCGACCGATCTTTACATGATGTTCGGCGCCGAAACCCTCGCCGGCAATAACTTTCCCGGCGGTGAATCGCAAAGTGTCACGGGTGATGTACAGACGCTGTTTGCAAAATTCGGTGGCGATGTCGGTGCCAGCTGGGCCTGGCAGGCCGGGTTATCTGCGCTGCTGGCAAATGCCAACAACAGGAGCACCGACAATGCCGCCAGCGGCGCCAACACGGTGTTCAACGGTGACTCCGATCTGTACGGTGCGGACGTCGTCTGGAAATGGTCGCCCAATGGTAACCCGCAAATTCACAATCTTATCCTGCGCGGCGAATACTTCTACCGCGACGAGTCCGGCAAGGTGAATGTGAGCGACGGCAGCAACGACGGCTTGTTGAAGTACAACGGTGACCAGACGGGCTGGTATGCCCAGGCGGTGTACCAGTTCATGCCACAGTGGCGCTTCGGCACCCGCTATGACCGGCTGACATCGGACAATCATCTGAATGTCGTCAGTCTGGGCGGCTTCGCCGACGCGAATGCCCTCATCCAGGACTCCGGGCTCGCTGACGACGGCCACGATCCGCATCGCTGGAGCGCCATGCTCGACTGGAGTCCCAGTGAGTTCAGCCGGCTGCGCGCCCAGTATAACCGCGACAACTCGCGTCTCAACGGCACCGACAACCAGTGGACGCTGCAATACATCCTGAGCATGGGCAGCCACGGCGCCCACCTGTTCTAGTAAGGAGATAACAATGAATCACAAACATCTGTATGCCGCGTCGCTGTTTGTCTTTACGCTACTGTCCCCTCCCCTGCAGGCCGCTCTGCGGATTCTCGCCTGCGAGCCCGAATGGGGCGCCCTGGCACAGGAACTCGGCGGCGACGACGTCAGCGTTTATACAGCCACCACGGCTCACCAGGATCCGCACCACATCCAGGCGCGGCCCAGCCTGATCGCCCAGGCCAGACGTGCCGACCTGGTGGTGTGCACCGGCGCGGAACTCGAAATCGGCTGGTTGCCGCTGGTGTTGCGCCGGGCAGGTAATCCGAAGATACAGACCGGCACCACAGGCTATTTCGCCGCGACCGACTTCGTTGCGTTACTGGAAAAACCGCAACGGCTGGACCGTGCGGAGGGAGACGTGCACGCCGCGGGCAATCCGCATATCCAGCTCGACCCGCACAATATCCTGCGGGTGGCGCAGGCACTGGGCCCGCGGCTAGCCGAACTGGACAGCCAGCATGCCGATCAGTATGCACAGCGACTGAAAGATTTCAGTCAGCGCTGGCAGGCAGCCATGGGTCGCTGGGAAACGCAGGCTGAACCGTTGAAGGGTATGCCCATTGTCGTCTACCACCGTGCCTGGACGTACCTCAACCACTGGCTGGGTCTCGACCAGTTGGCCGAACTCGAACCCAGACCCGGGGTGCCGCCTACCAGTTCCCACCTCGCCGAAGTGCTGGATAAAATGAAGGCGCAGCCGGCGCGGGCAGTGATTCGCGCTCCCTACCAGGATCAGCGGCCGGTCCAATGGCTGCATGACCATACCGGGATCGCGATGCTGGAACTGCCGTTTACCGTCGGTGGCAATGCGCAGGCCGGTGACCTGTTCGGCCTGTTTGACTCAACCGTGCAGATGCTGCTTGGAGTACAACCGTGAACCTCGACGGCCTCGACCCGGTCATCCTTGCCCCGGCGCTGGCCGCGGGGGCACTGGTGATTGCGACCCACGTGCCGCTCGGCCAGCAGGTGCTGAAGCGCGGCATTATCTTTATCGACCTCGCTATCGCGCAGATTGCCGGCCTGGGTGTCCTGCTGGCGACGGTGCTGGGGTTTGAAGACAGTGGCTGGGGAATCCAGATAACCGCGTTTTCCGCGGCGCTGGTCGGCGCCTTTGGGCTCTATCAGTGCGAACGCCGCTGGCCGGAAACGCTGGAAGCGGTCATCGGCAGCGCCTTCGTCCTGGCGGCAACCGCCGGGATCCTGCTGCTCGCCAACAACCCGCACGGTGGTGAACACCTGAAGGACCTGCTGGTCGGTCAGATTCTCTGGGTCGGTTTCGACCAGCTGCTGCCGGTGCTGGCTTTGTACGCGCTGGTGCTGGCGGTCTGGTTCGGCGTGGGCGTCGAACGGCGGCCGGTGCTGTTCTACGTGCTGTTTGCGTTGACGGTCACGGCGTCCGTTCAGCTGGTCGGGGTATATCTGGTGTTCGCCAGCCTGATCATCCCCGCGCTCGCGGCGCGCAGGCTGAGCATGCGTTGTCAGTCGCTGTTTGCCGGTTACTTCACCGGCATCCTGGGCTATACCATCGGTCTGGTGCTGTCGGCGTTGCTGGATTTGCCCGCGGGTGCCGTGGTTGTCTGGTCGCTCAGCCTGTTCGGTCTGCTGGTGTCGTTTGCGGTCAAACGTGCTGCTGTTGACACGGACCTGTCGCCCGCAGACGCCTAGGAGCCCGCCGTTACTTTGCGGCGAATGTCCTCGATCAGCGCCCGGGCGCCCTCTTCCACGAGATCCAGCACCCGTTCGAATCCCTGCGGGCCGCCGTAGTAGGGGTCAGGCACGTCGTCGCGCACCGACGGACCGGCAAACTCCAGGAACAGGCGGACCTTACCCTGGTGTTCCTCGGGACAGATGGACAGCAGGTCATCAAGGTTGCTGCTGTCCATCGCCAGGACATAGTCGAAGCGGGCGAAATCGGCGGCCTCGACGCGCCGCGCGCGCTGCCTGCTCAGGTCGATGCCGCGCTTCGCAGCCGCCTGGGTCGCGCGCGGGTCCGGCTGTTCACCGACGTGATAGGCGTGTGTGCCCGCCGAATCGATCTGCACCCGCCTGGCGAGCTCTGTCGCCGCGACCAGTGACTCGAATACACCCTGGGCCGTCGGGGAACGACAGATATTGCCCATGCATACAAACAATATTTTTACTTTCTGCATATTTACAGCTGATATCTAAGCTTGATTCTTTCCCGGGTGCAGTTCAGAGTATGGTACATGGAAACCCGCCTGTTACAACAGTTGCGCTCCCTGATCGGCCGGTCCCTGGTGTACGGCGGGCATAGCTGCCAGATCATCGAGATTCTCGAGGGCGACAACGCCCTGGTGCTGCGCTGCGAGGACAGCGAACGTATCATCCAGGGTAACCAGTTCGGCGAAGCGACCCGGCGGGTTAAACGCCATCACACCTTGCCGCTGTTCGATGAACACCGGGCGCTGAACCCCATCATTGCGGCGTGGCTGGAATGATGCCGCCAGAACGGGCCGCGATGCGCACATCCTCTCAGTTCGCGGTTGCCCGCAACAGCTGCTGGACGATATGCAGATCATCGTCGGTATCCACGCCGGGCCCCGGCCGCTGGCTGGCTTCGGCCACATGAATGCGTTCGCCATACCACAGGGCGCGCAGCTGCTCGAGGTGTTCGGTCTGTTCAAGTGCACAGGGGCGCATGCGCGCATAGCGCCGCAGATACGCCGCGCGATAGGCGTAGATGCCGATGTGACGTAACGGCACGATACCGACCGGCAGGGCCTTGATATCATCGTGTAACAGGTCGCGGTCCCAGGGAATGGGCGCGCGGCTGAAATACAGCGCAACCCCCGCCTTGTCCGTGACCACCTTGACCACGTTGGGGTCGAAAAACTCCCCCGCGGCCACCAGCGGCGTGGCCAGGGTGGATATGGCCGCGTCGGGATTGTTGGCAAGATCGCGCGCCACCTGCTCGATCAGGGTCGGTGGCATCAGCGGTTCATCACCCTGCACATTGACCACGATAGCCTCGTCCGGCCAGCCAAACGCCTCTACCACCTCGGCGAGGCGGTCCGTGCCACTGGCGTGTTCCGTCGATGTCATGCAGACCTGTGCGCCGAAGCGCTTCGCGGCGGTTTCGATACGCGCGTCGTCGGTGGCAACAACGACTTCACTGGCCGAACAGGCCGAGGCGGCGTCGAAGACGTATTGCAGCATGGGCTTGCCCAGCAGTTCGCGCAGGGGTTTGCCGGGCAGCCGGGTGGAGGCATAACGGGCGGGTATTACGACTTTGTAGTCGTTTGGCATACGAACGGATCCTTAGAGGTCTTGTTCGACGGGAATCTGCCGGGCTTCTTCTTCGAGCATCACCGGGATGTCATCGCGGATCGGGAAAGCCAGTCGGTCCGCCTTGCAGATCAGCTCCTGTTCGCTCTGATCATAGACCAGCGGACCCTTGCAGACCGGGCAAGCCAGGATATCGAGTAATTTTTTGTCCAAATTCAGTGCTCCAAAGGACCAACGGCACGCACGAACCAGTCTTCGAAGGCGGGATCGAGCCGTGCTTCGACCGGTACCACCCACCAGTCCGGTTTCGAGAATGACCGGCATTTTACCGCGTCTTTCTCGGTCATCAAAACAGGACGCCGATCCGCAAACGCCAGATCCGCAGGCGTATAGCGGTGATGGTCGTCAAAAGCATGTGCGGTAACCGGAATTCCCGCATCCAGCAACTGGCGAAAGAATCGCTGCGGGTAACCGATGCCGGCCACGGCATGCACGCTTTGACCGGCAAATGCGTCCAGCGCGTAGCACTGCTCGGGGTCCAGCAACTTGCAGGCATCGGCGCCCGCGTACTGCATCACGGTGGTCGCCCCCGGATACGCGCCGCCAAGGGCCACCAAAGCGTCGACACGACGCAAACGTCGGCGCGGTTCCCGCAAGGGCCCCGCCGGCAGGCAGGCGCCGTTGCCATATCCGCGTTCGGCGTCGACAACCGCGATCTCGATATCGCGTCGCAAGGCATAGTGCTGCAGGCCGTCATCGCACAATAGCACGTCGCACGGTGTTTCGCGTAGCAGGGCTCTCGCCGCGGCGACCCGCCGCGGACCCGCCACAACCGGCAGACCGGTTTTTTCGGCTAACAACACCGCTTCGTCTCCGGCCTCATCCGGATCGCTGTCCGTTGTCACGCTCAGCGGCCACTGTCGGGCACGTCCCCGGTAGCCGCCGCAGACGATGCCGACCCGCAGGCCGCGCCTCTGCAGCGCCCTGGCCAGGGCGATGACCAGCGGTGTCTTGCCGCTGCCGCCGGCTACCAGATTGCCAACCACCACCACTTTGCAGGCAAGCGCGGCACTGGGCAGAAGGCCAATCCGGTAGGCGGTGCGTCGCAACAGGCTCAGCGCACAGTACAGCCAGGCCAGCGGCAGCAGTAACAAGTAAAGACGCGAGCCGTCGTACCAGAGTGTCTGTATGTGGCGTTCCAGCGCGATTCGGGTCATTACTTACTGTCCGGCCGTTCTTTCGCTGAACTGCTGGCGGTACAGATCGGCGTACAAGCCGTCTTTTGCCAGAAGCTCGGCATGGCTCCCACTTTCGACCAGGCGCCCGCGTTCCAGCACCAGAACGCGGTCGGCCCGCTCCACCGTGGACAGGCGGTGAGCGATGATCAGCGAGGTGCGGTTCCTGGTCAGCGTGCTGAGCGCTTCCTGCACCAGGCGCTCGGACTCGCTGTCGAGCGCCGAAGTGGCCTCGTCCAGCACCAGAATCGGCGCATCTTTCAATATGGCGCGGGCAATGGCGATACGCTGGCGCTGCCCGCCGGACAGCAGCACCCCGCGGTCGCCGATCCGGGTCTGCAGGCCCCGGGGCAGATCGCGAATGAAACCCATCGCATGCGCCGCCTCGGCGGCTGCCTCGATCTCGTCGTTGCTGACCCCGTCCGGCCGGGCGTAGCCGATGTTGTGTGCGAGCGTATCGTTGAACAGAACGACCTCCTGTCCGACGATGGCGATCTGTTGCCGCAGGTCGGCGAGCCGGTACTCACGCAGGTCGTGGCCGTCGAAGTAGATGCCACCCCTGTCAGGGTCGTAAAAGCGCACCAGCAGACTGGCCACCGTGGTCTTGCCGCTGCCCGAACGCCCCACGAGAGCAATCGTCTGACCTGGACTGATACTGAACGACAGGTCGTCAATTACCTCGGCGTTGTTGCTGTCGTAGGCGAAGCTGACGTGCCTGAATTCGATGCAACCGTTGGCCCTCTGCAGCGGCAGCCGGCCGCTGTCCGCTTCAACCGGCTCGTCGAGCAGCGTGAAGATACTGCGCGCCGCGGCCAGACCGCGCTGCACCAGCGCGTTGATATTGGTCAGGCGCTTGATCGGCTGCAGCAACAGCAGCATGGCGGCGATAAAGGAGACGAAACTGCCGACGCTGATTTCCCGGGTGACCGATTCCTGGCTCGCGAGATAAACCACCAGGGCGAGTACGCAGGCGGCGATCAGTTGCACCACTGGCGTACTGGCGCCCAGTGCGGCAGCCATTTTCATGTGCAGTTTGCGGTTGCGCTCATTGACCGCCTCGAACTGGCGCTCCTGCCATTGCTCACCATTGAAGGCCTTGATGAGGCGCTGGCCGTGGATAACTTCCTCGCTGTACTGGGTGAGTTCACCCATCGAATCCTGGATGCGCCGGCTGATGGTGCGAAAACGCCGACTGACCAGTCGCAGCAACACGATCAGCACCGGGCCGACGATGAGAAACAGCAGGGTCAGCCAGCCGCTGATCCAGAACATGTAGGCCAGCAGAAACAGCGCAGTGAGCGAGTCGCGGATCAGCACGGTGACGGCATTGGTGCTGGCTTCGGCCACCTGCTCGACGTCGAAGGTCAGGCGCGACAGCATGCGTCCCGAGGGGTTGGTATCGAAATAGCGCGCCGGCAGGCGCAGCTGCTGATGGAAGACGGCGCGTCGCAGCTCCTGGATGACCCGCCGGCCAATCCAGCTCATGGTATAGCGGGAGGCAAAACCGGCGAGGCCGCGCAGCACGAACAGCAGGATCAGGGCAAGCGGAACAAGACGCACCGACTGCGGGTCGCGCTCGACGAAATTGCCATCGAGCATGGGTTTCATCAGGGCCGCGAGCCCGGTGTCGGTGGCGGCGAACAGGACCATTGCCAGCACGGCGAGGGCGAACCGCCGCCAGTAGGGGATGGCGTAACCCAGCAGGCGTTTATACAGACCGGTTGCCGTCACAGGCGGCGGTGTCACTCTCCCCCGCTTGCCGGCTTACTGGTGGCCAGCGACATCTTGACCAGTCCCAGCTGGGCCGTGGCGTCCATGGCGCGCACCACGGCTTCGTAGGGCGTTGAGCGGTCCGCGCGGATCACCACCGGCAGGTCGGTCTGCTTGCCCAGGTATTTCTGTATGGCGCGTTTCAGCGTACCCAGCTCTGTGTTGACAACCTGTTGCTGGTCGATGAAGTAGCGGCCTTCGGCATCAATGACGATTTCCAGCAGTTCCTTGCGGTCTTCGACGGGTTCACCACTGGCTTCGGGCAGTTCGATCTTGATCTGCGATTCTTTCT
>JAJDOI010000121.1 GCA_022340245.1 Thiogranum sp.
ACCCTGCTCCGCGTCATACGCGCGGACGCCTTCGAACACACCCATGCCGTAGTGCAGGGTATGGGTCAGAACGTGGGTGGTGGCCTCCCGCCAGGGGACCATCTGCCCGTCGTACCAGATGACGCCGTCACGATCGGCCATCGACATGGGAAATCTCCTTCAAGTACTCGCCAGAATTTCCAAAAATTATTCTTCCATCAGCCGCTTCCAGATATCCGCGACTTTGTGGCGCTCGCCCTGCACCAGTGCCTCATCCACCACGCTCGAGGCTTCGGCCAACGTCAAGCGATGCCCCAGCGCCCGGTACTGGCGGTAGGCCTCGATGAGTGTCTGGGCGTAAGCCGACTTGAGCAGGCCTTGTTTGGCCAGCGCTTTCAGCAGATGGATAGTCGCTGTGTGGCGCAATAGCTGCGGATGATCACGGCACCAGCGCAGAGTCAGAAATTGAACCATAAATTCGATATCAACGATACCTCCGCGGTCCTGTTTGAGGTGGAAACCGGCCTCGCCGTGCGAACCGAGCTCCCTGCGCATGCGTTCGCGCATGTCGCGCACTTCATCGCGCAGATTTTCCAGGCGACTGACGCTGGCCAGCACCGTGGCGCGTATCTTGTTGAATTTCTCCGCCAGCACCGCATCACCGGCCACCGGCCGGGCCCTGATCAGGGCCTGCCGTTCCCACACCCAGGCGCCCTCGCGCTGATAGTCCTCAAACGCCTCCAGGCTGCTGACGAGCATGCCGGAATTACCCGAGGGGCGCAGGCGCATGTCCACGTCATACAACGTCCCGGCGGCCGTATAGGTTTCCAGCAGATGGATGATGCGCTGGCCGAGCCTGGCAAAAAATACTGAATTGTCGACAGATTTCCGCCCCGAGGTGCGCTGCCCGCCAGCCTCGCTGTCGTGCAGGAACACCAGGTCGAGGTCCGAACCATAGCCGAGCTCACGCCCGCCCAGCTTGCCGTAGCCAACGATGGCAAAAGCCACCGGGCGACGCTTGTCCCCCACTTTGCAAACCGGTTTACCGTAACGGCGCAGCATATCATCCCAGGCGATGACGAGGACCTGCTGCAGGACAACTTCGGCGATGTCAGTCAGCTGATCGCTCACCAGGGTAACCTCGGAGGCACCGGCAATATCCGCCGCGGCGACGCGCAGCACCATTGCGTGGCGGAACTGGCGCAGGCGGTCCATCAGCGTCTCGAGGTCACCGGGCGGCACGCCGTCGAGCCGCTGCTGCAGCTCGGCCGCCATGCTGTTGCGGTGCAGCGGTGCATACAGGGTGCGCGGATCCAGCAGCTGGTCCAGCAACATCGGGAACTGGGCAATCTGCTCGGCGATCCAGGGGCTGGCGGCACATAATTTCACCAGTTGCGACAGCACCGGCGGGTTTTCCGCGAGCAGCGCGAGGTAAGTGGTTCGCCCGGAGATGTGCTCGAGCACTTTGACCAGGCGCCCGAGCAGTTCCGCGGCTGCCGGCCGACCGGCCACCGCAGCCAGCAGCATGGGCACCAGCGTGTCAAAACGGATGCGCCCCTGTTCGCCCAGATAACGGGGTGCCGTACCGGTACGCAGCTGCTCGATCCAGCGCAGCGCTTCAGCGGCATCGTCGAAACCGCGGCTCGCGAGGAGCTGCCCGGCCTGCTCCCGATTCAGGCGTTGCAGCCACAACTCCACGAGAGCGTCGCGCTCCACCGGCTTGTCGCCGGGCGCCAGGGCGAATACCTGCTGGAAGTGCGCCTCGACCTGGCGCCGGTGGCGTTTCAATGCCGCCAGCAAGGTCTTCCAGTCCCGGTATCCCATGGCCAGGGCGAGGGCGGCCTGGTCCTGGGGATTATCCGGCAGGCGGTGCACCTGTTGATCGTGCTGGGCCTGCAGGCGGTTCTCGGCGCGACGCAGGAAGCGGTAGGCTTCGACCAACTCGCTTACCGCCGGCGGCGGCAACAGGCCAAGGCGACCGAGCGTGGTGAGGATCGTCACTACCCCGCGCCGCCGCAACCGCTCGTCACGTCCGCCACGCACCAATTGAAAAGCCTGGGCGACAAATTCGATTTCACGGATGCCGCCCGGGCCCAGCTTGAGGTTGTCTTCCTGCCCCTTGCGTTCGACTTCGCTGCGGATCTGGCGCTTCAGGTCGCGCAAGGCGTCGAAGGCGTGAAAATCCAGGTAGCGGCGGTACACAAACGGTCTCAGCATCCCCATCAGCGTGGC
Source organism: Thiogranum sp. (assembly GCA_022340245.1). Classification (GTDB taxonomy): domain Bacteria; phylum Pseudomonadota; class Gammaproteobacteria; order DSM-19610; family DSM-19610; genus Thiogranum. The sequence goes on from JAJDOI010000121.1 coordinate 2,212, forward strand.
CCGGGTCTGCTCGTCACCGGTAACCGGGCGCGCCTTGATCATGGCGTAGCGTTCCCACTCGCGCCCCTGCGACTGGTAGTAGTCCTCGAGCGCGTCGAAACTGCACACCAGCGCGCCGGCGCTGCCATAGGGACGCAAGCGCATGTCCACGCGGAACACCAGCCCCTCCTGATCGCGGCTCGACAGCGCCTGGATCAGCGACTGGCCAAGCTGGGTGAAATACTCCTCGGGGCTCGGCGCTGCGGGCTTGCGCGCGGCATTGCACTCGGGGTAGGCGAAAATAAGATCAACATCGGAGGAAAAATTCAGTTCCCGCCCGCCGAGCTTGCCCATGGCGATAACCACCAGCGGCACCGGCTGGCGATGCGGCCCGATCGGTGCCGGGGTTTCCCCTGCCTGCCACGTCGCGAGCCTTTCGACAGCGCCCTGGATACAGGCATCGGCCAGATCGGACAGATCGCGCAAGGTCTCTTCCAGGCGCGCCCAGCCGGCAAGGTCGCGCCAGGCGATACGCAGCATCTCACGCTGACGCAGGTAGCGCAGCTGCCGGTGCAGCGCCGCCTCGTCCTCACAGGCCGCCAGCTGCCGCGTGACACGTACGCCCAGAACGCCTGGCCAGGAGTCGGCCAACAGATCGCCGCTGTCGAGCAGCCCCGTCAGCAACCCGGGCGCCAGCCGGCACAGGTCGGCGACAAATTCGCTGCTCGCAAACACCCGGCAGGCCGTGGCGCGAAAGCCACGGTCCGCTGAGACGCGCGCACCGCTCTCTTCCGCCGCCTGCAGATAGGCGCTGAACCGGCCCTCGCCAGCCGCCTGAAGACTCTCAGGCAGCGCCGACCAGGGCGGCTCGTCGGCGGGTTTTTTTTGTTGTCGGGCCACAACTTGAAGGTTACCGCGAAACGCCCTCCGCCGCAGCCGGCGCGTTGCAAACACGGACCGCGGGCGGTGCCCGCGCAATTTGGCCCGGAAGGTAGGTTGGGCTGAGCGCAGCGAAGCCCAACATGGGGTCCGATATCACGCCCCGCCCGTTTCTCCCGAAGGCGCTGCGTTGGGCTTCGCTGCGCTCAGCCCAACCTAAGGGGTTATTCAGCGGAAAACATCGCCTGCAGCCCCGGGCGCTGCTGAAAAGCGCCAATCGGGGTATAATTCCAAGGAATATTTCGGGCCCGGTCCCGTCATCACAATGAGAGCAGCGAAGGCATGAATGTGATAGCGAATCTGTGCAAACACCATCAGTTCAAGCGGACGCTGGCGGAGTATCGGGAAAACCTGTACCGCATCGCCTACTCCTGGTGCCATAACCCGGCACTGGCCGACGACCTGGTGCAGGAAGCACTGACCAAGGCGCTGAAAAACAGCGCTCAACTGCGTGACCCGGAAACCATCAAGGCCTGGCTGTACCGGATATTGAGCAATTGCTGGCGTGACCACTTCCGCCGCGCCCGGGATACCGTCGATGTGGACGACGTAGTGCTGGTCGAAACGGAAACGCCGGACATCAGCCACGACCGCAACCAGGTTATCCACCGGGTACGCAGCGCCATCGCGCTGTTGCCGATGGGGCAGCGCCAGGTGATTTCGCTGGTCGACCTCGAGGGTTGTTCCTACATAGAGGTGGCGCAGATACTCGATATGCCGATCGGCACAGTCATGAGCCGACTGTCGCGGGCACGCAAGGCGCTGAAGGAGCGGCTGCTCGAGGCCGAGATAGAGGGCAATTCCAATGTACGTCAGTTGAGGACGGGACAATGAGCGCTGACAACATTTCCGAAGAACGTCTCAATGCGTTTGTCGATGACGAGCTCGACGCTTCGGAAAAAAGCGAAGTCTTCATTGCATTGAGCCAAAACAGCGCGCTCAGTCAGCAGGCCTGCGAATTGCGGCAACTGAGCGAACTGGTGCGGCACGCCTACAATAACCCGCCGCACAGCGCGCGCTTCCAGAAGCGGGAACCGCGCCGCATCAGTCCCTTTGGCCAGGCGGCAGCGGCGTCGCTGCTGGTCGGCATCGGTGCCGTGGCCGGCTGGATGGGACACCAGCAGCCGGTGGCCGCCACCAAGAACGCTGACATGCGCGCCATGGTGTGGGGCGAGGACGACCGGGCCTTCCACAGCACCGACCTCGCCAGCGCGACCAGCCAGAACGGCCTCAAACGGGTCATTCTGCACCTGAACACCTCGAGCCCCGCGAGATTCGAGAAAGCGCTGACCACGGCCGAGCAGCTGCTGAAGAAATACGCCAATGAAAACAACGGCGCCGAAATCGAGGTCGTGGCCAACGCCAGTGCCATCAAACTGCTGCGCAGCGGCTATTCCCCGTTCGCGGCCCGGGTGCGCGCACTGCAGGAGAAATACTTCAACCTGACGTTCCTGGCCTGCAAGGACGCCATGGACCACGTGCGCGAGATCGAGGATCTGAAAAGCGATGTGCGGCTGCTGCCGGGTGTTGAAGTGACGCCGTCGGCCCTTGAGCACATCCTCGAGCGGATGAACGAGGGCTGGGTTTACCTGAACGTGTGACGTCGTTTGCGAGCCCCGGCATGTTGGGCTTCGCTTTGCTCAGCCCCCCCAACCTACGCGGGACCATTTCGGCCTGACCATAGACCGTAGGTTGGGCTGAACGCAGTGAAGCCCAACACCCCTGCGCACAGGCCTGCCGGTTGCTTCGCGCATAAAAAAACCCCGCTTCGAGAAGCGGGGTTTTTTGTTACTGCCGGAACAGCCTGATTTACATCATGCCGCCCATGTCGGGCATTCCGCCGCCAGCGGGCATGCCGCCTGCTTCATCCTTCGGCAGTTCGGCCACCATGGCTTC
>JAJDOI010000178.1 GCA_022340245.1 Thiogranum sp.
CATCACCGCCGCCAGCAGCAGCGTGGGACTGGCCGCCATTCAGCTCACGAAGGCCGCCGGGGCATCGAGCATTGCCACCACCCGTGGTGCAGACAAGAAGCAGTTCCTCGTGGACGCAGGCGCGGATCACGTGATCGTCACCGACGAAGAAGGCCTGGCGGAACGCGTAATGGCAATCACATCTGGAACAGGCGCGAGCATTATTTTTGATCCCGTTGCCGGCCCCCTGCTGGAATCGCTCGCCGCCGCCGCGGCCCCCGGCGCCACGATTTTCGAGTACGGTGCGCTGGCACCCGCGCCGACACCCTTCCCCCTGTTCACCGCACTCGCCAAAGGCCTCGCCGTACGCGGTTATACCCTGTTCGAGATCGTCCAGGACGCGGAGAAGCTTGCCCGCGCCAGACACTATATCCATGACGCCCTCCAGTCCGGCAAGCTCAAACCGGTCATCGATCGCACTTTCCCCCTGGACACTATCGTGGAAGCGCACCGATACATGGAATCCAACCGGCAGAAGGGCAAGATCGTAGTGACAATCTGACAGTCCGCAGCAACCCGGATCAGAAACACGATGTCTCCTGCCGGCCAACGCCCGGTCTGAAGCGGCTATTCGCCGCATACCGGCACCAGTCGCCTTTCGCATGCTGTTTTCGGCTATCATAGGTCACAGATTCAACCGCACGAGCCTGGCGATGCCAATATCCGGAAACATGCTGAAAAGACTTCTTCCGGTCATTTCCACGGCCCTGTTCTATGCGTTGTATTACCTGATCAGCGGCCTGCGGTTCGACGTATACATCAAGCCCGCAGCGGTGCCGTTTGATTACCTGCTACAGCTGATTTTCGCTTATATCCTGTTTGCACTGTCCCGGCGACTGTGGGTGTTCGTGGTGTTGCAGGGCCTGCTCATGGGCGTGCTATACATCGGCAATGCAATCAAGATCTCGTACTTCGGCGGGCCGATCATGCCCGATGATGCCTACGCATTGCGTTCGCTGTTGCTGGTTCTGGAAGGCTGGCACTTCGTCGCTGCGGCGTTGCCGCTGGCCGCGATTGTCGCCCTGCTGCTGTTCAATCTCAGCCTGCGTCACTGGAGCGCCTACCTCGCCGGTACGCTTTTAATTCTGTTGACAATGACTCTTGTGCTGAAACCCACGGCAATTCTGGGCCCGCTGGACCGACACTTCGGCAATTCGGTTTGGGACCAGCGATCGAACTACCTGTATCGCGGCGCGATGCTCTACGCCTTGCAGGAAGGCGCCCGCTATTTCGCCGATGCACATGTTCCTCCGGACCGCGACGTTGCACTTTCGGCTGCGGCACGCCTGCTGAACAACGCGCCGACAGATACCGCCACGCCTGACAGCTTCACACCACGCAATGTACACATCATACTGCTGGAGTCGTTCTGGGATTCTGCCCTGCTGAAAAAGGCCGGCTATAACCAGGATCCGCTGGTACCGGCGTTCCGCAGGCTCTGGAAACGCGCAGGTTTTGCGCATGCAATGAGCCCGGTGTTCGGCGGTTATACCGCTAATGCCGAGTTTGAGATACTCTGCGGCTTCCCCGTGGTCGAGGACAACGTCAAGTTCGAACGCCAGTTTATCAATGACGTACCCTGCCTGCCTCACCTGCTGGGACAGCATGGCTATCGCACCCTCGCATCGCACCCCAATGTCCCGGTATTCTGGAATCGAATCAATGCCTACAGGCGCATGGGCATGCAGACCTACTGGTCAATACAGGACTTCGCACGCGACGATATGAACCGCGAGTTTCTTTCCGATGCCTCGTTATACCGGCAGGTGCTGGAAAAGATTGCGGGGGCCATTGACAGCGAGCAGCCGCTGTTCGATTACATCATCACGTATTTTGGGCACTGGAATTACCCACTGAGCGAGTCCCGCCCGGACATAATCACGGCATCCTCGGCTATCGATGAAGTCAGCAAATACGCCAACACGATCCACTACAAGTCACTCGAACTGATGAGCTTCCTTGAGCAACTGCAGGCGCGGGATCCCGACAGCGTTATCGTGATTTTCGGCGATCACCTGCCTTTCCTGGGTGGCAACTATGCGGGCTATGTGGAATCCGGTGTGCTTGCAGCGCAGCGCAGCGATTTCAGCGCCGGGATGTTCAAGTCCTATGTCAGCACGCCAATGGTCATCATCGACGGCCGACGCGGCCCGCTGAAGACCGGCGACCTTGCGATATATGAAATACCGGCACTCCTGCTTAAACTGCTGCACCTGAACGTACCAACCATCATGGACTACACCCATGCACCCGACGGCATGCAGGTGCGTCCCTTGCCAGGCCTGCATATCGATCTGCTCGCTGGCGGCGGTATCGAGATTTGCAGGGAACCGCCCTTTTCCCCGACCTGCCAGGTATCCACCAGCTGGCTGCAGGATCTGCAGACGGTCAATGATGACCTGTTCATGGGCCAGCAGTTCACACGGCGGCAGCGTCAGGGCAGCGACAACACCGGCGCCGATACTCCCGCTTTGCCACCGTGACATAGCGACTATGTCCCTGGAGGCAAAGCCCCATCTGCGCGGGTGGTTCCAGTTGATGTCCGAATTTTTACTGGCAAGTACCGCCCAAACCGGCTTGCACCAGGGACAGGCGCCGGTAGTAACCCCGTGCAGCCATCAGCTCCTGGTGGCTGCCCGATTCCGCCACTCTGCCGCCGACGATCACCAGGATCTCGTCCATGTGCTGTAAGCCCTGCAGCCGGTGGCTGATCAGCAGCAGACTCTGCCGGCTGGCTTCCACATGGGCGATGATGTTCGCCATGAGGTCACGGGCCGTCTCAGGGTCGACACCCTCGGTCGGTTCATCCAGAATCAACACCGGCGCATTTTTCAGCAGCGCGCGCGCGATAGCCACGCGCCTGGCCTGTCCGCCCGACAGCCTGACGCCGGCTTCTCCGGTTACGGTGTCGTAGCCGTCCGGCAGCGCAGCAATAAACTTGTGGATCGACGCAACCTCACACGCCCGTTCGATGGCCTGCTGGTCCGCATCCGGGCGTGCCAGCAACAGATTGTCGCGGATGGTGGTGTTGAACAGGTGGGTTTGCTGCGATAACGCCGCGATATGCGCGCGCACCGCCTCGCCGCTGTACAGGCCCAGCGGCTGCTGGTTCAACAACAGGCTTCCACCGCCCGGTTCGCGGAAACCCAGCAACAGGCTGACCAATGTGCTCTTGCCACAACCGGTCGCACCGACCACCGCGAGCTTGCGCCCGGGCGCGAGTTGGAACGAAACGTCGCGCAACACCTCCGCGCTGTCCGGCCGGTAGCGGAAACTCACGCTCTGGAAGCGGTAAACAAAAGTCTGCGGCATCGGCAGCGGTTCGGCCGGCTCGCAGACAGCGGGCCGGCTGTCTGCGAGGCTGAAGATGCGCCGGGCAGCCGCCAGCGACTCGCCCAGCGTCTGCATGGCCAGCGGCAAAGGCATCACCGCCTCAAAGCTTGCCAGCGCGAACAGCGCCAGCATGGCCAGCTCCGGTGCAGCCAGCGTTTGAACGGAGACCATTGGCACAGCGATTACGATCATCGCCCACATCGCCAGGTTGGCGCACAAGCCCAAAGCC
>JAJDOI010000203.1 GCA_022340245.1 Thiogranum sp.
TCGAAGAGGCGCTATATCTGGGCGAAGACATCTTTTTTCTTTCCAGTCATCCGGGGCGCCTGGAAGCCGAGATTCATCCGCAATTCAAGCAGGAACTCGCAGGGCAGGATCGCGATGCGATGCTGGCGCACCCCGAATACACTCGCCTGGAGCGTCAGATCCGTCGCATGATGCGTCAACAGGGGCAATCGGCTCCCGCTGACGGCGGCGAGCAGCCACTGAAGGTGCTGCGCCTATAGGGCGAGCGGGTCTGTCATCTTGAGTTCGCTGCCACCAACGGCAACCGATGCGCGCTGCGCATGCCGGGTTCGGTCAATGCGCGCCCCGCAAGCGATGTATCAGCCCGGACGCGCTTCGGTATAGCGGTCGAAGAAAAGTCGGACCAGGTCCGAGCGCGTGACCATACCGACTACGCGACGGTCGTGATCGCAGACGACCAGACGCTTGACGCTGTTGCGCTTCATCACCTCGATGACAGCGTGCAGATCCTGGTCGGGGTGCACGCAGACCACGTTTTTAACCATATGCGCCGTGACCGGGTCGTCCGGCGTCTCCGGTTCGCCGTGGTGTGCCAGGTGGCTGAACAGGGATTCCAGCGTCTGCCACAGGTTATGGTGCGGCTGATGTGCCGGTACGCCAAGGGCGCGCAGAAAGTCCGCCTCGGTGATGATGCCGGCCAGGTGGCCGGCTTCGTCGACCACCGGCAAGCCGCTGATGCGCTGGGTGACCATGAGATGCGCCGCTTCCGACAAAGGCGTCTGCGGGCGCACGCTGCGTACTGGTTGGCTCATGATATGGGAGACCTGGATGGCCTCTGAAGCGCGGCGGTTGGCGAACTGTTCGGCGCGTTGGCTCAAGGTCATCAGATCGTCGACCGTGATATCCATATAGGTGTCCATGCTTTTCAGCGCCTGCTGAAAGTCCGCGCGTTGGGGGCGTTGCGGTTCATTCTGCCGATTGCTCATGTGTCTCTCCTGTTGCCGCCGGGTCAGGCGGCGTTTTCGGTCACCGCGGGGCCGGGGATGGTGTCGATCCGCTGCCAGGAATTTTCGTTACGGCAGACTTCATAGCGCGCCCAGCCCGCGAACGCTTCCCGGCTGCTGACGCCCGTCTGGCGGCGTTGGTTGCCGGCTACCACCCGATAGCGCAGGGCGTCAGCGGTGCTGGATTCAGCCGTTGCCGCGTCGGCGTGGTCGATCACCTCGCGTACCTGCCATTCCGGACCGAACGACCCATTGCAATAGTAGCCGCCGATCTGGATGTCTGCAGGGTCCATGCCGCCGGACTCGGCATTACACAGCGCGAGCGTGCAAAGTGTTTCGATATTATCGTTGCCCATCGCCAGTGCGGGATCAATAGCGCCGGCCGCGGTGGTAAGGGCTTCACGGGAAAAGACTTCACCGGCTGGTTCGCGGTCACCCGGCATGGCGGGTGGCTCGGGCTTGCGCGACCACACCGCCGGATAGCGGCGCCAGGGAAAAGCCAGGTTGAACACAATGGCCACCGCCAGGATGACGAGTACGTTCAGCAACACCGGTGTCAGCACGTAGTGAAAACCCAGGGCGTGTACCGACTCGCCCCCCACGACGGCGCTCAACGCGGTCGCGCCACCCGGTGGATGGATACAGCGCAGGTAGTACATGGCGCTGATCGCCAGCGCGACTGCCAGGGCGGCGGTCAGGATGGGATCCAGTTCCAGGCGGGTGCAGGCAATGCCGATAGCGGCGGATACCAGGTGTCCGCCGAACACGGCCCAGGGCTGGGACAGCGGCCCGTGCGGTACCGCGAACAACAGCACTGCGGAAGCTCCCATGGAGGCAACCAGGGCCGCGCCGCCGCTCAGCCCCAGGTAGGCTTCGCTCACCAGCAGCACACCCAGTATGCCGGTGAGACCGCCGATACCCGAAACCCATTTCTCCAGATGGTCGGTACTGTTGGCTCCTACGCCGGCGAAACTGCGCAGCGCGCCAAGCAACGTTGCTGAGGGCACGACGTTCAGGCATCCCGGATCAGTTTTTGCGGGGCGGCGATTTCGCGGCCACGCGGGTGATCGCCGCAGGGCAGCCGTCGATAGGGGGTCAGTGCATGCGTCGTGCGCGGCATAGCTTTCTCCTGTTATTGACTCCGACTGCATCATATTAGCGCAGACTAATGCTAGACAAACGAAATGTATCGCATATCATTATCGGAGAAACCGATATAAACAGGGGTTGTGCACCATTATGGATATCGATCAGGCTCGCACCTTTCTCGCCATCGCCGCTCACGGCAGTTTCCTCGAAGCCGCCAGTCGGCTGCACGTGACCCAGTCCACGGTCAGTGCCCGTATCCAGCACCTGGAGGCCGATCTGGGCGCCCGGTTGTTCGTGCGTAACCGCGCGGGCGCGACCCTGACCCCCGCGGGGCGCCGCTTCCTGCAGCACGCCAAGACCCTGGTATTGACGGTCGAGCAGGCCCGTCACGATGTCGGGCTGCCGAGCCGTTTTCGCGCCAGCATACGCATCGGCGGACGTATTGCTTTGTGGGAAGGGTTTCTACCCGGCTGGGTCGGCTGGATGCGTAATGCGGCGGCGGATGTTTCCATCCGCAGTGAGATCGGTTTCGAGGAGGACCTGATGCGGCGGCTGGTCGAAGGGACGCTGGATATCGGCCTCATGTACACCCCCAGCCATGCCCCGGGCCTGGTGGTCGAGCACCTGTTCGACGAAACCCTGGTGATGGTCAGTTCGAATCCCGACACCCGGTGGCCCGATGAGGCTTATATCTATGTCGAATGGGGTCCGGGTTTCTACGCCAAGCACCGTGAGAGCTACCCCGATCTCGAGCGTCCCCCGCAGGTCGTCAACATCGGCTGGCTCGGTGTGCAGCTGATCCTGGCTAACGGCGGCAGCTGTTTCCTGCCCATCCGCATGGCCCAACCCTTTATCGATAGCGGTCGGCTGTTTCAGGTTCATGACGGGCCGGAATTCGTACTGCCGGCCTATATGGTCTTCCCGCGGGAAGCCGACAGCGAGGTGCAGCGCCTGGCCCTGCATGGCCTGCGTGAACTGGCAGCCGAGATCGAGGGGCCTGCAACGGAGTAGACAGCGCCCGACAGGTCCCACCCGGCCCCGATTTAAAATCGCTAAAACCGATATAACATACAAAAAAATATCGTTTTACTGATACTGACTCCTGACGCTAAAGTAGTAACAGCTAATATACAGGAGCGCTTGTCATGCAAAGCATTTCGCATACGGTACGTGACGTTGAAGGCTATGTCGTCAATCCCGAGGACTGGAACGAAAGTCTCGCCCTGGAGCTGGCCGCGGAAGAAGGACTCGAGCTCACGGATCGCTACTGGCCGATCCTGCGTTTCATGCGGGAATACTGGCAGGAGCACAAGGTGGCGCCCGATGTGCGGCATGTCACCAGGCAGCTGGTCGACGAGTATGGCTGCGACAAAAAGGTGGCGAAAAAACGCCTGTTCGAGCTGTTCCCCTATGGCTATGTCAAACAGGCCTGCAAGATCGCCGGGATGCAGCGCCCGCGAGCCTGGAGTACCGGCTAGATAGGAAGGCGCACAGCTTTATTAACAGTCCTGCCGTGGCTTACGGATTCATCTCCTGCCACAGGGCATCGACCTCCGCGTCCTGCGGGTACTGTGCGTGCAGCTGGTTGAGGTGCAGGCGCGCCATGTTCGGGTTGTCCTGTTCGCGATACATACCGACCAGTGCGAGCCGGGCGTCCCGGTCAGTTGGATCGTGCCTCAAGACGTTCTCAAGTTCGGTGATAGCCTCGCTGGTTCGCTCATTGCGCTGCAGGGCCAGGGCGTACACGTAGCGGTATTGTGTCGAGTCGGGTGCCAGCTCGACAGCGCGATGCAGGGATTTCGCCGCCTCCGGCAACTGTTGCTGGCGCACTTGCGTCAGGCCCAGCGCATAGTACAGCGAAGCATTGTCGGGGATCGCGGCGATGCCCTGGCGTAGGACCTTTTCAGCATCGGCATCGCGCTGGTACTGGCGGTACAGGTCGGCCAGGTTCACGTAGGCGGGCGCAAACGTCTTGTCGAGGCGTATCGCTGCCCGATAGTCCTGCTCGGCCTGCAGCGGTTTGTCCGTGACGGCGGCAACCACCCCCAGGTTGAGGTGCGCCTCGGGGCGTTCGGCGTTAACGTTCTGCGCCCTGGCGTATTCCTGCAGGGCGGCATCGAGTTGCTTGCGGAATTTGTCCGGCAGATGCTGACGCGACAGCGGCGCGAGCACGCGCGCCGCGTCCAGGCGCACCGTGCGTGCCGGATCTTCCAGCAGTGTCCAGCCCTGATCGACCCGCGTGCGCAGGTCTGTCAGCTCCAGCCAGCGCGCCGCCGCGCCTCTGACCAGGGCATTGTCGTCCGCCAACAGGCGCTGGACGGTCTCGAGCTGCCCGGGCTGTGCGTATTCCCGCAACTCGTCCAGTGCTGTAGCGCGCGCTATAGCCGGCTGTTTCCTGTCATTTGCCAGCGCCAGCAAGCGTTCCGGCGCCTGCGCGCTGTGACGGCGCGCGGCCTGCAGCGTTTCGCCAAAGTGTGGTCCGCGGTGCGGGCTGTCCGGGTACCAGCCTTCCACCGCCTGCGCCGCCCAGGCTGCCGGTTTGTCCGCATGACAACCGTTACAGGCGTTCGGGGTACCCAGCGTGTCGCTCAGGTCGGGGCGCGGCACCCGCAGACTGTGATCGGCGCGCGCGTCGACAACCATGTAGGTGCGCTGCGGCATGTGGCAGGCGGTACAGGCGCTGCCGGGTGAACCCTGCGGGTGGTGGTGATGTTGCCCGGTATCGTAACGCGCGGGGAGATGACAGCGCGTGCACAGCGCGTTGCCCGCGGCACGCAGTTTCAGGCTGTGCGGCTCGTGACAGTCGTGGCAGGTCACGCCGGCGGCATACATGCGGCTCTGGATAAACGAACCGTAGACATAGACCTCGCCCTTGATCTGGCCGTCGGGAAAATACAGTTGCGGAGTCAGCAAGGCCAGGCGGTGGGTGTTGTACAACGGCTTGCCGTACTCGTAGTTCTCCCAGATCTGACCGCGCCGCGAATGACAGTGGGCGCACAACTCGGTCTCGGTGTGGCTGGTGCGCACCTTGCTGCGCTGCGGTTTGCCGGTCTTCGGGTCAGTGCTCCATGTACCGCCATCCCGATCGGCGAGATCGACCACCAGTCCTTTGCTTGCGTCGTCCTCAGGGGCTGCGCCCCCGGTTGCCGCCTTCGCCCAGTCGATGTGCTTTGATCCCGGTCCGTGGCAGGCCTCGCAGGCTACATCGATCTCGCTCCAGGTGGTTTCGTAGCTGTCGTTTGCCGGATCGTAGCCCTTGTGCAGATCGGTCGAGTGGCACTCTGCACACTGGTAGTTCCAGGTCTGCTCGCGCCCGGTCCAGTGCAACGGATCGCTATGGTCGATGGTTTCACCGGGATAGAGGTCAAACCAGCGTTGTCCGCCTTCATCCGCCGGGCGCGCATCCCAGGCGATGCCCAGGCTCTGCAGACGGCCTTTAGGGAACGCGATCAGGTATTGCTGCAGAGGATACCAGCCGAACGTGTAGCCGATGGCGTAGTCGTGCAACTTGCCGTCCGGGCCGTCGGTGCGCACGAAGAATTTACCGTCTTTCCTGTAAAAGCGTGAGGTGACGCCGTTGGCGGTGAACTCGGCGTCGTGAAAGTCGCCGAGCACGGTCTGTTCAGTGGCTTCGGCCATGGCCATGTCATGGTGGGAGTGACGCCAGCGTTGCGTTTGCTGCTGGTGACAGGGGGCGCACCGCGCGACACCGGCATAGCCCGGGTCGGATGCAGCCGGCGTGGCAGTGAACCAGCAACACAGCAAAACCAGCGAGGTCGTCAAGGCGACGCTGCGATCAAATCGTCGCAGGCGCAATGCAGAAACAAGCATGTGGCACATGCAGGACATCCAGATTTATAAGGCCCGGCAGGGGATGGTACTCTATACCCGCACCGCGGCGAAAGTTCGATACAATAAAGAACCCGGTGGATCTTCGGCTATACGTCTATAATCCGGGTGTGAGGCCTTGTATTGTCCCTTCGTATCGCGCCGCAACGGACGAAGTGTCACGCCGGGACGCGATTGCAGTACCGATCCATGGAGAAACCTTATGAAAAACACCCCTAAGCAGCTGATGCTGAGAAGAATGCGGATTGTCTGCTTGTGCCTGCTGGCCTGTTGGGGCGGTGTCTCCGCCGGTGAGTCCACTAACGAACCGCAGTCCGTGGACACAACCGGCACTGACATGCAAGACGATACGCAGAAGACGGAAGGCAAACATGAAGATATTCTCGACCGGGCGTTTTCGCCCCTGGACAAGGCTGTGTCCGATATCAATCAGGATATGAACGGGCAAAAGCAGCCAGACGGCAAACACGAAGATATTCTTGACCGGGCTTTTTCGCCGCTGGACAACGCGGTGTCCGATATCAACAAGGACATGAACAAAGGGGACGATGAGGCAGCCCCGGCAGCGCACCAGTGATGGGAGCCTCGAGGCCGGACCGCGAGGCGCACTGTTTGCCGGTAGTATTCAGGCGATGAAAACCAGCAGAAGAGGGCGCTGAAGCTATGTCGGCTAAGGGTAAACAATGGTTGCTGCTCTGCGTCACCTTGGTCGCGCTGTCGGCGACTATTGCTGCGCCAGCCGATACCGGCAAGCACCCTCTGGAAGCCCCGGACCTGTCCAGTCCCAGGGCGACGCTGAACAGCTTCCTCACGGCAGGCGATGACTATCTGCGCTTGCTGAGTGAGGAATACTGGGAAAACCCGAGCCATGCTGTTGTGTCCCGCCTGCACGAATTGGAAACCAGGGCGCAGCGCGCCCTCGATCTGAGCAAGGCGCCGCCGGCGGCCCGTTTCGGCATGGGCCGCGACGGCGTTGTCTACCTGTACGAGGTGCTGTCGCGCATCGAGCTTCCGCCCGAGGCGCAAATACCCGATGCCGCAGCTTATGCAGACGCGCAGCAAAAAAACCAGACGCATGGCAAGGCGGCAAGCTGGACCATCCCGCATACCGAGATCACTATTGCGCGGGTTGCCGACGGTCTGCGCGCCGGAGAGTTTCTGTTCAGCCCCTCGACGGTAGCCCGTGCCGGGGAGTTTTATCGAAAAACGCGCAGCTTGCCCTACCGCCGTGACGTTCCGCTTAAAGACTATGCCGAGAAACGTGATTACCTGAGTATGGCGAGCTCGATCATTGCGCCTGGCACAATCGAGGGTTTTCCGGACTGGCTGAAGCGCGGCGTGTACGAGCAGGCGGTGTGGAAGTGGCTGGCCCTGGTGATAGTGATAATTGTCACTGTCGCGGTGTTCGTGCTTGTTCACCGGGTGGCGCGCTGCGGGGCCCGGCGTCAATCCGTCGCCTCGCATCTGTGCCACCTTGTGACGCCGTTGACCCTGCTGCTGCTGACACCGGTGGTGCTTGATACGGTGAACCGGGAGCTTACCCTGACCGGCTGGGTAGCGGAGGACTTGACGATCCTGGCCGACGCTGTCGCGTATTTTTCGCTGGCCTGGTTAGCCTGGGCAGGCTCGACGATCCTTGCCGAGGCGGTTATCGCTTTACCGAGAATATCTGACCAGAGCCTGAACGCCCACCTGCTGCGCCTTGCTGCCCGGATTGCCGGTGGCGTGGCGGTCATCGCCATTATCTTCCACGTCAGCAGCCAGCTCGGTGCCCCGCTGTACGGTATTGTCGCGGGTCTGGGCGTCGGCGGTATTGCCATTGCGCTCGCCGCCCAGAACACCATCGAGCACTTCATCGGCAGCCTCAACCTGTTCGCCGACCGTCCCGTGCGTGTCGGTGACTTCTGCCGCTATGGCGAGGACCCGACCCCGGACTGGCAGCGTATTGGCTTTGTCGAGTCGATCGGGCTGCGCTCGACGCGCATCCGGGGTATCGATAATTCTGTAACGACCATTCCCAATGGTGACTTTTCCAAGATGCACCTGGTCAACTACAGCTTGCGCAGCCGCATGTTGCTGTCAACCGTTCTGGGTCTGCGTTACGAGACCACGGATGATCAGCTGCGTTTCGTGCTGGCTTCGTTGCGTAGCATGCTGCTGGCCCATCCCCGGGTCGTCGACGACGAACCCAGGGTGCGGTTTGCGGGCTTCGGTGATTCCGCGCTGAAGGTGGAGATCCGTGTGAACATCAATACCACCGACCCGAATGAATTTCGTGCTATTCGGGAAGACATTTATCTGCACGTGATGAAGATCGTAAAGGATGCCGGTACCGGCTTCGCGTTCCCGTCGCGCACTGTCTACCACACACGCGATGGCGGTCTGGATGCCGAGCGCCAGCAGGACGCCGAGGCGCAGGTGCGCGCCTGGTGTTCCGCGCAGGAACTGCCGTTCCCGAACTTTACCGCTGACTATCGCAAGCAGACCCGCAACACGCTCGACTATCCGCCGGAGGGCTCACCGGAGGCTGCTGACTGAGCAATCGCAACTTTGCGGCCCGGTATTCCGAACCGCTGCGCTGTGGGTTTCTAGGGCGTGATTTGCTCGTTACCCCGGCCCGAGGCCGCAACGCATCCCGATGAATCCGGGCAAACGACGAGATACACCGCCCGCTTACCGCATCCATTGATGCCAATTGTGTACTCCGCCCGTTCCAGACCGCCCCACAGGGCCGGCTGGAGCATTTCGCTCGACAGGACGGAAGCAGTTGCCTCCGGGCAGTTGAGTTCGAACCGCGCACGGCGAAGCGCGGTTTGCTCCGCCGTGTCCTGATCGCTGGCCAGGATCTGTCCCTGGGACTGACAACCTGCCAGGACCGGCAAGCCGGCACATAAAACCAGTAACAGGCTTTTCTTGATCATGATTGATTTGCCCTCCAATAATGTGAGGCGTTGTTGTTGTTCCCGCGGCCGAATTTCGGATCGGGCGCGGGCAGCTGCTCACCGCTGATGGTGGTTGTGGCGCTCGGTGAGCCAAGCACGTCGGTGACTTCCTGGGCCAAAGGCCCCGCCATGGTCGCCACTGCAAACGTTCTGCAAAGCAAGACGCGGGTTCATGTGTTCATGGTTCGTCCCTCCCTCGGCTTATACTTCATTGATTCTGTGGCGCGGGCGCGTTGATCCGGGCTGTATATGGTCTTGCAACACATAAATTGCCTGAATAATAGCCGAAAACATCGCCGTATATTGTTTCGATTTTGTGAAAGTCAGCCATAAGCGGGGCCGACCCATACCCGGGGTCTAAACCTGTGTTTACCGTGCTTGCGGGACATCCGGCCAGCAATACTTTCCCTGGCGCTAGAATTTCCAGTTCATGTTGAGCGCCAATATGTTGAACGCATCACTTTTCAACCTGCCTTTCAAATCGCCCTTCAACGGGCCACCGGTCTGGTTGACCGGCGCGCTGCCGGCATCCATGTATTCGTAGGCGGCGCCCAGGGTGAGGTCCTTGCGCAACTCGTACTGCATGCCCAGTGCGTAGCGGTACTGGCGGTCGAGCGGCAGCACAATGGAGCGGTCGGAATTTTTCACCGGCGAGCTGTCGTAGGCGAAGCCCGCGGACACCGACCAGCGCGGATCGAGCCGGTAGCGCGCTCCCACGGCGGTGTGCCAGGTGTCCTGGAAGTGCGCGTCCACCGAGGTTTTGGGTGCAAGCGTCGCGCCGCCCGCGGTGGTGGTGTCCAGCGACAGGCCGATCTCGCCGAATTTGGACCAGTTCTGCCACCCGAGGTCGGCCATGATGGAAAGATCGCGGCTCAGATCGTGATGGGCGCTCAGCATGAGCTGTTCCGGAAGCGTGAAATCGAACGTGGTCTGGGCATTGGCGAGCCCGCTCGCCTGCAGGGCGTCATTCAACAACGGACCTGCGCCGACGAACGAGGGTCTGTCCTTGTACTTGAGATCGACCTTTGACGTATACGTCAAGCCCACGCGCGTGCCCGCCGCAGGCTCTACGAGCACACCGGCATTCCAGCCGATGTCTGTATCGTTGGCCTTGAGCTTCATGCGGCCGTCCTGGCCACCGTCGAGCACGTTGTGGAGATTCGTCTGGACGTCGAGTTCCCCGTAGACCAGCGACACACCGCCGCCGACCGACAGCCAGTCGTTCACCCGGTAGCCCAAGGCGCCATTGGCGAAGCTGGTGAGAAAATCTTCCTCCTGCACATAGTAGCGGCCCGCCCAGGTATCATTGAACTTGACACCCAGTCCCAGGTAGGACCCCATGGTGACGCCGAGTTTCAGGTCCTTCGATATGCTGTTCACATATGACAGGCTGCCGGTAGGGGCAAGTCCCCCGGCATTGCCGCCGTTGTCGCCGCCAAAGGTTGCCTGCGCGGTGTCGAACTTGATGTCGGAATAGATCGGCTGCACCCCGACCATGAGTTGTGACTGATCGAGGCGGGTCATACCTGCGGGGTTGGCATAGGCCGTGGCGGCATCGGCGGCGCGCGATGCCATGCCCGCACTGGCTGTGCCCACATCGGGTGTGCCCATTTCGTACAGCCATAAGCCCGCGGCTTCGGCCGACATACCGGGCACCATCAGTGTCAGCGCCGTCAGCGCGCCTGCAATCTTTCTGGACATGTGTCTACCATTCTCCTGAATTCCCGGTGGTTGCGAGAGTCACCGGTTAGTGTTTATCCATCGTGATCTTCAGACCCTCTACGCCGAGATCCAGCGCTAGCCCCTTCGCGCCCGCTTTCAGGTGCAGAGTCGCCCTTGCCGGCCTTGGCTACGGTGGCACCGAGCTCGGCCACGGCGCAGACCCCGGGAAAATCGTCTACGTTGTTGAGATCATAGACGTCACCGGTCAGTTTGGCCTTGTTTATACCGACCCCCCAAGCTTGAGTCCATCGGTTTTGAATTTGTATGATTTGCCCCGGAAGTGCAGGGTACCGCCGCCGATATCGCCGCCCACGATCCACATGATCTGGGTGTCGTCGATGACCACGGTGCCGGAAGGTTTCTGTTCCTCGGCGGCCATGACGACGCTCGCCAGCAGCAAAGGGACCACGAACAACCCGGCAACCCGTCGTAGAGTCCTGTTCATTGGATCCTCTCCGTGTGACGATCTTCTTAACGTAAGTGAACTGTTCGTTTACAGGGCGTCGAAATCCGGCCGCTCCCGGGGTTAAATGACGAGCCAACAACAGCGAGCCAGCGGTCCAACGTCGCTTGATTCTTGTTTCGCTTATACCGCCAGCGTGCGCGCTCCTGCGCAAATTCTAGTGCAGGAAGGCGTATCGCTGGAACACGAGCCGGGTGCTGATGATACACCTGCCAACGCGGAGCTGCAGCGGCATTTTGTTACGCCGAGCGCTGCACGGGCGTTCCAATGGCGTTAACGTCTTCCGGAAATGCCGTCAACATATCCTAACGGAACTGGCAGGTTCATGGTAACGCGTGAAAAATCTTCTTAAGTTTCAATCGGCCAACGGTTTGGAGCTGTCGGAGGCGGCTCGGGCGCGCTGCATGCCGGTCACCAGAGCGTGCGATCAAGGGAGCTCTCTATAGGGATGGGCGCTGACTGCTCTGCAATCCATGCCTGCAAGCGGATCGCGGCGGCAGCGCGGTTTCACCAGCAGCAGCTGGACGGTACCGATTGCCCGCTGCCTGAAGCCGCCTTCGCAATAGGCGAGGTAATATTCCCACATGCGGATAAAGCGCTCCGGGTAACCGAGCCGGCGTACCTTGTCGATATTGGCGAAGAAGCGCCGGCGCCAGTGGCGTAGCGTGGTGGCGTAGTGCGGCCCGATGTCTTCCAGATGATAGGCACGCATATCCGTCCCGGACGCGATGGCCTCGCCGAGTGCGGCCACGCACGGCAGGCAGCCGCCGGGGAAAATATGCCGCTGGATGAAGTCGATGGAGTTTTTTGCTACCGGATAGCGCTGATCGGAAATAGTGATGGATTGCAACAGCATCATGCCATCGGCTTTGAGCAGATCGCTGCACTTGCGGAAATAGGTCGCGAAGTTGCGGTGACCGATGGCCTCGATCATTTCGATGGACACCAGCTTGTCGTAGCTGCCGTCGAGCTCCCGGTAGTCGTCGAGCAACAGGGTGATGCGGTCTTCGAGGCCCGCATCCCGCACACGTTGCCGGGCATATTCATATTGTTCTCCGGATATGGTGGTTGTTGTGATCCGGCATCCATAGTGTTGCACGGCATACAGCGCAAAGCCGCCCCAGCCGGTGCCGATTTCCAGTACATGGTCTGTCGGTTTGAGTTCCAGTTTCCGGCAGATGCGTTCAAGCTTCGCCTCCGACGCTTCCTGCAGCGTCGCCTGCGCATGGTGAAAGATGCCGCAGGAGTACATCATGGTGCGGTCAAGAAACAGTCCGAACAGATCGTTGCCCAGATCGTAATGCGCTTCGATGTTGCGACGGCTGCCTTTCAGGGTATTGCGCCGCAGGTAACGCTGCAGTAGCGCGAGTGGTTTCACCAGCCATTTCGCCCCGGGGGCGAGCTTGCCGAGGGACTGACGGTTGCACAGGAACAGTTCGATCATGGCGGTCAGGTCATCGCACTGCCAGTAACCTTCCATGTAGGCTTCGCCACCCCCGAGCGCGCCGTGCAGCAGGACCCTGGTGTAAAACGCCGGGTCTGTCACCGTCACGGTGACCGTTTGCGGAAAAACAGCGCCGCGCCGCCCGAACACGTACTGTTCGTCGGCATCTCTCAGCACCAGTTCGCCGTGACGCAGATGCTTCAGGCGGGCCAGCAGAACCCGTTTGGCACTGTCACGGAACCAACCGGCTCGCGGTCTTTCGGGAAACGGCTTGTCGAAACACAATTCGGCGGATTTCATGGTTTCCTCACCGGGCTCGGTGCCTCCTGTTTGTCGGGGTGTAAGAAAAACGGCGTTCGTTTCAGCCACAGTCGCAGCGCCTGGTAGTGGATGGCGGCGACGATTTTCAGCGTCAGAAACGGGTGGCGGACCAGCGCCCCGGCGAGCGTGAAGGCGTTCACCGGTTTCTGATCCAGCGACAGCGTCGCGTCGAACAGTGTTTCGCCGTTGTGGTAATTCTTCATGTGAACAACGAGCTTTTCGCCGGGCAGGGTGAACCGCCAGTCGTAGTCGAGGTTCATCGGCATGAAGGGCGATACGTGGAAGCGCTTGTCGAGCAGGTAGCGCTTGCGCGCCGCGCTGCCGCGGTTGTGAGGTTCCGGCAGGACGTAACAGTACTGCTCACCCCAAGGTGTGTTATTGACTTCGGCGACGATGACTTCGAGATTTTCGCCCGATGCGTCGAAGCAATAGTAGAAACTGACCGGATTGAACCCGTAGCCGAAATAGCGCAGGTTGGTGAGCAGCCGGATCGGGCCCGTGACCGCGATGCCGGTCTGCTCCAGGACGAAGCGGCGCACCGCGGTTCCCAGTTCGAGTTTGTTTTCGCCGAGGTGGTCTTCGCGCCGGAAACGGGCGATGGCAGGCCTTGTGGCTGACCACAGCCAGCGGCCCCTGAACACTGTCGGCAGCTCGTCCAGGTCCAGGTACAGCATGAACAACCCGTAGTTGAACGTGTGCGGTACGGGGCTGTAACGCCGGTGTTTAACCTGCCCGACGTAGAGACGACTGTGCATTTTCAGTGCGTTCCCGGAAGTCCTGCAGCGCCTGCAGTGCGCTGATGACGCCGTCTTCGTGAAAACCGTAGCGCCAGTAGGCTCCGCAATACCAGGTCCGGCGCTGACCGTTGATCTGCTGGCGGCGCTGTTGCGCCGCCACGCCCGCGCGTGTGTAGACCGGGTGCTGGTAGTCCATGACGCGTATGATCGAGGCGGGATCGATGCTCCGCGTGTCGTTCAGTGTCACGCAGAAAGTCGCTGGCGCGTCGAGGCTTTGCAGGATGTTCATGTTGTAGGTAACCGATACCCGGCCGTTGCCGTCGGGCCTGCGCCGGTAGTTCCACGCCGCCCACGCGCGACGGCTCTTCGGCAGCAGCGATGTGTCTGTATGTAACACCGCCTCGTTGTTCTGGTAGGGGATCGCGCCCAGAATTGCTCGTTCGAGGTGGGTTGGGTCGGCCAGCATGGCCAGTGCCTGGTCGCTGTGAGTTGCGACGAACACATGGTCGAAGCGTTCTTCTCTGCCGGTCGCGGTGTGCAGCTCGACGTGCGTGGGAAAACGCTGCAGCGCGACCACGGGCTCGTGGAGGCGAATCCGGTCCCGATAGGGTTCGGTCAGCTTTCGCACGTACTC
>JAJDOI010000218.1 GCA_022340245.1 Thiogranum sp.
CCGGTAGCCGCCGGCCTGGATGAAAGCGAGGTATTCGGCATTGGTGACCGGGTGTCTGCTGATGGCGAAAGGCCCGAGATCGGCCTGCTGGCGCGGCACCTCGTTGTCATAGGCGGTCGGATGCTCGCCGCCGATGCGATAGTGGCCGGCCGGTATCTCCACGCTGTCCCGGTTCACCGGCGCTGCCTCCAAAGCCGCGCGCGGCGCGTCGTTCGGCCGGTGTTCGCCGAGACTTTTCTGCGTCAGGATCATCAGCATGGTCTCGTAGTGCTGGCTGTTGTGCTGGGTGAGAAAATGGATCACGTAGTCGTTTTCAAACAGCGGGTGTGTGCGCCATTCGGGGCGGAGGTTGCGCAGGTAGTGAAGGTTGAAAGCCTGTATTTCCTGTGCCCAGAGCAGCAGGTCGGTGCGCCGCGGCAGCAGTGCGCCGCGCTGCGCCTTGGGCGTGCGCGGCGGCGTGTACAGGTCGGCGATCGGCGCGGTGACGCTGTCATCGCCACGGATTTTTTCGTGCAGCCAGAAACACTCCGTGTACACGCAATGGCCGAGGTGCCAGCCGAGGGCACTGAGATCGGTGTGATACTGGCTGCGGAAGGTGCTTTCGTCGGCGTTTTCAACCAGCGTCAGCAGTAGAGCCTGGGACTGGCCCAGGGCGTCGATCAATGCTTGCGAACTCACAGCGACAACAGTTCCGGTGGTTCCTCGGGGTCCAGTATCAGAATCTGGTGCTCCGGCACGCTTTGCCAGACGCCCGACTCGGTCAGCGGTTCCGAGGCGATCAGCTGCGCGTTCGGAAACGTCTCATCGTCGGCAGTGTAATACAGCGTGGGACACTCGTCACCGCAGGCGTGGCGCACGGCGTAAAGGCGTTCACCGTCACTGATCACCATGGTAAGCAATGCCCGGCAATCACCCACCCAGTCCTCGATGCGTTGCATCAATTCGCCGAGCGCGCTTTCCACCGGCAGGTCAGGGTTTTCGTTGAGCAACTGGCGCAGGGCTGCAAACAGATATTCCGATTCCGTGTTGCCGAGGATCGACGGCAGGTAGGCGGCATCGATGTCGGCGACCATCCGTTGTCTGACCTTGATGTGAAAGTCGTCGATCAGGCCGTTGTGGTCGAAAAGAAACTCCCCGTCGACGAACGGCTGGGTATTGGCATGGTTGACCGGGTTGCCGGGGCTGGCGCTGCGCACACTCGCCAGCCACAGGTCGCTGGAGAGGCTGTGGCCCAGGTGGCGCAGATTGGGGTCGGTCCATATCGGTGCGGGGTTCACATACACGGCCGGGCGGCCGTCCTCGCCGTACCAGCTGAAGCCGAAGCCGTCAGCGTTCAGCCGGGCGTAACGCAGTTCGCGCGGCGCCCAACCCTGTACCAGCAGGCTGTGCGGCGGTTCGAGAAGAAACTTTTCCAGCGCAATCGTTTCTCCGAGGTAAGCGGCAATCCGGCACATGACAGATCATTGTTCCTGCTTTCGGGGTACTTTTCGCGATGTTATCCCAACCCCGGTAATATCCCAAGACATACTGGCACAGGGCGTTTTCCCGAGTGTGTCATACAACTGTAACATTTATACGTTGTACTATCTGGATAAGCAGCGCTTTCGGCAAGGTGTCGTGCCAACCCGGCTGCCGGTGATCATAAAGAGCAGAGACAGCAAAATGAAGCGCATTCTGGTCGTTGAGGATGAACAGCCCATCCGCGAAATGGTTGGCTTTGCACTGAAGAAAGCCGGACTGGATTTCGAGGAGGCGGCCGATGCGGAAGAGGCGCTGGTGGCGGTGGCATCCAACCCGCCGGACCTCCTGCTGCTGGACTGGATGCTGCCGGGCATGAGCGGTGTCGATCTGGCGCGGCGTTTGCGCCGCGAAGACCTCACCGCCAGGCTGCCGATCATTATGCTCACCGCGCGCGTCGAGGAAAACGATCGGGTCCATGGTCTCGAAGTGGGCGCCGACGACTATATAACCAAGCCGTTCTCGCCGCGCGAGCTCATCGCCCGCATCAACGCGGTTTTGCGCCGCACCCAGACCGCCTCGGACGAGCACCCCATCGAGTTCGAGGGACTGTCGCTGGATCCTGTGGGACACCGCGTACAGGTCGACGCCGAGCCCCTGAGTCTGGCGCCCACTGAGTTTCGTCTGTTACATTTCTTCATGAGCAACCCGGACCGGGTCTACAGCAGGGAGCAGTTGCTGGACCATGTCTGGGGGCGCGGCGTTTTCGTCGAGGAACGTACCGTGGATGTCCATATCAGGCGCTTGCGCAAGGCGCTGGCAGAACGAGGCTATGACCGTTTTATTCAGACAGTCAGGGGAGCAGGCTACCGTTTCTCGATCAGAGACTGACCGTGAGTAACCCCTGGCAGAGCGAGTTCCAGCGCATTGCCGGGCTGGCTTTGCTCGGCGCCATTCTGGGTGCGCTGATCGGCCATATTGCGCTGGGGTTGTTGCTGGTGCTGGTGGCCTATCTCGCCTGGCACCTGTACAACATGTTCCGGCTGTTGCGCTGGCTGCGGGAAAGCAAGAAGTTCCAGCCGCCCGAGGCCAGCGGCATCTGGGACGATGCCTTCGAACACATTTTCCGGCTGCAGCAACGCAACCGCAAACGCAAGCACAACCTGCGGCGGATGCTCAAGCGCTTCCACAAGATCACCGTGGCACTGCCCGACGCCACCGTGGAACTGCGGCCGGGCAGTGATGAAATCGAGTGGTGGAACAATGCCGCGTCCCGGTACCTGGGTTTTCACTATCCGCGCGATAGCGGCCAGCGCATCAGCAACCTGATCCGCTATCCCCTGTTTCTGAACTACCTGCGTTCGGGCGATGCGCAGCGTGAGATCGAGATGCCGTCGCCGGTCAACGAGGACATCACCCTGCGCGTGCGGGTTATCCCCTATGCGAAAAACCGGCGGCTGCTGGTGGCGCGCGATGTGACCCGCATCCAGCGCCTGGAACGCACCCGGCAGGATTTCGTTGCCAACGTCTCGCACGAGCTGCGCAGCCCACTGACGGTGGTTTCCGGCTACCTGGAGACCTTGCTGGACGCCGATGATTTCGATGCCGAACTGACAGGCCAGTTGCAAAGCATGCGCTCCCAGACCGACCGCATGAACCGTATCGTCAATGACCTCATGCTGCTGTCGCGGCTGGAAAGCGAAGAACCACAGGCCGACCGCGAAAAAGTGCTGCTCGGGCCGTTGATCGACAGTATCGTCGACCATGCCCGCGAGCTCAGCGCCGGGAATCAGCATGTCATAGAGGTCGATGTCGACGTTTCGCTGTGTATCATGGGGCACGAGCCCGAACTCTACAGCGCTTTTTCCAACCTGGTGTTCAACGCCATTCGCTACACGCCGGCGGGCGGGCGCATCATGATCCGCTGGCAGGAACGCAACAACGAGCTGGTGTTTTCCGTCGAGGATTCCGGCGTCGGCATCGCCGCGCACCACATCCCGCGCCTGACGGAGCGTTTCTACCGGGTCGATACCGGCAGATCACGGGCCACCGGCGGCACCGGGCTGGGGCTGGCGATCGTAAAACACGTGCTGTTGCGCCACGAGGGCCGCCTGGAAATCGACAGCGAAGTGGGCAGGGGCAGCACCTTCGCCTGTCATTTCCCTGTCGGCCGCAAGGTAGAATGCGTCGACGCCCCCGACGGACCGCGCGTTGCGGCGCCGGACGCCGTTGTCACACAAATGTAATAATTCCGTCATAAACTCTCTCTCCAGAACGACACGTCGATTCCGTAACTGTGTACTCGAGGAGAGCACTCAATGAAATTTCCTGACTACCGTATGCTGGCGAGCGCCATGGCGCTTGGCCTTGGGGTGAGCGCCACGGCGCTGGCCGGTCCGCAGGTCGATAGCGGTCTGACCGATTATACGCGTGCCAGCGGTGTGGCCGGTAACCTGTCGAGCGTCGGCTCCGACACCCTGGCCAACCTCATGACCCTGTGGGCCGAGGAATACAAGCGCGAATACCCGAATGTGAACATCCAGATACAGGCTGCGGGTTCGTCAACCGCCCCGCCGGCGCTGACCGAGGGCACCTCGAACTTCGGTCCCATGAGCCGCAAGATGAAAGACAAGGAACTGGAGGCGTTTGAAAAGCGTTACGGCTATAAGCCGACCCCGATCCGCGTGGCCATCGACGCCCTGGCGGTGTTCGTCAACAAGGACAATCCGATCAAGGGTATGACCATTCCACAGGTCGACGCGGTATTCTCGTCCACGCGCAAGTGCGGGCTGGCCGACGATATCACCACCTGGGGCGGCCTGGGCCTGGACGGTGCCTGGAAGACCCGCGCCATTCAGCTCTATGGGCGTAACTCGGTTTCGGGTACCTACGGATATTTCAAGAAACACGCGCTGTGCAAGGGTGACTACAAGAACAACGTCAACGAGCAGCCCGGTTCGGCTTCCGTTGTCCAGTCGGTGTCTTCCTCGCTCAACGGTATCGGTTACTCCGGCATCGGTTACAAAACCTCCGGCGTACGTACCGTTCCGCTGGCCAAGGCGTCCGGTAAGCCGTTTGTAGAAGCGTCCACCGAGAATGCCATCAGCGGCAAGTACCCGCTGGCGCGCTTCCTGTATATCTACGTCAACAAGCACCCCAACAAGCCGCTGCCGCCGCTGGAAGGCGAATTCATCAAGATGGTAATGTCAAAGCTGGGCCAGAAGATCGTCGTCAAGGACGGTTATATCCCCCTGCCGGCCAAGGTGGCCGCGAAGGAGCTGGAAAAACTGCAGTAATCAGTGCCGCCCCGGCGGTGTTCGCAAGCCCCTGTGCCGTCGGCACGGGGGCTTTTTCGCCGCATCGGCGGAATCGGTCAGGCCGCGTTCAGCATGTAGCGCAGGGCATCGAATTCCCGGTATCCTACGTGCTGCAACATCAGGCCGACACCCTCGTCGCTGCCGTGAACCACGTAGGCCGGCAAGCGATGTTCGGTGGCCGTGCCGCGGGTTTCCGCGGTAAAACAGATCTCCAGTCGCGCCTGGGGTGGAAGGCAGACGCCTTTCAGGTTGATAAACATGCCTTCGAGGCTGATATTGCGGGTTTTACCGTTGATCATGCCAACGGGCGGATAGTACAGGCTGACATCGATGTTGATGTTCTTGCGGGAACTCCAGCGGTGTTCGATACCCATGATTTTCTCCCTCGCACGGTTGTCTGGGTGCGTGCGGTTGTTCGCAGGTAGCGAAGCAATATCAATGCCAATGAGCAATTGATTGGCGTGACGCTGGATGACAAAAGACGGTTACCTTGACCGCATAGACTGACATGGATAAGACGGATTCCACTACCGGCGAGGCGTACCAGGGCAGTTCGCACCTGCGCCTGCGGCTGTTGAAAGACCGC
Source organism: Thiogranum sp. (assembly GCA_022340245.1). Lineage (GTDB taxonomy): Bacteria > Pseudomonadota > Gammaproteobacteria > DSM-19610 > DSM-19610 > Thiogranum. The sequence goes on from JAJDOI010000218.1 coordinate 5,362, forward strand.
ATTGCGCGCTATGCTGTGGCCGCCGGCGGTAATGGCGTCATTGTTGCTATCTTATTGATATTCTTCTATCTTCTTTATGTTGTGTTGCCGCTGGGCAAAAGTCCCGAGATGTGGCAGGAGGCGCAGTACCCGCTGCAAGTTACAGCGCCGGTCGAGTATCTGGCGATGGAAGAGCAGGCCGAGGTCGGCATGGTGCTGGACCGCAGCGGCCTGGTACGTTTTCTGTCCACGCACGACGGCAGCCTCATCAAGGAAGTCCGTCTGCCCGTGCCGGAGGGCGTGACAGTCGACAGTTTTTCGGCGGCGCGACCGAATTCCGGCGTGCTGGCGCTGGGTCTGAGCAACGGTCAGGCGCTGGTGTTCAAACACGAGTACAGCGTGACGTTTCCCAATGACAAGCGGCTTATCACGCCCGGCATTGTTTACCCGCTGGGCGAGCCGCTGGTCGACGTCGATACGAATGGCCAGGCGCTGAAGATGCTGGCTGTGCAGGCCGGCGAATCCTACACCCTGGTCGGCTGGTCGGCCGACGGCACACTGTCACTGGTGAAAGCCAGCGCGAGCGAATCCCTGCTGGCCGAGGAAGGCAGCTTCGAGTTCGAGCACACCAGCACGCAGACCGACGAAGAGACAATCCGGGCGCTGCTCATCGACCCCACCCAGGCAGATCTGTACGTGGTGGGGGAAGACGGCACGCTCGCCTGGTACGACATCAGTTCGTCCGGCGAAATGCGCCTGCACGAACAGATCAGCGCGACGCCGCCCGGTGTCAAGGTGGTCGACGTCGCTCTGCTGGCCGGCGGCACCTCGATAATGGTGGCCTCGGATGACGGCAAGATCAGCCAGTGGTTCTCGGTGCGCGGCGACGGCGGGGTGCGTCACCTGAAACTCATCCGCAGTTTCGCGGCACCGACAGATGTCACCCGCATCGTTCCCGAGTTCAGCCGCAAGGGCTTCCTGGTGTCAGACGCCGGCGGTGGTGTCGGCGTCTATCACGCCACCGCCCACAAACTGCTGATGCGTCAACCGGTGGCCGATGCCGGCATAGACCGGCTGGCGATGGGGCCGCGGGCGCACGCGCTGCTGGCGCTGGACGACAACAATACGCTGCATTTCTGGCACATCGAGAACGAGCACCCGGAAGTCTCCTGGGAGGCATTGTGGTCAAAGGTCTGGTACGAGGGTTACGACGAGCCGGCCTATGTCTGGCAGTCGTCCTCGGGCGATAATACCTTCGAACCCAAGTTCAGCCTAATGCCGCTGACCTTCGGCACCCTCAAGGCAGCGTTTTACGCCATGCTATTCGCGATTCCGTTGGCGATTCTCGGTGCGATTTTCACGGCTTATTTCATGGCGCCGAAGATGCGCCAGATCGTCAAACCGTCGATTGAAATCATGGAAGCGATGCCCACGGTTATCCTGGGTTTTCTCGCGGGGTTGTGGCTGGCACCGCTGGTGGAGGCGCACCTGTCGGGGATTTTCCTGCTGTTCGTTTTCCTGCCGCTGGTGGTGCTGATGGCGGCCTACGGCTGGCACCGCTTGCCGGGGGGCATACGCCGGCGCATACCGGAGGGCTGGGAGGCAGCGCTGCTGATCCCGGTACTGGCGCTCGCCGTCTGGGCGATGCTGGCCGTCAGCCCGGCGCTGGAGCACCTGCTGTTCGGCGGCGATCTGCCGCACTGGCTGGATACGCACGGCATCGGGTTCGATCAGCGCAACTCGCTGGTGGTCGGCCTGGCCATGGGTTTCGCGGTTATCCCGACTATCTTCTCGATTGCCGAGGACGCAATTTTCGCGGTGCCCAAGCATCTCACCAACGGGTCACTTGCCCTGGGCGCCACGCCCTGGCAGACGCTGGTCAGGGTGGTGCTGCTGACCGCCAGTCCAGGGCTGTTCTCGGCTATCATGATGGGTGTCGGCCGCGCCGTCGGCGAAACCATGATTGTGCTGATGGCTACCGGCAATACGCCGGTGATGGACCTGAGCATTTTCCAGGGTATGCGCACGCTGTCGGCGAATATCGCCGTGGAAATGCCGGAATCCGAGGTCGACAGTACGCACTACCGGGTGCTGTTTCTCGCGGCGCTGGTCCTGTTT
>JAJDOI010000051.1 GCA_022340245.1 Thiogranum sp.
CCAGCAACAGCCCCCCGCCGGTATCGGCCAGGCTGAGGTTCATGCGCCCCTCGGTGTCGGCAAACACCCTGTACCCCAGCACGCGCTCCAGCAAACGGTTGGCCTCGTGTGTCGAGTCGCGCTGTTCAATCCCCAGCAGGACCAGCAGTCCGGCGCCGATTTCGGCGACCCGTTCGGCGTCAACCTCCACCCAGGCCTCGCTCACCCGCTGCAACAGGGCAATCACGACAAACGTTCCGCGACCTCATCGGCGGCCCGGATCAGGGCATCGGCAATGGCGGGCTCCCCGGCCGAATGACCCGCCGCGGGGACAATATGCAGCCTGGCATCGGGCCACGCCCGGTGCAACGCCACTGCCTGGTCCACCGGACATATCGCGTCGTAGCGACCGTGCACGATGACGCCGGGTATACCGGCAAGGCGATGCGCCTGGTGGATAATCTGGTTAGGCTCGATAAACGCCTGGTTGATGAAAAAATGACTCTCGATGCGCGCCATGCTCAGGGCGACATGACTGCCGGCAAAGTGCTCCACGAGCTCCTCCCTGGGAAGCAGCGTCGAGGTTCTGCCCTCCCAGACGCACCAGGCCTTGGCGGCCGCGAGTCGTGTCACCTCGTCGTCGCCGGTCAAAAGCTCGTAGTATGCCGCGACCATGTTCTGCTGTTTGTCGCGGTCCACGGGGGCGATGAAGTCCTGCCAGTAGTCGGGAAACAGGCGTGACGCACCGGACTGGTAAAACCAGCTGATGTCCTGCCCCCGGCAAAGGAAGATGCCGCGCACAATCAATCCGGATACGCGCTCGGGGTAGTGCTCGGCATACAGCAGTCCGAGTGTCGAACCCCACGACCCGCCGAACAACAGCCAGCGCTCAATGCCGAGGTGACGCCGAATTACCTCCATGTCGTCGAGCAGCGCCGGCGTGGTGTTACCGGCGAGCTCGGCGTGCGGGGTTGAGCGGCCGCTGCCACGCTGATCGAACAGGACAATGCGGTAGAGGTCGGGATTGAAAAACTGCCGATGCCAGGGCTCGCACCCACCACCGGGCCCGCCGTGCAGGAACACAACCGGGATGCCTTCAGGGTTGCCGGACTCTTCGACATACAGACAGTGCGGCGAATCGACCGTCAAACTGTGCCTGACGTAGGGCTCGATCGGGGGATACAGGGTTCTCATAGGCGCATATTCTGGCATAAAAAAAAGGCGCGCCGAACAACGGCACGCCTTATTGCCATATACCGCCTGTCTAAATCAAATGAACAGGCAGACGTCGGAGTCTTTTGCGACCGGCAGGAAGTAGGTCGCACCGACGTAATCACTGACCTCGTCGATGAAGTCGCTGTGCTGGAAACCGAACACATCAACGGTCATCTGGCAGGCGATCATTTTCACGTCGGCTTCAAGGCACAGGTCGCGCAGCTCTTCGACAGTGGCCACGCCCTTATTCTTGAAAGTCTTCTTCATCAGACCGGTGGCAACCTTCTCGAAGCCCGGCACACCCGCCATCAACAGGTTCGGCATCGGCCAGCTGAAGTCCTGGAACCACTTCGGACCGAAAGGCATTTTCATCGGCATCGCCGGGTTACCGAGCGGGCTGACCTGGCAGGGCAGGTCCTTCTTCAGCAGCAGCAGTCCGTAGAAGGTGAAGAAGATGGTGGTATCCCAGCCCAGCGCAGATGCCGTGGATGCCAGAATGAAGGGAGGATACGCCCAATCGAGGGTACCCTTGGTCGCGATAATCGCCATCGACGGGGTGCGCGCGGCGTCGATTTCCTCGAGCTTGGTCGGCAGCAGTTCGTCAAGTTTCTTATTCAGCCACTCGTCCATCTGCGCTTCGTTCATGCTTTCAGCAGTCGTTGACATCGGTATTTCCTCCCTAGCCGTGTGTCCACGGATAGTTGTCTAATTGCAAGATGTATCGTTATTGACCAGGGACACGCCCGTACCCCAGTATCTTAGTAATGCCCCTGCCCGCGTTGAACTGACTCAACGGCGTGGACAGAATGGCAGGGGGTGGCACCCATTATATGATTATATGAATGCTTTATAATATGGTCAAACAACCCGCCGTAGATTCACGTCATCACGCCACTGGCTGATCAACACTGCTCCCATGGCAAACCGGCAAACCGCCAGCCTCCCATAGTACCGCGATGGTGAGTTTCGTCGAGATCGCCCTCAAAGCCATCTCTAATATTATAGACATCACAAAAACCTTCATTTATCAGGGTAATACCTGCTTCCAGAGACCGCTTGCCGCTACGACAAATAAGCAGAACCGGGGCGCCGGAGTTCGCGCTCTCGTGACAGATGCCGCCGAGCACCAGCTTGCGCACTTCGGTGACGAAGTTCGGATTCAGTTTCCAGTCGGGATAATCAATCCAGGGAATATGAATCGCCCCGACAGGATGGCCGACAAACAGGAACTCCATATCCGAGCGAACATCGACAAGCACAGCGCGCGGCTCGTCTTCCATGATCTGCCAGGCTTCCTGCGGTGAAATGGTCTTTACTTCCGCCATGTTGGCTTTCCCCCCTGTTAGGCCGAAACAAGTATAGTTGTTTGACGGCCGATGTGTGCCCGGACTGAGTATGATGCTGAAAGTAAACAAACGTTTAATGCGCCCCGTCGGGAGGGCGATTGCCGATTTCGACATGCTGCGCGAGCATGACCGTGTTCTGCTGGGTGTTTCCGGCGGCAAGGACTCCCTGTCCCTGCTGCATATCCTGCGGCAATTGCAGCACCATGCACCGATACGCTTCGAGCTCGCGGCAATAACCGTCGATCCGATGGTGGAGGGCTTCGACCCGTCGCCGCTGCAGCCCTATGTGGAGGCACTGGAAATTCCCTGTTTCTACCGACGCGAACCCATACTGGAGCGCGCCGCAGCGCATATGGACGGCAACTCTTACTGCAGCTGGTGTGCACGCATGAAACGCGGCGTCATGTATGCGACCGCGCGCCAGGAGGGGTACAACGTGCTGGCACTCGCCCAGCATCTGGATGACCTCGCCGAGAGCTTCCTGATGTCGGCGTTTCACGGCGGGCGCCTCAAAACCATGAAAGCGCACTACCGGATCAGCGCGGGCGATCTGCGCGTGGTCCGGCCCCTGGTCTACACGCGCGAGCGCCAGACCCGCGATTTCGCCGCCAGCGCGGGGCTGCCCGTGATCTCCGACAACTGCCCCGCGTGCTTTTCCATGCCGACACAGCGCCAGCACATGAAGGCACTGCTGGCCGACGAAGAGCAGAGGAACCCTCGCTTGTTCAAAAGCCTTCTGGCCACACTTCGCCCACTTATGAGCATTGAAAATGCTGATACTGATTTATTTTCCCACTAAATCAGATAATCTAGGATTAAAATTATTTAGTGGGAAAACTATTATCTAATAGGCCAATCGGAGTGACTTATGTGGTCTTTCAGGCCATCAATCCGCGGATTTTCTGGCTAGCCGCTTAAGAAAGACCTTCATTTCTTTCGCAGCCTGGATGTCGCCGCGCCGCTCAGCAACCTCGATACCCTTCTCAAAAACGGATATTGCGTCGTCCGCAAGTCCGACTTCGGCGAGCACCTTGCCATAGGCTTTCCAGGCAGCCGAGTACGTGGCGTCCTGGTCGACGGCCCGGGCAAGGTGGGTGCGCGCCTGCTCCAGCTCGCCGGCTTTCTGGTAGGCCGTGCCGAGGCTGTACCTCAGCAACGCCGAGTCCTGCCCGGCGGCCAGCATCTTTTCCAGGTTTTCGATCATGCTCATGGTACTGTTCGCAACGTCTGTGCCCACTGACTGTTGGGCTGATCCTGGCCGACCCGAATGCGCCGACCGACTTCGTTTTCGTACCAGCCGCGATCATACTGCAGCGGTTCGACCTCGTATCCCCACCAGACGCCGTCCGCATCCTGGGCCAGCCAGGCAACCCAGCAGGGCAACTCGGCGATGGCGGGCTGCGGCATCTTCAGCGTCGCCAGAAAGCCGGCGACAACAGCACCAGCAGGGTAAAGATTTCCAGCCGCCCGAGAATCATGGCCATGCTCAATACCCACTTGGCGATATCGTTGATCTCGCCATAGTGATAGCCGACTTCCCCCAGTCCGGGACCCAGATTGTTGAGACAGGCTGCCACTGCCGAGAAAGCTGTCACCTGGTCGAGCCCGGTTGCCAGCAACACCAGCATCATGAGCGTGAAGCAACCCACATAGGTGGCGAAGAATCCCCAGACCGACTCGACCACCCGTTCCGGCATGGCCTTGTTACCGATCTTGACAGGTATCTGCGCGCTGGGGTGCACCAGCCGGGTGATTTCACGGATACCCTGTTTGAACAGCAGCAGAAAACGGATGACTTTCATGCCACCGCCCGTGGATCCCGCGCAGCCGCCGATAAAGCTGGTAAACAGCAGCATCACGGGTAGAAACCCGGGCCAGTGAAAATAAGCCGCGGTGGTGAATCCCGTGGTCGTACCGATGGATACGACCTGGAAAATACCGTGGTGGAGCGCGTCGCCGAGCTTGGGAAAGGTGCCACTCAGATACAGGTACGCGACCGCGATAACCGCGGTCAACGCCAGCACCGTTATATAGGTCTTGAACTCCGAATCGCGGAAATAGGTGAGCACACTGACCGAACGCCATGCGAGAAAGTGCAGCGAGAAATTGACCCCCGCCAGCAGCATGAAAACCACTGCGACCAGCTCGATGGTCGGGCTGTTGAAGAAGCCGATGCTCAGGTCGTGGGTTGAAAAGCCGCCGATAGCGACAGTGGAAAAGCTGTGGCCGATGGCGTCGAACCAATCCATGCCGGCGAACCAGTAGCCGATGGCGCAGCAGACGGTAAGGCCCAGGTAGATATACCACAAGGCCTTGGCGGTCTCGGTAATGCGCGGCGTGAGCTTGTTGTCTTTCACCGGTCCGGGCGTTTCCGCACGGTAGAGCTGCATGCCGCCGATACCCAGCATGGGCAGCACGGCAACCGCCAACACGATAATGCCCATGCCACCCAGCCATTGGAGTTCCTGACGGTAGAACTGGATGGACCGCGGCAGGCGGTCGATGCCGGTCAGCACCGTGGCGCCGGTGGTGGTCAGGCCCGATGTCGATTCGAACATCGCATCGGTAAAATCCATATCCGGCTGCTCTGCGAACAGGAAGGGCAGAGCGCCCACCAGCGCCAGGACCACCCAGAAAAGCGCGACCACCACAAAGCCGTCACGCACCCGCAACTCCTGGCGGTGACGCCGCACCGGGTACCAGACGATCAGGCCGGACAGCATTACCACCAGCATGGTGATAGAGAAATCGACGCGGCTGCTTTCATCCATCCAGAAGGCGATCAGCAACGGCGGCAGCATGGTGACACTGGACACCAGCAACAGCAGGCCCAGGATTCGCTGAATGATCGCAACGCTCATGGCGGCTTCAGAAGAAGGTTACGCCGACCTGGAAGAGTCTCTCGACATCGGGGATATGGCGTTTGTCCACGACGAACAGAATCACGTGGTCTTCGGTTTCGATCACGGTATCGTGATGGGCGATGATTACCTGTTCGCCGCGCACCACCGCGCCGATGGTAGTCCCCGGCGGCAGCTTGATGTCATCCACCGGCATCCCGACCACTTTCGATGTCTTGCTGTCGCCGTGGGCCACAGCCTCGATCGCTTCGGCGGCGCCGCGCCGCAGCGAGTGCACCGCCGCCACGTCACCCCGACGTACATGGGTCAACAGGCTGCCGATGGTCGCCTGCTGCGGCGAGATGGCGATGTCGATGGCCTCGCTCTGCACCAGATCGACATAGGAGGGACGGTTGATCAGCGACATGACCTTGCGCGCGCCCAGACGTTTGGCCAACATCGCGGAGAGGATATTCGCCTCCTCATCATTGGTTAGCGCACAGAAGACGTCGGTATTCTCGATATTCTCCTCGATGAGCAACTCCTCGTCGGCGGCGTCCCCGAGCAATACGATGGCACGGTCCAGCTGCTCTGAAAGTCGGCGCGCGGTTTCCGCGTCGCACTCGATCAGTTTCACCTGGTAGCGGTTTTCGATTGCCTCGGCGAGGCGCAGACCGATGTTGCCGCCACCGGCGATCATGACGCGCTTCACGGGTTTGTCCAGGTCGCGCAGCTCACTGGTGATGGCGCGGATATCCTTGCGCGCCGCGATGAAAAACACCTCGTCATTCGCCTCCAGCACCGTGTCGCCTGCGGGCAGTATCGGCCTGCCGCGGCGGAAGATCGCCGCCACGCGCGCCTCAATTCCCGGCATATGCTCTTTGAGTTCGCGCAACTCCTGCCCCACGAGCGGTCCTCCCTGCACCGCGCGCACCGCAACCAGCTGCACCCGTCCACCGGCGAAGTCCAGCACCTGCAAGGCTTCCGGTTGCTCGATCAGGCGGACGATATAGTCGGTGACCAGCTGCTCGGGGCTGATCAACACGTCGATGGGCAACGCCTCCTGGGTAAACAGCTTGGGGTGCTGCAAATAGGCCTGGGCGCGTACCCGCGCGACCTTGATCGGGGTATGAAACAGTGTATAAGCCACCTGACAGGCAACCATATTGGTCTCATCGCTGTTGGTGACCGCAAGAATCATATCCGCATCCTCGGCACCGGCGCGCGTCAGCACCTCGGGGTGAGACGCCGGCCCCACGACGGTGCGGATATCGATACGATCCTGAAGGTCGCGGAGGATATCCGGGCGACTGTCCACCACGGTAATGTCGTTGGCTTCGCTGGCCAGGTTCTGCGCCACGGACGAACCCACCTGCCCGGCACCGAGAATAATGATTTTCATTTAGGATGCAGCCCGCTCAATCACTGCCTTTCTTGAAATCGATACCCAGCGCGCGCAACTTCCTGTACAGGTGGGTGCGTTCCATGCCCACGCGCTTGGCCAGTTTTCCGACACTGCCGCCGACCTCCTGCAGCTGGTGCTCGAGATAGACCTTTTCGAACTGTTCCCGCGCTTCCCGCAAAGGCAGGTCGAGGGGGAGGGTGGCGCTACTCGAACTGGGAGCCTCGGCCACCTCGCTGAACTGCTGCAGCGCGCCTTCGACTTCCTCGATATCGATCACCGGCCCCTGGCCGAGAATCAGCAATCGCTGCACCAGATTCTTGAGCTCGCGGTTGTTGCCCGGCCAGCTGTAGTGCCGCAGCCGGTTCTGGGCGGCAATGGAGAACTCCCGGTAGGGCAGATTCTCCTGCATGACGAAGCGGTCGACGTAAAAATTCAGCAGCTCCGGGACATCCGAGGCGTGCTCGCGCAAAGGCGGCACCGTCAACGGGACAACGTTAAGGTGATAGTAGAGGTCCTCGCGAAACCGTCCCTCGCGCACCTCCTGTTCCAGATCACGCGACGTCGTCGCAATCACCCGTATGTCGACCGGCACCGGCTCGGTGCCGCCCATACGCAGAAAAGAGTGCGTCTGGAACACGCTCAGCAGCCGCGACTGGGTCTGGAGATCCATATCGGATATGTTGCCCAGCAGCAGCGTGCCGCCATTGGCCTGCTCCAGCCGCCCGTACACGATACGTTCGCCTTCCTCGGATCCGAACAGCTCGACCGCCGAGTGTTCGGCCGACATGGACCCCACGGCCACTTCGATAAACGGCTTTTCGCGCAGCGGGCTCTGCCCATGAATATAGCGCGCCACCACCTCCTTGCCGGCACCCGGTTCGCCGCTGATCAGCACCCAGGTGTTGTGCTGTGCAATTTTCCTCGCCTGCTCGCGCAGCGACTGCATGACTTCACTCTTGCCCGCGGGCTCGGAAACCGGCTGCACGTGGCGTTTCAGGCCCTGGTTTTCCTGCTGCAGCTTGTCCGACTCCAGAGCACGATTGACCACCAGCAACAGCTTGGCCAGCGAGATGGGCTTTTCAATGAAATCGTAAGCGCCGAGGCGGGTGGCTTCCACAGCGGTCTCGACCGTGGCATGGCCGGACATAATGATGACCGGGCAAGGCAGGTTGCCGCCCTCGGCCCACTCGCGCAACAAGGTGATGCCGTCGACGTCATCCATCCAAATATCCAGTAGAATCAGATCCGGTCGCCGCATCCGGCGCGCCTGGCGCGCCGACTCGCCGCTGTCGGCAACACTGACCTCAAAGCCCTCGTCTTCAAGGATTTCCTTGACCAGATTTCGGATATCCGGTTCGTCGTCTACCACCAGAATGTGGCCGGAGGGCATAGTGATTCCTGTTTCTCTTCTAGTATGCGGAACAGCGGTTTTTGCAGATGCGCCTGTCGACATTATAGAGCAGCGCTTCTCAGGTTACAGCGCTTTGTGTTTCGGCGTGGAAACGGATCTGGATGCAAGCGTGATGTTCCTCGCTATTGTACGCCCTGATCTGGCCATTATGTTCCTCGACGATCTTCTTGACGATCGCCAGCCCCAGACCGGTACCGCGCGTCTTGGTGGTGACGTAGGGTTCAAACAGGCGCTCGAGGACCTCGTCGGAAAAACCACCGCCGGTGTCTTCGAAACTCAAATCGATATAGCGCTCACCCGTCTCCAGCACCCAGCGGGAGCGCAATGTCAGTTCGCCGCGCGACCGGTCGCGCACCGCTTCCAGCGCGTTCTTGAAAAGATTGTGCAACAGCTGGCGCAGCCGCCCCGCATCCGCATCCATCATGGCTGCAGGCTCCGCCAGGTCCAGCCTGATACGCAGCCTGGAGCCCTTGTACAGATCGGCAACATCGCGAATCAGTTCATAAAGGTCGACCGGCTCGAGTTGCAGCTGCGGTGCACGCGCATAGTCCCCGAAGGCGTTGACCATCCCCTTGAGAGTCTCCACCTGCTGTCCAATGGTACGCGTTGCCCGGTCAAGGACTTGCGCATCCTCCGCGTCCATTGAATTAAGGTATTTTCGCCGCAGCCGCTCGGCCGACAACTGAATGGGCGTCAGCGGGTTCTTTATCTCATGGGCGAGACGCCGGGCGACGTCTCCCCAGGCGGCGTCGCGCTGCGCGCGTATCAAGTCGGTCACGTCGTCAAACACCACCACCTGTCCGCCCGCCAGGTCCTCGCTGACCGGCAGCGCGGTGCTGCGGCACATCAGGACCCGCCGACCGGTACTGTCGGACAGCTCCACCTGCGCCTGCCACTCGGTCACCTGTTGCTGCTGGTAGGCGCGAATCAGCGACAACAGGGGCTCCATGAAACTGAAGCGTCTGGCCAGATCGCCCAGCCGCTGTCCCAACTGGCCACTGAGATCAATTCCGAGTATCTGGCAGGCCGCCTCGTTGACGGTTCTCAGCTCGTTTTCCGAGCCGATGCTCATGACCCCCGAGGACAGGCTGCCAAGCACCGTCTCCAGGTAAGCGCGCTGGCGCTCGACCTCCCGCTGACTACCGCGCGCCTGGTCACGCGCGCGCGACAGACGGCGCGTCATATCGTTGAACGAACGCACCAGGAAACCGAGCTCATCGTCGCTGGTGACCGGCAGGCGCTGACTGTAATCGCCGTCGGAAACAGCGCGCGTACCGTCTGCCAGGATTGCGATCGGTTCCACCATGCGCCGGGCTGAATAAAATGCCGCCCATACCGCCGAGAGCAGGCTGAGCACCAGCACCAGCGACAGCGTCAGGATATAGCTGTATTTCAGCGGGGTTCTCAGGTAGGCCAGCTTCTTGTAGCGCACGATCTGGCTTTCGACATTGTCGGCGAGTACGTTGAGGCGCTGGGGTATCCGATACAGGCCCTGCAGTGTCTGCGGCTCCGCACCGGCCTTGGTCGCCAGCACCGGCACCACGGCGCGCACATACAATCCCGCGTCGCCCACCGGGTCAATACCGACGTAAGAACGGCCCTGCGCCAACGACATCAGCACCTGTTCACTGGGCCGATCAGGCACGATACCGGCCCCCTCGGCACTGCTGGAAGCGATAATACGTCCGTCCAGGCCAAAGAGCGTGAGTTCGGTGGCGCTGCTGACCACGCGCATATCATAGAGGCCAATCGGTACGTTCGCCGGCGACATGTCGGCAACTTTATCAGCGATACCTTCCGTAACCCGCAACAGGTCGTTGAGACGCACGTCCAGAGCGCCGCGCCCGAGTTCCAGGGCATCGTCCAGGGCCTGCTCTATCTGCACATCAAACCATGAATCGATACCATGCTGAAGGTACTGCAGGGAGAAGTAGTAAACCACCGAAATCGGCAAGACCGCGAGAATGACAAAGGTGACGACGAGTCGCGAGGTCAACTGTGCACCGGGAGCCCGCGCCCGGTACTGTGACACCAGCCAGTAGAGATTCGAGCCGATCAGCCCAATCAGCACCACGAGGCCCAGCGCGTTGATCAGCAACAGCCAGGAATACAACTGACCGAAACGCTCGGAGTTGTTGGTGGCGTCACTCATCAGCGACAGAGACACCAGCAGCAGCACGAACAGGATGAGCATGGGCCAGATGCCCATCCGGTTACTTTTTACGGCTGCAGCGGCCATTGGAACCATTTGCTCTTGAGGCTCCACTCAGACCCCAGGTAGGCCCAAAGGCGAACCGGTGTCGGCAGAGCCTCAACATCGATGTCGGCGCGCATCCTTACAAAGTACTTTTCATCCGGCTGTATAAGCTGGGCGTCGATCAAGGGTAGATCGTACACGTTACCGATATAGCCGAGCGCATCACCCAGCGTACTGAAGGTGTGCTGGCCGCCGGTACTGAAGTTTCTCACCAGATAGCGGCGGCTCAGCGCGTGGTACTCGAGCTTGAAGCGCTGCCGCAACTCGGCGATCAACTCGGGCCACAACCACTCGCGATCCCGCAGTACCTCGATGCGCAACTCGATCAACAGGGGCACCCCGTTGTGCAGTGCATCGTGCAGGGTATCGTTGAAATCGAAATCGACGTTTGCGCCCAGCCGGTACACATTATCCACCAACAGTGTACGAGCGTCGGTGATACGCGTCTGACGCGCCCACGCCTGGTCAGCCGCAAACAGACACAACAGCGCCAGCAGTAGCGGCAGGCAGGCATAGGGCCGGAAATGAAGTTGCTTGCACCAGGCTGCGATTGTCGAGCGCTCCGTCACCAGGCTGTGAATCAGGTTTTTATCAGTCGCGCGAAATAGAAACCGTCCATACCATGCTCCCCGGGCAGCAGTTGGCGGCCTACCCGCTCGGCCTGCCCCCATTGGACATCCAGCCCAGGATCACGCGCATCGTTGTGCCGATCAAGGAAGCCTTGAACCACCTCCGCGTTCTCCCGCTTGAATATGGAGCATGTCACGTACAACAGAATACCGCCACCAGCCAGCAAGGGCCATAAAGCATCCAGCAAGTGCTGCTGCTGATCTCTCAGGGCCGGCAGGTCATCCGCCCGGCGCAGAATTTTGATATCCGGGTGACGGCGCACCACGCCACTGGCCGAACATGGCGCGTCCAGCAAAACGCGGTCGAACGGCCGCCCGTCCCACCAGCTGTGCGGGTCACCGGCATCGGCGCACACGCAGTCGGCCGACAGCCGCAGGCGCTGCAGATTGCCGGTGACTTTCTCCAGGCGGCCTGCATCATTGTCCAGGGCGACAACACCAGCCAGCCGGGCGTTGGATTCCAGTATATGACCGGTTTTTCCACCGGGTGCGGCACAGGCATCGAGCACCCGCTGGCCATCTTCCATGGCCAGAAGCGGGGCTGACAACTGCGCGGCCGCATCCTGCACGGATACCGCCCCCTCACGGAAGCCCGGCAGGCGGTCGACGGCGACCGGCTGTACGAGTTCGATGGCGGTTTCGCCGAACGGCAGCGGCCGCGCCTCGATTCCGGCTGCCTGCAGCCTCGCCAGGTAACTGTCGCGGTCTGCCTGGCGGCGGTTGACCCTGAGCACCATGGGTGGGCGCTGGTTGTCTGCCTCCAGGATCTCCTGCCAGCGTTCGGGCCAGTCCTGCTGCACCCGCCGAATCCACCAGTCCGGATGCGACCAGCGCGAGCGCGGATCGGCATCGGCGGCTTCCAGCAACGACTGGCGCCGACGTAATGCGTTGCGCAGTACGCCGTTCACCAGACCACTGGCCCAGTCTTTGCCGATCAGGCGCACCGCCTCCACGGTTTCGCTGACCGCCGCGTGCGCGGGCAGGTCGAGAACCAGGAGCTGGTAAAGCCCCACCAGAAGCAGCGCGTGCAGATCGGTATCCTTGTGCTTGAGCGGCTTGGCCAGCAGATGGCCAAGCACAGCGTCCAGCCGGTGGTACCAGCGCAGCGTGCCGAACGCCAGTTCCTGGGCGAGCGCCCGCTGGCGGGGGTCATCCAGCGCACCCAGCTGAGCGGCGAGCAGATTGCTGAGCGACACGCCCTTCTGCACCACGCCGTGAACGAGGCGGGCGGCGACCAGCCTGGGGTTGCTATCTGCTCTGGATGTCACTGTCATGTCAACAAGCCCCCCTGCAGGGCGGCAACATCACTGCAGGACAGCGCCGTCGACACTGCGTGCGTTGAGAAAATCTGACGCCTCCAGACGTTTGCCGCCGGGCAGCTGCACCTCCAGCAGGCGCAGACAGCCCTGACCGCAGGCCACATCGATACCCTGGGGTCCGGAGGCCACGACCGCCCCGACGCGCCCCGCAGGGCCCTCGACCGCGCGCGCACGCCAGATCCTCAAGACCTGTCCCCGGTAGTGCGTCTGGGCCACCGGCCAGGGGTTGAACGCCCGCACCCGGCGCTCCAGCTTTACGGCGTCCCCGGCCCAGTCAATAGCCGCCTCGCGCTTGTCCAGCTTGTGCGCGTAAGTTACCCGCGACTCGTCTTGCGGCAGCGGCTGCAGCCGGCCGGCGTCCAGGTCATCCAGGTGCCGGGCGAGCAGGTCGGCCGCCAGCTGACTGAGCCGATCGTGCAGAGAGCCACCGGTTTCGTCGGCCGCGATCGGCGTGCGCACCTCCGCAAGCACCGGACCGCTGTCCAGACCGGCTTCCATCTGCATCAGGGAGACGCCGGTTTCACGGTCACCGGCGAGAATGGCGCGCTGAATGGGCGCCGCGCCACGCCACCGCGGCAGGATCGAGGCGTGCAGGTTCACGCAGCCGCGTCGCGGTATATCGAGTACCGCTTGCGGCAATAGCAGGCCGTAAGCCACCACCACCATAAGATCCGGCTCCAGCCGCGCGAGCACCTGTTGCTCGGCCGCATCCCTGAGACCCGCCGGTTGGAAGACCGGCAGACCATACTGCAACGCCAGCTGTTTTACCGGACCGGGTTTCAGCTTGCGCCCGCGGCCCGCAGGCCGGTCCGGCTGGCTGTAAACGCCGACCACGGAGTGCCCGCTATCCAGGATGGCCTGCAGCACCGGTACGGAAAAATCGGGGGTTCCGGCAAAAACGACGCGCATAAGTCAGTTTTCAGTTCGAGGATTACTTGGGGATTCGCCGGCTGGCGGCCAAGGCGCCAGTCGGTTTATTCGCGTGGCGGGAATTGTAACCCGCAAGCCGCGGAGACTTCACACGGATTAAAGCTCCGCGCTCGCCGCGTGCACACTGCGCACTGCCTGGGGGTGTGAGCCCCAAGCTAGATAACCGGCTCGGCGTGTTTCTCCGCGGCGGCGGTGTCATCGATACCGAGGCGGCGCTGCTTCTCGAGTTTCTTACGTATCCGCTGGCGCTTGAGCTGCGACAGGTAGTCAACGAACAGCTTGCCGTCCAGATGGTCGATTTCATGCTGAACGCAGACCGCCAGCAGACCGTCAGCCTCCAGCTCAAAGACTTCACCCGCGCTGTTCAGGGCGCGCAGCCTGATGTGTTCGGCGCGCTGTACCCGTTCGTAAACGCCTGGCACCGACAAGCAGCCTTCGTCCATCTCCTCGACGCCGTCCCCGGCGAGGATTTCGGGATTGATGAACACCCGGGGCTCGTCCTGATCCTTGGATATATCGACAACAATCACGCGTTTATGCACATCGACCTGGGTGGCGGCCAGACCGATACCCGGCGCCTGGTACATGGTCTCGAACATGTCGTCCACCAGCTGGCGCAGCTGGTCGTCGACCTGGTCGACTTCCGCGGCACGTTGCCGCAGACGCGGGTCCGGAAAATGCAAAATATCGAGAATCGCCATGTGATACCGGTCACAAATCGGGCTTCGGGACACATCTATACTCTAACATAATGATCATACGAACGTTTAGCGCGCAGGAATATTTTGAATTGAGACAAATTCCGCTACACTCCGGTTGCCAACTGCCGTTATATATCATCGAATTAGGATGCCTTTGCGGCAATGCCGGGCACCGAAGCTGACCAAAAACGGTACTAAATAAAAGGGAACGCCTTATGTCGATACTGAAATCGCTGGCGCTGGCTGTGGCAATGCTGGCTACCGTCGCCTACGCCGACCAGGTGGTACTCAAGGACGGGCACCCCGACCGCTATGTGGTGGTCAAGGGAGACACCCTGTGGGACATCTCGGAACGCTTTCTCAACAGCCCCTGGCTCTGGCCCGAAGTCTGGTATGTCAATCCCCAGATCGAGAATCCACACCTTATTTACCCTGGCGATCTCATTAACCTGGTGTATGTCGACGGCAAGCCCCAGCTGCGGGTGGAACGCGGCAAGGGCACGTTCAAGCTGTCGCCCAAGGCACGCGTTGAGCGCCTCGACAAAGCTATCCCGACCATTCCGATCGATGCCATACAGCAGTTCCTGACGCAGCCGCTGGTGGCCGACGAGGACACCCTCAAGTCCGCCCCTTACGTGGTCTCCAGCGCGGACGAACACCTGATTGCCGGCGCGAACGACCGCATCTATGTCCGCGGCGTCAGTGCCGACCAGGGCAGCCGTTACAACATCTTCCGCCCCGGCGATCCCTACACGGACCCCGACACCGGCGAGATCCTGGGCTACGAGGCGATGTATCTGGGGGATGCCAGCAGCGAGAAATTCGGCGATCCCTCGACGCTGAAGCTCACCCGCACGACGCGCGAAATCAATATCGGCGACCGCGTCATGCCGATGACCCAGGAAGACGTGTACGCCTACTTCACGCCGCATTCCCCTGACAAGGAAATCGACGGCACGATCATCTCGGTCGTCGACGGGGTCAGCCAGATCGGCCAGTACCAGGTCGTGGTGCTGAATCGCGGCACGCGCGAAGGCGTCGATGTCGGCACGGTGTTCGAAATTTACCAGACTGGCGATATCATCGTTGACCAGGTCAGCGAGAAACGCGACGAGGCGGTAAAATTGCCCGACGAAAAGGCCGGCGTCCTGATGGTGTTCCGCACCTTCGACAAGGTCAGCTTCGGCCTGATCATGAAAGCCACCAGCGCGCTGCATGTCGGAGATCGCATCCGCACCCCCTGACCGGCAACGCTGAGTACTGGCAAAAGCCGGTACCTTAGGGCATGGTATAAGACCATGCACCGAGGTACCGGCTTTTTTATGCAGGAGGCTTAAGGATGAGCACCCCGACCACCCCGCCGCGCCCGACCGACGATGTCCACGAATGGCTCGCGTTGTACCGCGCGCCCGGGATCGGCACCCGCGGTCTGCACAAGCTGTTGCAGTACTTTGACTCGCCCGCCGCGATATTTGCCGCCGACCGCGATGAGTTGCTGGCCCGCGGGCTCACCGCCGCCACCGCCGACTACCTGCGACGACCGGACTGGCAGGCGGTGGAAAAGGATCTGGCGTGGCTGAACGGCGGCGGCAACGGGTTGCTGACCATCAGGGGCAAGGCCTATCCACCGCGGCTTGCCGATACCGCCGACCCTCCGCTCCTGCTGTTTGTCCACGGCGACCCCGACTACCTGCTGCAGCCCCAGTTGGCTATCGTCGGCAGTCGCAATCCCAGTCACGACGGCATTGCGCTGGCCGAGGATTTCGCGGCCTACCTGGCCGGCTGCGGCCTGACGATTTGTAGCGGCCTGGCCGCGGGTGTGGATGCGGCCGCGCATCGCGGTGCCCTGCATTGCGCCGCTGGAACCGTGGCCGTCACCGGCACCGGGCTGGACCGCGTGTACCCGGCACAACATCGCGACCTGGCGCACCGGATTGCGGAAAATGGCGTGCTGGTTTCCGAGTTCCCCCCCGGCACGGCGCCGCTGGCCGCCAACTTCCCCAGGCGCAACCGCATCATCAGCGGGCTGAGTGTTGGCACACTGGTGATCGAAGCGGCGTTGCGTTCGGGCTCCCTGATCACTGCCCGCCAGGCGCTGGAACAGGGACGCGAGGTGTTCGCCATCCCCGGCTCGGTGCATAACCCCCTGGCCCGCGGCTGCCACGCCCTGATCCGCGAAGGCGCCAAACTGGTTGAAACCGGCGAGCACGTCCTGGAAGAACTGGCGAACCAGCTCGCGCTACCCGCACTGCCCGCGGACAGCCCGCGCCAGCACACAGAGCCGTCGCCGCGGCGCGAAGAACTTTCAGGCGATTACAGTGAGTTGCTGGAGCTGATGGGCTATGAGCCCGTCGCCGTCGACCAGCTGGTGCAGCGCAGCGGATTGACGCCGGAACAGGTTTCCTCCATGCTGCTGCTGCTGGAGCTTGACGACAGGGTTCACTCCAGCGCCGGCGGTCGCTATACCCGCGCGCGATAGAGGCTTGATATGAAAGAAAATATGTTTGATGTGCTCATGTATTTGTTCGAGCACTACTACATGGACGAGGAAACCGAGCTGAGCCCCGATCGGGAATCCCTGCACACCGAACTGGTAGAAGCCGGCTTCCCCTCCAGCGACATCAATCAGGCCTTCGAATGGCTGGAGGATCTCGCCGTCCAGCCGCACCAGGTGCATGCGCCACAGACCGAAAACGCGCTGCGCCTCTACTCGGATGTCGAGTGCGAGCGACTGGACACCGAAAGCCGGGGCTTTCTGCTGTTTCTCGAACAAATGGGCATATTGACGCCGGAATCCCGCGAACGGGTTATTGACCGCGCGATGGCCCTGGATACCGATGACTTCGACATCGGCCAGTTGAAATGGGTTGTCCTCATGGTACTGTTCAACCAGCCGGGCGCGGAAGCCGCTTATGCGTGGATGGAAGATCTGGTCTTCGATAGTCTGCCGGGCGGTTATTTGCATTAGTTGTTGACTCTGTTTTAACAACCAAGCCGCACCCTGGTGCGGCTTTTTAGCTATAGCGTGCATGAGTAAAAATCTGGTCATAGTGGAATCGCCGGCCAAGGCGAAAACCATCAAGAAATACCTGGGCAAGGGCTTTGAGGTACTGGCCTCCTACGGCCACGTGCGCGACCTGATCCCCAAGGAGGGCGCAGTCGATCCGGAGCACGACTTCGCCATGAAATATCAGCTTATCGAGCGTAACACCCGACACGTCGACGCCATCTCCAAAGCGCTCAAGCAGGCCGACAACCTCTATCTTGCGACTGACCCGGACCGCGAAGGGGAGGCGATCTCCTGGCATCTGTACGAATTACTGAAAGACAGGAAGGCGCTCAAGGACAAGGGCATCTACCGCGTGGTGTTTCACGAGATCACCAAGCGCGCCATCAACGAAGCCATCGAGCACCCGCGCGAGCTGTCTACCGACCTGGTCAACGCCCAGCAGGCACGGCGCGCGCTCGACTACCTGGTGGGCTTCAACCTGTCGCCACTGCTGTGGAAGAAGGTGCGCCGCGGCCTGTCGGCGGGACGCGTGCAGAGCCCGGCGTTGCGCATGATTGTGGAGCGCGAAGAAGAAATCGAGAAATTCACGGCGCGCGAATACTGGACGATCGAGGCTGACCTGGAAAAGGACAGCCAGCCCTTTACCGCCAAGCTGACGCACCTGCATGGCAAGAAGCTGGCGCAGTTCACCATCAACACCGGCGACAAGGCGCACGACGCCGAAAAGCACCTCAACCAGGCCGCGGGCGGCGAACTCACCGTCAGCAGCATTGAAAAGAAACAGCGCAAGCGCAATCCGGCCGCGCCTTTCACCACCTCAACGCTGCAACAGGAAGCCTCGCGCAAACTGGGCTTCACCGCCAAGCGCACCATGAGTGTGGCCCAGCAGCTGTACGAAGGTATCGACATCGGTGACGGTGCCGTGGGCCTGATCACCTATATGCGTACCGATTCGGTTACCCTGGCCAACGAAGCGGTGGAGGAGCTGCGACAACTGATCGGCGAGCGCTACGGCGCGCAGAAGCTGCCCAAGACGGCGCACCAGTTCAAGACCAAGGCCAAGAACGCCCAGGAGGCCCACGAGGCGATCCGCCCGACCTCAGCGGCAAACATTCCGGAAACCATCAAATCGCACCTGTCTTCCGACCAGTACAAGCTCTACGACCTGATCTGGAAAAGGACCGTTGCCTGCCAGATGATCCACGCCACCATTCACACCGTGGGTGTGGATTTCGCCGTGGGCAAGGACGACATCCTGCGTTCGACCGGGTCGACCGTAGTCGACCCGGGATTTATGGCAGTCTACGAAGAGGGTGTGGACGATGCCAAAAAGGTAGCGGGCGACGACAACCGCCTGCCCCCTATGGAAGAAGGCGACAAAGTCAAGCTGGTCAAGATACGCCCGGAGCAGCACTTTACCGAACCGCCACCACGATATAGCGAAGCGAGTCTCGTCAAGGCACTGGAAGAACACGGAATAGGGCGGCCTTCGACCTACGCCACGATCATCTCCACCCTGCAGCAACGCGAGTACGTAACACTGGACAAGCGTCGTTTTCAACCGACCGACGTAGGCCGCATCGTGAGCAGGTTTCTGACCAACCACTTTACCCGGTATGTTGACTACGACTTTACCGCCCGCCTCGAAGACGAGCTGGACGAAGTCTCGCGCGGCGAGAAAGAGTGGGTCCCGTTGATGCGGGAATTCTGGTACCCGTTCAAAGAGCTGGTCAAGGACAAGGAAGAGAGCGTGTCACGCGCCGAGGTCACCACCGAAGCGCTCGACGAAGAGTGTCCCAAATGCGGCAAGAAACTCAACATCCGCCTGGGGCGGCGCGGCCGCTTCGTGGGCTGCAGCGGGTTTCCGGAATGCGACTATACCCGCAACCTGGATGAAAACGCCGAGTCGGCGGAACCCGAAATTATCGAAGGACGCAGCTGCCCCGAGTGCGACTCGCCGCTGATCATCCGTAGCGGGCGCTACGGCAAATTCATCGGCTGCTCGAGCTACCCCGACTGCAAGTATATCGAGCCCCTGGAGAAGCCGGCGGACACCGGCGTGAAGTGCCCCAAGTGCAATAAAGGCACCATGCTCAAGCGCAAATCGCGTCGCGGCAAGATTTTCTATTCCTGCTCGACATACCCGGACTGCGACTACGCAGTATGGAACGAGCCCGTGGAAGGGCCATGCCCGGACTGCAGCTGGCCGATCCTGACGGTCAAGACAACCAAGAAGCGCGGCACAGAACGGGTCTGTCCCCAGCCGGAGTGCAAGTTTGCCGAGCCTTACGAGCCGCAGGAAGCCGACGAGGAAATCGAGGCGGAATAGCTTCAGCTTCCGGATAAGCGCGTGCGAAACCAGCCAGATGTCGTTTAAGGCGCGAATGGCAAGCCGCTGGATAAAGGCCGGCGGCGTTATCGCTTATCCGACCGAGGCCGTTTTCGGGCTGGGCTGCGAGCCGTCGGACCCGCTGGCGGTCACCCGCCTGCTTGCCATCAAGAAACGCTCGCCCGACAAAGGCCTGATTCTCGTGGCTGCCGACTGGGCACAACTGCAACCGTGGCTGCAACCACAGCCGGCGGACCTGCAACGCCGCATGCTGCGCAGTTGGCCCGGTCCGGTTACCTGGCTGGTTCCGGCAGCCGATGCTTGTCCGAGCTGGTTGACCGGGGCGCATAGCACACTCGCCGTGCGTGTCAGCGCCCACCCGGTGGTGCGGGACCTTTGCCAACGTGTTGGCAGCGCGCTGGTGTCGACCAGCGCGAATATCAGCGCGCGGCGCCCGGCCCGCTCGGTGCTGGAAGTTCAGCTGCGTTTCGCCGCGAGCATCAATTTCATTCTACCCGGTCCCCTGGGTGGCGAAGGGCGGCCGACAACCATCCGTGACCTGCTCAGCGGACGAATTGTCCGCTCTTAGCCCGGCCCGGCGCTGAACCACGGGAGCTGCACTGGATGCACAAAACAGCCGCCGCGGCGCGCTTGCGCGGCGTGCGCAGGCCCCGGGGCTTGGCTGCACCGGGTGCAAGTCGCGTATACTCGGCCCATGACCACGCCGGATATCACAGCCGTTTCCCGTTACCTGCTGAAGCTGCAGGACACCATCTGCGTGGCTCTGGAGCAGGTCGACCAGCAAAACGTCTTCCGCGAGGACCAGTGGACGCGCGAGGAAGGCGGAGGCGGACGTTCCCGGGTGATGGAGAACGGCGCGGTGTTCGAGAAAGCCGGCATCAATTTCTCACACGTCCACGGCGGTCAACTGCCGGCCTCGGCGACCGCCCACCGCCCGGAGCTGGCCGGCCGCAGCTTTCAGGCAATGGGGGTTTCGCTGGTCATCCACCCGCGCAATCCCTATGCGCCCACATCGCACGCCAACGTTCGTTTTCTTCTCGCCGAAAAAGCCGGCGAGGAACCGGTGTGGTGGTTCGGCGGCGGCTTTGATCTCACACCCTACTACGGCTTTGAAGAAGATGCCGTGCACTGGCATCAGACCGCCAGGGAGGCCTGCGAGCCTTTCGGCAAGCATATATACCCCCGCTTCAAGCGCTGGTGCGACGAGTATTTCCACCTCCGGCACCGTAACGAACCACGCGGTATCGGCGGGCTGTTCTTCGACGATTTCAACGAAGCGGGCTTTGACGACAGCTTCGCGCTTACGCGCAGCGTGGGCGATCACTACATTCCGGCGTACCTGCCCATCGTTGAACGACGCATGCACCAGCCCTATGGCGACCGTGAACGCGAGTTTCAACTCTACCGGCGCGGCCGCTACGTGGAGTTCAACCTGGTGTACGATCGTGGCACCCTGTTCGGCCTGCAGACCGGCGGACGCACCGAGTCGATACTGATGTCGCTGCCCCCGCTGGTTAGCTGGCGCTACGACTGGCATCCGGACCCCGGAACTCCCGAGGCCGAACTTTACGAAATATTTCTGCAGCCCAGAGACTGGGTGTGAGAGCAATCACGCCGTGCGCGGGCGACACGTGCAGCGCATCCAGGCAAGCTGCGGGATTTGTGACCGCGAAGCCGGGGCACCCGGGCTGTTCTCGCTGATCGAGGAGACCAACAACAATGAAGAAGTGGGAATGCGTAGTGTGTGGTTTTATTTACGACGAGGCGACGGGTTTGCCCGAGGAGGGCATACCGCCGGGCACTCCCTGGAATGACATTCCCGAAGACTGGGAGTGCCCGGAGTGCGGTGTTGCCAAGAGTGACTTTGCGATGGTCGCGATCTGAACGCTGCGGCACACCAGCGCCGGCACACGGCCGGCGCTGCCGTCAAAATCAGCGCAGCCCGTTGTTTTCCTGGGCACGGCGTGACTCCTGCAGTTTTTTCTTCATCAGGTTGAGCCCCTCGAGATAGGGTACGGTGCCATTGGAACGAATCACGTCCCGACCCTCGGGCGTGTCGGCGAAACGGATGAAGTCCTTGACGATGTCTGCGTGCGGGCTGTTTTCGTTGTAGGCCAGGTAAAGCGGGCGATACAAAAGGTAGTTGCCCGCTTTGACGTTGTCGTAACTGGGGGACTTGTCGTTCAGGTCAAGAATCTTGACTTTGCGCTTGCGGGCACTGCTTACACCGGTAATGGCGATCGCATTGGCGTCGACTTCTACCTGTTGCTCCAGGGGACCGGTGGACGGGAACAAATCGCTGGTTGCGAATTCCTGGTCATAGTTATCGAACAACAGCTTGCGCGTTGTCCGCCCGACCCCGGAGATCTTGCCCTCGCGGGCGAGCAGTTTGATCGGCTGATCCGGACCGCCGAGGTCCTTCCAGTTGGTGATTTTTCCCAGATAGACATTGCGCAGATCGTCAATGCTGATGCTGTTGACCGCGTTATCCTTGTTCACGATCACGACCAGTGCGTCCCAGGCGACCGGGATCATGGTCACGCCGCGTTCCTCGCTGACGCCCCACAAGTGACGCCGGCAGCTGCCGCCAATGTCGGCGGTTTCCGCAGCGACCTCACGAATGCCGCGCGTTGCGCCACCGCCCTGAATGTCGATGTGAACACCCGTTTTCTGTTCGTAGGCCTTTGCCAGGGCCGTCATGTACGCCTTCTTGGAAATGCCGCAACCGACCCAGCGCAGCGTCACCGGCTCGCCTGCGGACACCGGTTGCAGCGACAACAACAGGAACGCGAGCAGCGGAAAGAACAAGATCAACTTTTTCACCGTACAGCTCCTTTCATTCAAAGCCTGCGCCCAACGCCAGGGCGCGTGAGCACGAAGGTTCGCGCGCAGTGACAATGGGGCGGCAGCAACCACATGGCTGTCTGCTTGAGCTTATTCACAGAGGAATAACGGCCAACGGCGCGCCTTCTAAAGAAGCTTGTGACGACCGCCACAAAACGGCAGCGCGGGTAAAAAAAAAGCCCCGCCAGAGGCGGGGCAAAAAACGCTTTTCAGCGTCGGAGGAGTCAGTCACACCACACAAAAACCTGGTCTGGTGCTTTCGGATTGCGTCCTTGGCATCCATCCAAAGACGCAGTCCGAAAGTGTCCATCCATGGATCAGGAGTACCGGCCTTAGCATCCCTAGCGGCCGGCCCGGCAAAATCTTTAGCGATCCCTCAGTACCGTTTCCCGCTCCTTGCCCTGGATAATGCAATCCCGGTGCCAACTCTCAAAGAAATTCACAATAATATTAAATATCAATACCTTATGAATTTTCACCTTTCACCTGACCGCCGCGCAGACATGCACACCGAGGTTACGCGGCAACAAAACGTCGGACCGCCGGCGGTCACTGACGGATTGTCGGCGCAACCCGACCACCGTCCGCCGATAGCAGACCACGCGCCGGGCGGCGCCCCCCGACTGCGCTTTGCCCGGATCGGAGACAGCCGGTGCGCAACTAGTCGACGGTATCGCGGTGTCGCGGGCCGCGCAGGTCTGGACGGCTTGCGGGTCCGCGCAGGCGTGCGATCACGCGGGCTTCGTTGAGCAGCGCCTCGAGCGAGGCGCCCTCTGATGCGCCCGGCGCCACTGGCAGCTGGCGCAGCAGCTCGTGGCGTTTCAGCACGCTGAAGTATTCTTCCGGCTCCAGCAAGTGCGCGGCCAGCGCGAAGCCGCGATCGAGGTGTAGCCATGCGGACCGGCATTTGCGGGCAATCAGCAGCTGCCCGAAACACAGCTCGAGCATGGCGCGCTGCCGGTCATCTTCAGCCATTGCCAGACAGTTCCCGTAGTCCGGTTCGACGTCCTGCCCGGCCCAGAAGCGGAAAACAATTTCCCCCAGACGGATGTTGAATGCGCCTGCCGGTGTGCAACGGCCGGTCCGCAGCCGCTGCCGGACCTCGGACAGCGAGACCTGCGCCTGGTCGACCGTCAGTGGCGCCGCGAACCAGCTCGCCAGCGACACGCTGCCGCCTTCCATCAACTGCCTGATTACGTCGGATCGATCCACGAGAGCGGGTACCTGTGCCTGAACCTGCCGTCAATGTACACTGTGCGGCACGCATTCCCAACAGCGAGAGGAGCCTGCCTTGTCTGTCTTTGAAACCGGCCGCGGTCAGTATCCCGGGGTGCGCATGCGCCGCATGCGCCGCGATGACTTTTCCCGGCGCCTGATGCGCGAATCCCGACTCAGCGCCGACGATCTTATCTACCCGGTTTTCATTCTGGAAGGTGAGGGCCAGCGCGAGCCAGTGACGTCAATGCCCGGCGTCGAGCGTCTCAGCGTCGATCTGCTGGTGGAGGAAGCCGCAACCATCGAGGCGCTGGGCATACCCGCAATGGCGCTGTTCCCGGTGACGCCGATTGACTGCAAAACCGATGATGCGCGCGAAGCCTACAATCCCGACGGCCTGGCGCAACGCGCGGTGCGCGCTCTCAAGGAGGCGTGCCCTGAACTCGGGGTGATCACCGATGTCGCACTTGACCCCTTCACCAGTCACGGCCAGGACGGGCTGACCGATGCCAACGGCTATGTCATGAACGACGAAACGGTGGAGGTACTGGTCAGGCAGGCATTGTCACACGCCGAGGCCGGCGCCGACGTGGTCGCGCCCTCGGACATGATGGATGGCCGCATCGGGGCAATCCGCCAGGCGCTGGAAGCGGCGGGGTTTCGCCATACGCGGATTCTTGCCTACTCGGCCAAATACGCCTCGAGCTTCTACGGGCCCTTCCGCGATGCGGTCGGTTCCGCCGGCAACCTGGGCGGGGGCAACAAGTACAGTTACCAGATGGACCCGGCCAACAGTGACGAAGCCCTGTGGGAAGTCAGTCTGGATCTGGACGAAGGCGCGGACATGGTCATGGTCAAGCCCGGCATGCCCTACCTGGATATCGTACGCCGCGTCAAGGACGAGTTCGGTGCGCCTACCTACGTCTACCAGGTGAGCGGCGAGTACGCCATGCTGATGGCTGCGGCACGGAATGGCTGGCTTGATGAGAAAGCGGTTGTGATGGAGTCTCTCCTGGCATTCAAGCGCGCCGGCGCTGACGGCATTCTCACCTATTTCGCCAAACGTGCGGCGCAGTGGCTGCGCAACAGCTGACCATGAGTGTTTGCGCTGTATCCGAGTGTGACTCTTACGCCGTTATGGGCAACCCCATTGCGCACAGCAAGTCACCAGTCATACATCGCCTGTTCGCGGAACAGACCGGTGAGCGACTGGTATACGAGGCCCTGCTGGTCAACAGGGACGCCTTCGCGCAGGCCATCGCACTGTTCCTGATCAAGGGCGGCAAGGGCCTGAATGTAACCGTGCCATTCAAGCAGGAAGCCTGGGAACTCGCCGACCAACTCAGTGACCGGGCGCGCAGGGCGCGCGCGGTGAACACGCTGCTTATGACTGACGAAGGCGGGCTGTTCGGCGACAACACCGACGGCATCGGGCTGATTCGTGACCTGACGCAGAATCTCGGCTTTGAACTGAGAGACAAAAATATTCTGCTGTTGGGCGCCGGCGGCGCGGCCCGTGGCGTACTCGGCCCGCTGCTGGAGCAGGAACCTGCAGCCGTGCACATCGCCAACCGGACAGCGGAACGCGCGCTGGAGCTCGCCGACGCCTATGCAGATGTCGGCCCGGTCTCCGGCAGTGGTCTCGAGGACATCGAGCCACTGCGCTACGACCTGATCATTAACGCCACCGCGGCCGGTCTGCACGGCCAGTTGCCCGATCTGCCTGATGGTTTGATCAGGGCCGACACCTGGTGCTACGACATGATGTACGGTTCGGAGCCAACGGCCTTCATGCGCTACGCGACGCAGCGTGGCAGCCGGCACTGCTTCGACGGGCTGGGCATGCTGGTGGAGCAGGCGGCGGAGTCTTTCCGCCTGTGGCGCGGGGTCAGCCCTGACACCGCACCCGTGATCGCCGCATTACGCAATCCGTGAAGCCGCAATAACGGCCGCTTACAGCAACACGCGGGGGCCACTGGCCTGCCGCGTACGGCGCCGTCTCAGCGCATAGTGACCAGTTCTTCGGCGATTGTCGGATGTATCGCCACGGTATCATCCAGGTCACGCTTGGTGGCGCCCATACGGATCGCGACGGCAAATCCCTGCAACATCTCGTCGGCACCCGGGCCGATAATATGGCACCCGACAACTTTTTCCTGGGCGCCGACAGTGACCAGTTTCATGGCGGTCTTCTGCTTGCGTTCGGTAAACACGTTGTACATGGCGGTAAACCGCGTCTGGTAAACCTTGACTGACTCTCCGTGTGTGTCGCGCGCCACGCTTTCTGTAAGCCCCACGGTACCAATGGGCGGGTGGCTGAACACCACCGTGGCGATGTTTTCATAAGGCAGATAGCGATCGGTCATTCCACCGAACAGGCGATCGCTCAAGCGCCGACCGGCGGCAATTGCCACCGGCGTCAGCTGTGCCTGACCGGTAACATCGCCGATGGCGTAAATGCCTTCTACATTGGTCTGCTGGAATTTATCGGTGCGGATGTAACCCCCGCCATCGCGGGTCACCCCCGCCGCCTCGAGGTTGAGCTCGGCCGTCAACGGCTCACGGCCGATCGCCCAGATCAGCTTGTCGAAGCCTTCCAGCCGCTGGCCGTTTTCGCATTCGATACACAGCGAACCACTTGCCTCGCGCACCACTCTTGTCACCTGGGTGCGCGCCAGGATATCGATGCCGTCACCCAGCATTTCCTCCATCAGGTTTTCGCGCAGCATGGCGTCGAAGTTGCGCAACAGGTGTTCGCGGCGCAACAGCATCGTCACATCCGCGCCGAGCGCGTTGAGCATACCCGCCAGCTCTACGGCGATGTAACCGGAGCCCACAACCGCCACCCGTCGCGGAAGCGCGTCGAGTTCGAAAAAACCGTCCGAGGTAATACCCAGCTCGGCACCTTCGCTGTCGGGTACTACCGGTGCGCCGCCCGGGGCAACGACAATATGATCGGCACTGTAATGCTCACCACCGACTTCCACGGTTTTCGCATCGACGAAACGTGCCGTACCGACGATTTCGTCGATGTTCGAATCGGCCAGGTAAGTGTGATACCAGTCGTTGATGCCGTGCACATAGTCATCACGCGCCTGTTTCAGCTTTGCCCAGTCAAAATCGACGGCCGCTATGGAAAAACCGTAGCCGGCCGCATTCTCGATAGTGTGGGCGATGCTCGCACCCAGCCACATCACCTTCTTGGGTACGCAACCGACATTGACACAGGTGCCACCGAGCGGCCCCTTTTCAATAACCGCACACTTTTTGCCATACCGCGCGGCACGTTCGGCCGCGGACAAACCGCCACTACCGCCGCCGATGGCAATCAGGTCATAATGTTGTGTCATTGATGTACGGCTCCAGTAACCCGGGACTCCGGCGAATTCTACTGCAAACTGCGCGAGAGACCATGAATCCATTACTCGACACAGGCGATTTACCCGCCTTCGATCGGATAGACGCCGGGCACGTCGTGCCTGCGGTCGAACACACCCTGAAGACAATCCGGGAGGAAATCGAACAGCTGCTGGAAAGCGGCGGACCCTACCGCTGGGACAATCTGCTGGCACCCCTGGAAGCGGCCCAGGAAAGGCTCCACCAGGTCTGGTCGCCCGTCAGTCACCTGAATGCCGTGCGCAACAGCCCGGCCCTGCGCGAGGCCTACACGACCTGCCTGGCTCAGCTCAGTGCCTTCGAGACCGAGCTGGGTCAACACGAGGGCCTGTACCGGGCGGTCAAATCGGTCGCCGATTCCGAGCAGTTCAGCGAACTGGATACGGCCCGGCAAAAATCCATCGAAAACCGGCTGCGCGACTTTCGCCTCAGCGGGATTGCCCTGGAAAGCGCGCAGCGCGAGCGCTTCAAGACCATACAGCAGCGCCTGTCCGCACTGCAGGCCAAATTCCAGGACAATGTACTGGATGCGACCGGCGCCTGGAAAAAGCACGTCACAGACGCGGCTCTGCTAAGTGGTCTGCCGGAAACGGCCAAAGCGCAGGCGCGCCAGAGCGCTGAGCGTGAAAACATCGATGGCTGGCTGCTGACGCTGGAGTTTCCCGCCTATTTCCCGGTCATCACCTATGCCGACGACCGCAGCCTGCGCGAAGAGATCTATACGGCGTACATGACCCGCGCTTCGGATTGCGGCCCGCACGCCGGGCGCTGGGACAACAGCCAGCTCATGGAGGAAATCCTTGCGCTGCGCCACGAGGCGGCGCAACTGCTTGGCTTCGGCAACTTCGCCGAGTTGTCATTGGCCACCAAAATGGCGTCGAGCCCCGACCAGGTCATGCAGTTTCTCGACGATCTGGCACGCTGTTCGCTGCAGCAGGGACACGGCGACCGCGAAGATGTCGAGTCGTTTGCCCGTGAACAGGGTTTTCATGACCCGCTGCAAGCCTGGGACATCCCGTATTATTCGGAAAAGCTGCGCCAGCAGCGCTACGCGGTGTCACAGGAAGAACTGAAACCCTATTTTCCGGATGCGCGCGTTGTGGCCGGCCTGTTCCAGGTGGCCGAACGCCTCTACGGCATTCAGATCGAGGAACGCGAGGGGCTCGCCACCTGGCACCCGGATGTGCGTTTTTTCGAAATCCGTGAGGCCGACGGCAGCCTTTGTGGACGCTTTTTCCTGGATCTCTATGCGCGCCCGGACAAGCGCGGCGGCGCATGGATGGACACCTATGCCTCGCGCATGCGCGTCGACGACGGCACGCGCGCTCCGGTCGCCTACCTCGTATGTAACTTTTCGCCGCCGGTCGGTGATGGGCCATCGCTGTTGACGCACGATGAAGTCATCACCCTGTTTCACGAGTTCGGCCACGGCCTGCACCACATGCTGACGCGTATCGATACGCCCAGTGTTTCCGGCATCAACGGTGTCGCCTGGGACGCCGTGGAGCTACCCAGTCAGTTCATGGAAAACTGGTGTTGGGAGCGGGAGGCGCTGGCGCTCGTCGCCGGCCACCACGCCACGGGTGAAGCCCTGCCTGCAGAGTTGTTTGAGCGGATGCAGGCAGCACGCAACTTCCAGTCGGCCATGCGCATGCTGCGGCAACTGGAGTTCGCCCTGGTGGACATGCGTATTCACCAGGACTACGCGCCCTCGCGCGGGGCATGCATCTATACCATCCTCGAGGAAGTACGCGAACGGGTCGCCGTGATCAACGCGCCGGCGTTCAACCGCTTCGTGCATGGCTTTTCCCACATTTTCGGTGGCGGTTACGCGGCCGGTTATTACAGCTACAAATGGGCCGAAGTGCTATCGGCCGATGCGTTCTCGCTGTTCGAGGAAAAGGGCATATTCGATGCGGTGTCCGGCCGGCGGTTTCGCGAGGACATACTCGCCCAGGGCGGCAGCAGAGACCCCATGGACCTGTATGTCGCTTTCCGCGGCCGCGAACCGCGCATCGACGCATTGCTCCGCCACAGCGGGCTGAGCGCCTAGACGGACCGGGCGCCGTCGGGTCGGCGCAGCCAGCGCCGTTTTGGGTACAATGCGACTTCATTCCCCAACGCGCGGACCATGCATGCAATACCGTGACCTACGTGATTTCATCGGCCAACTGGAAAACAGCGGCCAGCTGCGGCGAATTCAACACCCTGTGGACCCTCGCCTTGAAATCACCGAGATTTGCGACCGCACCCTGCGCGCCGGCGGGCCCGCGCTGCTGTTCGAAAACCCGAGGGCCTCCGACGTACCGGTACTGGCCAACCTGTTCGGTACCGCCGAACGCGTCGCCGCGGGCATGGGCGCAGACTCGGTCGACGCCCTGCGCGGCATCGGCGAACTGCTGGCATCCCTCAAGGAACCCGAACCGCCGAAGAGCATGAAGGATGCCTGGGAGAAACTGCCGGTATTCAGGAAAGTGCTGGATATGGCGCCGAGGTTGCTGAAGCGCGCAGCCTGCCAGCAACATGTCCTCGACGCCGATCAGGTTGACCTCGGACGCCTGCCGATTCAGACCTGCTGGCCCGGCGACGCCGGGCCCCTCATCACCTGGGCACTGGTGGTCACCAAAGGCCCCGGGAAAGACCGCCAGAACCTGGGCATCTACCGCCAGCAGGTCCTGTCGCGCAACAAGGTAATCATGCGCTGGCTGGCCCATCGCGGCGGCGCGCTGGATTTCCG
>JAJDOI010000022.1 GCA_022340245.1 Thiogranum sp.
TCACCAGAATCCGTCCGGGTGCAATCGCCACACCGAAACGCGCCTGGTAGTCGTTGGCAATAGCTTCCCGCAGAGCCGGCAGGCCGCCCGAGGGTGTGTAGTGCGTGTAACCGGCCTGCAGCGCCTTGATACCCGCTTCGATAATCGGAGTCGGGGAAACAAAATCCGGTTCACCGATCTCCATGTGCACAACAAAACGGCCCTCGGCCTCCAGTTGCCGCGCCCGCGCCAGCAACGCCATGACGTGAAACGGCGTAATCGCCGAGAGGCGCCGGGCAATCATGCCATGGCCTTTTCAAGTTGTCTGCGCATGCAGCTCACGCAACTGTGCAACGGTGACGAAGCGATATCCATCGGCGTCACCGGCGAGCACCTCAAACGGATCGTCTGGTTCTCCCAGCTGGTCCAGCACCAGAGCTGCACCACTGAAGTCCTGCCCGCTACTGTAGTGGCTGACCGTCACCAACGTGCGCAACCCGGCACGTTGCGCGGAACGCAAGCCGTTGTCGGAATCCTCGAAGGCCAGACACTCCGCGGCGCCGACACCCAGCTTTTCCATGGCGTAAAAATAGATATCCGGCGCCGGCTTCTTGTCGGGAACCACGGCGCCCGCGGCGATGACATCGAACCAGTCTTCGGCATCATCGGCAAGCCCGTGCCTGAGCAGTGCAGTCACATTCGCCGGCGTGGTCGTGGTCGCTATCCCAAGGCGCAGTCCCGCCTGGCGCGCTTCCCCGAGCAGGCGTTTGACACCCGGGCGCATGACAACCTCGCCCGAGGCAACCGTGCGCGTGTAGATATCTGTCTTGGCGGCATGCAGGGTCGCGATATACTCGTCCATATCCATAGGTGCTTCGAACTCGGGCAGATGGCTGTCAAGGAAATAGCGGATACGCTCTTTGCCACCAGTGACGGCCAGCAGCCCGGCGTACATTTCCTGCGACCAGTGCCATTCCAGTCCCGCCTGCTGGAAAGCCGTATTAAAGGCTTTCCGGTGAATTTCCTCGGTTTCTGCCAGTGTTCCGTCAACATCGAACAACAGGGTAGTCAGCCTAGACATAGCCTTCCAGCTCATTTCTGATCGCCGGCTAGCGTAACCTACTGGCGAAACCGCCAACAAGCCCGTTAGCGGCGTGGAATTTTGCTCAATCCACTCTTGACTCCGCAAAGACTCCGCCTGAAACTAGCGCACTTGTTATCGGGCGGTGCCGGAAAACTTGCCTGATTCGGGAGATTCTGATATAGAGCACCGCTACTTTCAGGTTGCTGGTGGGAGAAGTTGAATGGCTGCCAAAAAAAAGGCTGCGAAGACGAAAAAAAAGGCCGTCGCCAAGAAAAAGGTGACGAGCACGAAAACGACTGCTCGGAAAAAAGTCGTCGGCAAGAAAACTGCGGCCAAGAAAGCTCCGGCCAAGAAGGTCGCGGCGAAAAAGCAAGCCCCTGCCAAGAAGAAAGCCGCTGCCGCACCGGCCAGCAAAAAGAAAGCCGCGGCGCCCGCAAAGGCGGCGCCGAAAGCCAGCAAAGCCAGGACAGCAAGAAAACCGGCGTCCGCTGCGTCAGCGGCCGGTCCGGCACAGGACATAGCGCCGTACCAGAAGAAGAAAGACGAAGAGTACATGAATGACACGCAGGTTGCGCACTTCCGCAATATCCTTCTGTCGTGGAAACGTGAGCTCATGGAAGAAGTCGATCGTACCGTCCACCACATGCAGGACGAAGCGGCCAACTTTCCCGATCCCAACGACCGCGCCACGCAGGAATCCGAGTTCAGTATGGAACTGCGTGCACGCGACCGTGAGCGCAAACTGATCAAGAAGATCGACGAGGCACTCATGAACCTCGACAACGACGATTATGGCTACTGCGAAGCCTGCGGCGTCGAAATCGGTATCCGTCGCCTGGAGGCACGTCCTACCGCCACGCTGTGTATCGACTGCAAAACACTCGATGAAATTCGCGAAAAGCAGATGGGTTAGCGTCAGCTCGGGGCACCCGGGTACAACAGCAACAAAAAACCGGCCCGCTGCCGGTTTTTTGTTGCCCGGGACAGCGGGAATGCGGCGTGGCCTCTGACAACGCGCGGCGCTACCGCGGGCGCTTTGCGCCCTCGCCGACCGGCCCACTGCACTTTGGCTCACTTGTCGCGGCGGTCGGCAGTTTTCTCGACGCCCGCGCGCACGGCGGTGAATGGCTGATACGCATGGAAGACCTGGACAGGCCACGGGAGGTCACCGGAGCCGCGCAGGACATACTGCGCACCCTGGATGCCTTCGGGCTGCACCCGGACAGCGAAACGGTCTATCAGCATCAGCGCGGTGATTTGTATCAACAGGCGCTTGAACAGCTCGAAGCCACAGGCCACGTGTATCCGTGCGCCTGCTCGCGTCGGGACATTCAGCGGCTCGCCGATGCCGGCTACACGCCCGGGATTTATCCAGGCACCTGCCGCAATGGTTTGCCGCCCGGACGCCCGGC
This sequence comes from Thiogranum sp., assembly GCA_022340245.1. GTDB lineage: Bacteria > Pseudomonadota > Gammaproteobacteria > DSM-19610 > DSM-19610 > Thiogranum. The sequence goes on from JAJDOI010000022.1 coordinate 2,476, forward strand.
CCGATCGATGCGCCTGCGTGTCCCGGAACTGGCTATTCGCTTTCACGATCGGCTGCAAGGCGGGTTCGACGAATGGCTGTCGCAATCCTGCGGAGACTTCGTGTTGAAACGCGCCGATGGTCTTTTCGCCTATCAGCTGGCGGTAGTGGTCGACGATGCCGCCCAGGGGATTACCGACGTGGTACGCGGCGCTGACCTGCTCGACTCCACAGCCCGTCAGATTCTGTTGCACCAGCTGCTCGGCCAACCGGTCCCCCGCTATCTGCACCTGCCGGTTGCTGCGAACCGGCAGGGCGAAAAACTCAGCAAACAGACCGGTGCAGCGCCTGTCGATGCCGCGCGCCCGGTCGAGACCCTGTGGACCGTACTCGAGTTTCTCGGCCAGAGCCCGCCGCAGGGGCTGCGCAGCGCGGGGCTTGCCGTGTTCTGGCGCTGGGCGCTCGACAACTGGGATACCCGGCACCTGCCGCCGAGGCGGCTGATAAAACAACATTGATACGGCTTTCCCATTGTCCGTACAATGGCAAAAAACATCCTGAAGGAGCGCACCTATGTCCGACGAGAAAATTTATCCCGTTCCCGAGTCTTTCGCGGCGCACGCGCATATCGGCAATGCCCAATACGGAGAAATGTATCAGCGCTCGGTGGATGACCCGAGCGGCTTCTGGGCAGAACAGGCAGACCGCTTCGTCAGCTGGTACACGCCCTGGGACCGGGTACTCGACTGGGACTTCGCAACAGGCAAGATCCGCTGGTTCGAGGGCGCGCAACTGAATGTCAGCTACAACTGCATCGACCGACACCTGCCCACCCGCGCCGACCAGGTGGCCATCATCTGGGAAGGCGATGATCCCAACCAGGACAGCCATATCACTTACCGGGAACTGCACCGGCAGGTGTGCATTTTTGCCAACGTATTGAAAGCCCGTGGTGTTAAAAAGGGCGACCGCGTATGTATCTACATGCCGATGATTCCGGAAGCGGCATACGCCATGCTGGCCTGCGCCCGTATCGGCGCCATTCACTCCGTGGTGTTCGGCGGCTTTTCACCCGAATCCCTCAAGGACAGAATCCTCGATTCTGACTGCCGCGTGGTGGTGACCGCCGACCAGGGCCGGCGCGGCGGCAGAAGCGTCCCCTTGAAAAACAACGCTGACAAGGCCCTCGCGGCATGCCCTGATGTTCACTCGGTTATCGTGGTCAAGTGCACCGGCGGCGATATCGACTGGCACGCCGAGCGCGACATCTGGCTTCACGAAGTCGCTGCCACGGTCGATGAAGACTGCGAACCGCAAGCCATGGACGCCGAAGATCCGCTGTTCATTCTCTACACCTCCGGCTCTACAGGCAAACCCAAAGGCGTACTGCACACCAGCGGCGGTTACCTGCTGTATGCCGCCATTACCCACAAGTATGTTTTCGACTATCAGGACCAGGAACATTACTGGTGTACCGCCGACGTTGGCTGGATTACCGGTCACACCTATATTGTTTACGGGCCGCTCGCCAATGGCGCGACCACCCTGATGTTCGAAGGTGTGCCCACTTACCCCGATGCCTCGCGCTTCTGGCAGGTGTGCGACAAACATCGCGTGGCGACTTTCTATACCGCGCCGACCGCCATCCGCGCATTGATGCGCGAGGGTGAAGAACCGGTCAAGGCCACCGAACGCAGTTCGCTGCGTCTGCTCGGCACGGTCGGAGAACCCATCAACCCGGAAGCCTGGGAATGGTATTATCGGGTGGTCGGCGACGGGCGCTGCCCGGTGGTCGATACCTGGTGGCAAACCGAAACCGGCGGCCATATGATTACCCCCTTACCCGGGGCGACAGCCCTGAAGCCGGGTTCGGCGACACGGCCCTTTTTCGGCGTTGTACCGGCGCTGGTCGACGGCGAGGGGCATGTACTCGAGGGCGCCGCCGAAGGCAACCTCGTCATTACGCGTCCCTGGCCGGGACAGATGCGCACCGTCTACGGCGATCACGATCGCTTCGTCAGCACCTATTTCTCCACTTATCCCGGCATGTACTTCACCGGCGACGGCGCGCGTCGCGACGAGGACGGCTATTACTGGATTACCGGGCGCGTCGACGACGTGCTGAACGTGTCCGGACACCGCCTGGGTACCGCGGAACTCGAAAGCGCTCTGGTTTTGCACAAGGACGTCGCGGAAGCGGCGGTGGTCGGTTACCCCCACGACATCAAGGGACAGGGCATCTATGCCTATGTCACCCTGGTCAAGGGCGTTGAACCGAGCGACGCGCTCAGATCCGAGCTGGTGAACATGGTGCGCAGTGAAATCGGACCGATCGCAACTATTGACGTCATCCAATGGGCGCCGGCACTGCCCAAGACACGTTCCGGCAAAATCATGCGCCGCATCCTGCGAAAAATCGCCGCCAACGAGGTCGACAGCCTGGGGGATACCTCCACACTGGCGGATCCGGCCGTGGTGGATAACCTCACGGAGAACCGCGCCCACCAATGAGCCTGCTGTCGGTCAATGAGCTGGAGATACTGCTGGTGGAACCATCCAGCACCCAGCAAAGGATCATCGAGGAGCAGTTGCAACAACTCGGTGCCGGGCACGTGGAACACGCCGGCAGCGCCGCCGAGGCGCTGGAACAGATGCGAACGCGCGTACCGGACCTGGTCATCAGTGCCATGCACCTGCCTGACATGACCGGCACCGCGCTCGTTCAGGCGATGCGCGGCGACCCCGCGCTGCTGGACGTGGCCTTTATGCTGGTCTCCAGTGAGACCCACATACGCTATCTGGAGCCCCTGCGCCAGGCGGGCGTGATCGCCATTCTGCCCAAGCCCTTCGATCTTGAGCAGCTGCGCAAATCGCTGCTGGCGACACTGGACTTTCTACAACCCGATCCCCTGGAACTCAAACAATTTTCGCCGGATGAATTGCGCGTTCTGATTGTCGACGACAGCTTTACCTCGCGGCGCATCATTCGACAGATGCTGGAGCGGCTCGGTATCGAGCAATTTGCCGAATCCGAAAACGGTCAACAGGCTATCGAACTGATCGAAAAGGAGTTCTTCGATCTGATTGTTACCGACTACAACATGCCGGAAATGGATGGCGAGCAACTCAGCCAGTTCATCCGCAACCACAGCACACAGCAGAGTGTACCGGTGCTGATGGTCACCTCCGAAACTGATCAGAACCGGCTGGCCGGGATCGCACAGAGTGGTGTCTCGGCGGTATTCGACAAGCCGTTCACCGTTGACACGCTGCGTACAACTATCGAGCGTGTGCTGTAGTACCCGGCGGCCCCGCCTTGCCTGCCCGACCCGGTTCAACCCCGCCATGAAACAGCGCAGCAAATCGGGCGCAGCCGCCTTTCAACCGGCCTGGTGGCTACCCGGTGCGCACCTGCAAACCCTGTTTCCCCATGTGTTCCGCAGGGGTCGCCGCATCGCCTTCAAGCGCGAGCGCATCGAACTCCCGGATGGTGATTTCATCGACATCGACTGGGGCCCAGAGCATAACGGCCCGCTGGTACTGCTGCTGCACGGACTGGAAGGGTCCATCCGTTCACACTATGCCGGCGGCCTGATGCAATCGCTTGGCGAACACGGTTTGCAGGTTGCACTGATGAACTTTCGTGGCTGCAGCGGCGAACCCAACCGCCAGCCACGCAGTTACCACTCCGGCGAAACCGGCGATGTCGACACCCTGGTCCGTCTGCTCCACCGGCGTTTTCCCCAACGACGCTTGTTCGCCATCGGGATCTCGCTGGGTGGCAATGTGCTGCTGAAATGGCTCGGCGAGAACCCCGGACAGATATTCGTACAGCATGCGATCGCGGTTTCCGTGCCGTTTGAGCTGGACAAGGCCGCGCTGCAGCTGCAAAGCGGCCTGTCGCGTTTCTATCAGGCTTACCTGCTGAGAAAACTGCGTCGCTCGACTCGCGCCAAGGCGGCACGGATGCCGATGCCGATAAGCCTCGATCGGCTCGACTCGCTGCGCTCATTTCGCGCATTCGACGACCAGGTGACTGCACCGCTGCACGGCTTCGCCGGCGTCGACGATTACTACAGACGTTCCAGCAGCCGACAGTACCTGAAACACATCCGTACCCCAACGCTGATCCTGCACGCGCTCGACGACCCGTTCATGACCGCGGACTGCGTTCCCGGTGTCGGCGAGCTGGGTCCGGGCGTAACGCTGGAGCTCAACCAGAGCGGCGGGCATGTCGGTTTCGTTGCCGGCGACTGGCCCTGGAGCGTTCGTTACTGGTTGGACGAGCGCATTGCGGAACGCTTCAGTAGCCCCTGAGAATTTTCTAGAATATTTCTAGATATAATTCACATCTAGTTGTTTAATATTTACTTTTAAAGGTGCTTTTGTTCGTGGCCGATAGCCGCCGGCTTCCAGGTCGCGGTCTGTGCTCTGGCGTCCACCCTGCCCCTGTCCCACGCCGCTGTCCGCACCAGATCCCCGCATCGACGATGCCCGCGAAACTGCCCCTACCCCCCATCTCAAGCTGCCTGCCCCCCTTGCCGATAGCCCCCAGGATTGTCGCGTCCAGCCACCGGGGGGGGACGCGCGACGCTGGATATCTCGAGGGGCCCGCCGTGACGGTCCCGCCTTAAGGACGAATTAGCTGGGATCACACCACATGACTTTATCGACTCTGTTCAAGACCACTACCCTGAGCCTCGCCGTGCTGTGCGGCACCGCGCAGGCTGCCGAAGAAGACATCTACAGCGTGCACTTTTCCGCCGACGGCAAACATATCATCACCGGTGGTGCGGGCGGCTTCACCCTGGCCGACACTGAAAAGTATACGGGTGGCATCAAGATCTGGAACAGTGAAACCGGCGCCGTCGTCGAAGCCATGGGCCAGCGCGCCGACCTGGACAGCATTTTCGGCGAAAAATACGGCCGCGTCGGCAACACCCGCTGGGGCATCAGTAATTTCAAGGACGTGGTGCTCACCGGTTCCTATCCGCAGGGCAAGATCCTGCTGTTACCGAGTTCGCTGGGCCGCATGGTGGACAACGATACCCAGCAGATGCCCGACTTTATCGGCGGTTATATCGACTTGAACGATCATCACGCCGAGCGCATCGAAGTCTCGCAACTGAGCACCGAAAAAGGCAATTGCGACCCAAAGACCGGCTTCCACGACTATGTCGGACCGATTGTACCGTCGAGTAACGGCAAGTTCGCGGCGATTGTAGTCAACACCTGCAAGGCGGTGATGGACAAGAACGACCGTCAGGTCGGTTTTGAATACCGCTCCGATCTGCACGTGATGGATCTCGCGGGATTCAAAGTCATTAAAACAGTCAAAAAGATCGACGCCGGCGTCTATGCACTGGGCATCACCGACAACGGCAAGCGGATTGCCTTCGTCGGACGCGACCAGTTCGCGGTCGTGGACCTGGATAGCGGCAAACGGCACGTTGTCGAATCGTACCCCAATAGCGCATTCCTGATTCCGCGCCAGTTCAGCACCCTGCAGTTCAGCAAGGACGGCAGCAAGCTGGTATCGCTGCGCAACATCTACGACATCGACACCGGGACCGAACAGACGCTGGAATGGACCGAGGGTGACAGCAAAAAACCACGACGCATTTCCAGCATCAGCGTGGCCCCGGATCTGAGCTATTTCGCCATGGTCATGCCCAAGCGTTCGCTGATCATGTTCGGCGACGACGGCCTGCCCCATTCCTACGGCAAAGCCGACAAGGTGGTGCTGATGGATACCAGGACGGGCAAGCGCACCGAACTGGAAATCACCAATTCGATGACCGAGGGCAAGCGCTGCGTCACCGATGTTTCCCCGGACAGCGAACGGGTCGCCGTCGGTTGCAAGGGCGGACTGCTACGCGTCTATAACGCGCGTACCGGTGAAATGCTCTGGGACAAACAGAACATCGGCAGGGAAGAAGACAACGGCCTGATGCACGTGCGCTACGATGCTACCGACCGGTTCGTCGCGCTGATGGATGACACCGCAGGCTACTGAGCCGGCAGTCGCTCCTTCAGAAGGTAAAAAATAAAGGGGCCTGATGGCCCCTTTATCATGTAACGGCAACGCCGCGAAGCGATCAGTTTTCGCCCACCGCCTTCATACTCAGACGGATACGGCCCTGCTTGTCGACTTCCAGTACTTTCACTTTAATGGTGTCGCCTTCGTTGAGCTTGTCACTGACTTTCTCGACGCGCTCATCGGAGATCTGCGAAATATGCACCAGGCCGTCCTTGCCGGGCAGGATGGTGACAAAGGCACCGAAATCCATCAGCTTGACCACCTTGCCCTCGTAGACCTGACCGACTTCGACGTCGGCGGTCAACTGCTCGATGCGTCTGCGGGCTTCCTCGCCCGCCGCCTGGTCGACGGACGCGATCTTGACCACGCCGCTGTCGTCGATATCGATGCTGGCACCGGTTTCCTCGGTCAGCCCACGAATCGTGGCGCCACCCTTGCCGATAACATCGCGGATACGGTCCGGATTGATCCTGATGGTGATGTAACGCGGTGCGAATACCGACATTTCCGCGCGCGGCGCGGTGATCACCTTACCCATTTCACCGAGGATATGCAGGCGGGCTTCCTGGGCCTGGGCCAGCGCGACTTCCATGATCTCCTGGGTAATACCGTCGATCTTGATATCCATCTGCAGCGCGTTAACGCCCTTCTCGGTACCGGCCACCTTGAAGTCCATGTCTCCCAGGTGATCCTCATCGCCCATGATATCGGTAAGTACGGCGAACTTGTCGCCTTCCTTGATCAGGCCCATGGCAACACCGGCCACCGGCGCAGACAGGGGCACACCGGCGTCCATCATGGACAGGCTGGTGCCACATACACTGGCCATGGAGCTGGAGCCGTTGGACTCGGTGATTTCCGACACCACACGGATGGTGTACGGGAAGTCTTCCGTCTTCGGCATGCAGGCCAGCACGCCGCGCTTGGCGAGTCGGCCGTGACCGATTTCGCGTCGCTTGGGACTGCCGACCCGACCGGTTTCGCCGACACAGTAGGGCGGAAAATTGTAATGCAGCATGAAATTCTCGCGATACGAGCCCTGCAGCGCATCGATAATCTGAGCATCGCGCTCGGTGCCAAGGGTGGTAACAACCAGCGCCTGCGTTTCACCGCGGGTAAACAGTGCCGAACCGTGGGTACGTGGCAGCACACCGGTACGCACCGTGATCGGACGTACTGTTCTGGTGTCACGACCGTCGATGCGCGGCTCGCCATTGATGATGCGCCCGCGCACGATGTTCTTCTCCAGTTTCTCCATCGCGCCGCGCACTTCCTCTTCGCTGAAAGCCGCGTCGTCGCCGCCCGCGAGTTTTTCGACGGTATCGGCCCGGATAGCGTCCAGGCGCGTATAACGCTCCTGTTTGTCGGCTACCTGGTAGGCATCGCCGAAGGCCGCTGCGCTGATGTCGGCAACGGCGCCGGTCAGCGCCTCGTTACCGGCCGCCGGCTGCCATTCCCAGGCCGGCGCGTTGACGTCGGCGGCCAGTTCGCTGATCGCAGCGATGGCCGCCTGCATCTGCTCGTGACCGAACACCACGGAACCCAGCATAACGTCTTCCGGCAATTCCCTGGCTTCCGACTCAACCATCAGTACGGCCTTGGAGGTGCCGGCAACCACCAGGTCGAGCTGGGACTCGGCCAGTTGTGTGCGCGTGGGATTGAGCACGTAGCCGCCGTCCAGGTAACCGACGCGGGCCGCGCCCACCGGGCCGTTGAACGGCAGTCCGGAAATCGAACAGGCTGCAGACGCTCCCAGCAGCGCGGGGATATCCGGGTCGATCTCGGGATCCAGCGACATCACCGTAGCGATAATCTGGACCTCATTGGTGAAACCCTTGGGGAACAGCGGGCGTATGGGACGGTCGATCAGGCGACAGAGCAGTGTTTCGTTTTCGCTGGGACGACCTTCACGGCGAAAAAAACCGCCGGGTATCTGGCCGGCGGCGTAGGTGCGTTCCTGGTAGTCGACTGTGAGCGGGAAGAAATCCCGTCCCTCGGAGCCGCGTTTCAATCCGACGGCGGTGACGAACACCACGGTCTCGCCCATGCTCACCATGACCGCGCCGGAGGCCTGGCGGGCGATTTCGCCGGTTTCGAATGTGACCGTATGACTGCCGTACTGGAAAGATTTCTTGATAGGGTTCACTGGTTAATCCTTACTGCTTGTTACAGCGGTTGATAGAGAGTTTTCAGAATATCAGCGGCGCAGACCGAGGCGGCCGATCAGCTCCTGGTAGCGTCCCACATCTTTGCGCTTGAGGTAATCGAGCAGCTTGCGGCGGTTACTGACCATGCGCAACAAACCCTGGCGCGAGTGGTGATCCTGTTTGTGCGTCTGGAAGTGTTCTGTCAGTTCCTGGATATTCGCGGATAACAGTGCGACCTGAACTTCCGGCGACCCGGTGTCGCCTGGCGCACGCTGGTAGTCAGTGACAATCTTTTGTTTCTGTTCGGTTGATAAAGCCATTGTTAACTCCAATGCGTATGCTCACAGTCCATCCAGCGAACAGGCCAGACGGAAGCGGCGTATTTTAACTGCCCAGGCTAATTCACTCAATAGCTTAGGCACCTTTCATCAGGCGTCGAGGCGCCACGCGCCCGTCATCCAGAATTTCTCCCATACCCAGGAAGTCGCGGTTGCCGGCGTACAGCCGTACCCAGCCACTGGTGGGCGCGCGCGGCACCAGCACGGCTTGCCCCTGCTGCAGGTAAAACGCGGCATCGGCCGACAATTGCACATCCGGCCATTGGGTTAGCGCGGTTTCAATCGGCAGCAACAGCCTATCCATGGCCGGCATGTCGTTCTCCTTCAGCGCCCGCAGCTGCTCCAGGGTGACCAGCCCGGTCTCGCTGTAGGGACCGACCGCGGTACGCCGCAATGCGCTGACATGTGCGCCGCAACCCAGCCTGTCACCGATATCCTCAGCAAGTGTGCGGACATAGGTACCCTTCGAGCAGTGCACGGCGATATCGATCCAGTCAGGGCCCCTGCCTGTCAGGGTCAGCTGGTAGATCTCCACAGTGCGCGCCTCGCGTTCGACCTCGACACCCTGGCGTGCCAGCTTGTAGAGGCGCTGGCCTTCGTGTTTCAGCGCCGAGTACATGGGTGGCACCTGCTCGATACTGCCGCGGAAGCCGTCGAGCACGGCTTCCAGTTGCTGTTCCGAATAGGTTCCCACCGGCCGCGTTTCCAGCACCTCGCCTTCGGCGTCGGCGGTGGCGGTACGCACACCCAGCTGGCAACGCACCTGGTAACGCTTGTCGGCGTCCAGCAGGAAGGCCGATACCTTGGTCGCCTCCCCCATGCAGATGGGCAGCACACCCGAGGCCAGTGGGTCCAGGCTGCCCGTGTGACCGGCTTTTTTGGCGAAGTACAGACGTTTTACCTGCTGCAGGGCATCGTTGGATGTAATGCCCGACGGTTTATCCAGCAAAAGGATACCGTTGACGTCTCGACCTCTCACGTGGCGTCGTCCCATAAAACCTGCTACCTCAATGGTCCGGATCGTTCTCGTCTTCCCGATCGGCGCGCACGGCCGAGTCGATCAGGGCACTGAGCCGCGCCCCATCTTCCAGAGAGTGATCCTGTTTGAAATGTAATTGCGGCACGTGGCGCATGACCAGGCGCTGACCCAGCATGTGTCTCAGGAAACCGGCTGCACCCTGCAATACCTCGAGCGAATTGTCCGCATCCTGCTGTTCGCCCAGGGTGGAAAAAAACACCTTGGCATGGGAAAGATCACGCGAGACTTCCACTGCGGAAATGCTCACCATACCCAGGCGCGGGTCGTTTATCTCGTCGCGGATAAGGGTGGCAAGCTCACGCTGGAGCTGCTCACCCACCCGCCGGGTTCTGGGGAAATCACGTGGCATGGTTGCGATAAACGCCGGGGTTGTATAACGGAGCGCGAGCGATTACTCGACGACGCGCGCCGTCTCGGTACGTTCGAAGACCTCGATCTGGTCGCCGACCTGGACATCGTTGTAGCCCTTGACGCCGATGCCGCATTCCGTCCCCGAGCGCACTTCGTTGACGTCATCCTTGAACCGCCGCAGCGATTCCAGCTCGCCCTCGTAGATCACCACGTTGTCTCGCAGGACGCGGATCGGCGCACTGCGCTTGACCGCGCCTTCGACCACCATGCACCCGGCGATGGCGCCGATCTTGGGCGCACGGAAGACATCCCGCACTTCCGCCAGGCCGATGATTTCTTCGGTGATTTCGGGTGACAGCATGCCCGAGACCGCCGCCTTGACCTGGTCGATGGCGTCATAAATCACGCTGTAGTAATGCAGATCGATACCATGCTCTTCCACAATCCGGCGGGCGGCGGCATCGGCGCGCACATTGAAACCTATGAGGATGGCGTTGGAGGCAACGGCCAGGTTGGCATCGGTTTCATTGATACCACCGACACCGGCCGAGACCACCTTGACCGCCACTTCGTCGGTCTGGATCTTGGTCAGCGAATCGCGCAGCGCCTCGACACTGCCCTGAACATCGGCCTTGAGCACGATATTGAGCATCGTCGTCTCGCCGGTGCCCATGCGCGAGAACATATCTTCCAGCTTGGTCTGCTGCTGTTTGGCCAGCTTGATCTCACGCTGTTTCTGCTGACGGAACTCGGCCAGCTCGCGGGCCTTGCGCTCGTCGTTGATCACCAGGGCGTCTTCGCCGGCATCCGGCGTGCCCGACAGTCCCAGCACCACGGCCGGCATCGACGGTCCGGCGGATTCTATCGGCCGACCGGCTTCGTCAAACATGGCGCGTACACGCCCCATTTCCTGCCCCGTAACCAGCGTATCCCCGCGCCGTAACACGCCGTTCTGCACCAGGATGGTTGCCACCGGTCCGCGCCCCTTGTCCAGGGTGGATTCGATAACCACGCCCTGCGCGGGACAATCCTCCACCGCCTTCAGTTCGAGCACTTCCGCCTGCAGCAACAGTGCGTCCAGCAGGTCATCGACACCTTCGCCGGTTTTCGCCGACACGGGGATAAACTGGGTATCACCGCCCCAGTCTTCCGGTATCACCTGCTGCTGCGATAATTCGGTTTTCAGACGATCGATGTCCGCATCGGGTTTATCCATCTTGTTCATGGCGACCACCATCGGAACACCCGCCGCCCGGCTGTGCTGTATGGCTTCGATGGTCTGCGGCTTGACGCCGTCATCGGCAGCCACCACCAGGATGACGATGTCGGTGACCTTCGCGCCGCGTGCCCGCATGGCGGTAAAGGCCGCGTGGCCCGGGGTGTCCAGGAAACTGATGGTGCCCTTGTCCGTATCAACGTGATACGCACCGATGTGCTGGGTGATACCACCGGCCTCACCGGCGGCCACCCGGGTGCTGCGAATGTAGTCAAGCAGCGAGGTCTTGCCGTGGTCGACGTGTCCCATGATGGTGACTACCGGCGGCCGCGGTACCTTCTCGCCGGAAATCTCTTTCGCGGCCAGTTCCTCGATCTGGGTCTCCAGATCGTTGTCCGATACCGGCTTGGCGACGTGCCCCAGCTCCTCGACCAGCAGCGTGGCGGTATCCTGGTCCAGACTCTGGTTGATAGTCGCCATGACACCCATCTTCATCAGGGATTTGATCAGCTCGGTCCCCTTGATAGACATCTTCTGCGCCAGCTCGGAGACGGTGATAGCCTCCGGTACAGACACTTCGTGGACCACCGGTGCGGTCGGCTTCGCAAAACCGTGTTCGCCGCTGGTACGGAAGGTACCTCCGGCCTTACCGGGTTTCTTCTTCTTGCGACGGCCACCTTTGCCTTCGGCAACGTGCAGCTCCTGACGTCCGTACTTGGTATGCCGGTCTGCGGCTTCGTGGCGTTTCGCCTTGCGTTCCGGCTCGGCCTTCTGCTGCTTGGCCTCCTGCTCGGCGCGCGCCTGGGCCTGGGCCTGTTCATCGGCCTTGCGACGCTCACTCTCGGCCTCGCGGGCAGCGGTTTCTTCCTGGCGGCGCTTGGATTCTTCGGCACGCTGACGGTCTTCCTCGGCACGCCGGGTAGCTTCTTCCTCGGCACGGCGCAATGCCTCACGCTCGGCTTCCTGCTTGGCCTCGCGTTCGGCGAGCAGCTTGGCCTTTTCCTCGGCTTCCTGTTTGAGGCGATCCTGTTCCTCGGCCACCAGGTCAGCGCGCTTCACATAGGTGCGTTTCTTGCGCACCTCGACGCTGACGGTTTTCGAAGCGGCGCCGCGCGGCGACGTTGTGCGCAGCTCGCTGTGCGAACGGCGCTTGAGCGTCACCTTTTTGGGCTGGGACACAGTCAATGCTTCGGATTTACCGTGACTCTTGCGGAGGTAGCTGAGCAGTTGCATTTTCTCCTTGTCGGAAATCGTAGCATCCGCGCCAGATATGCTCAGACCGGCTTCGTCGAGCTGCGCCAACAGGCGTTCAACCGGCAAACCCACTACGTCTGCAAACTGTCGTACCGTTACTTCTGTCATAGCTCAGGCGTCTCCTCGACCTTTAGCCTTGCTCTTGTTCGGCGAACCAGGGGGCTCGCGCCGTCATGATCAACTGACCTGCCCGCTCGGCCTCCAGACCTTCAATATCCAGCAAATCGTCCACAGCCTGCTCGGCCAGATCTTCCATGGTGACGATGCCCTGGCCCGCCAGTCGGTAGGCGAGTTCGTCGTCCATACCTTCCATCTCCAGCAGATCCTGCGCCGGCTGCGCACCGCTCATGCTCTCTTCGTTGACAATGGCGCGCGTCAGCAACACATCGCGCGCGCGACCACGCAATTCTTCAACGATAGCCTCTTCGAACTCCTCGATCTGCATCAGCTCGCTGTTCGGAACGTAGGCGATCTCTTCGACCGTAGAGAAACCTTCCTGCACCAGGATAACCGCGACTTCCTCGTCGACATCCAGGTCGTCCATGAACAGCTTCTGCAGTTTCTGCGCTTCTTCCTCGGACTTTTCCGCGGCCTGCTGCTCGTCCATGACGTTGAGTTCCCAGTTGGTCAGCTGCGATGCCAGTCGCACGTTCTGGCCGCCACGACCAATAGCCTGCGACAACTGGTCGGAGGTCACCGCCACGTCCATGCTGTTGCGTTCCTCGTCAACAACGATTGAAACCACTTCCGCCGGCGACATGGCATTGATAACGAACTGCGCCGGGTTTTCATTCCAGAGAATGATATCGACACGTTCTCCGGCCAGCTCGGTGGACACGGTCTGCACGCGCGAACCGCGCATGCCGACACAGGCGCCGACCGGGTCGATACGCGGATCATTGCTCTTGACCGCGATTTTGGCGCGCAGTCCCGGATCCCGCGCCGCGCCCAGGATCTCGATCAGGCCCTGTCCGACTTCCGGCACTTCAAGCTTGAACAGTTCGATAAGGAATTCCGGGGCCACGCGACTGATAAACAATTGCGGGCCGCGAGGCTCGGAACGCACATCCTGCAGATAACCGCGCAGGCGGTCGCCGGGACGCACCGCTTCGCGCGGGATCATCTCCTCGCGATAAATAATGGCTTCGGCGTTACCGCCCAGATCCAGGTAGACATTGCCGCGCTCAACGCGCTTGACAATACCGGTGACGAGTTCGCCGACACGGCTCTGGTAGGCATCCACCACCTGAGCGCGTTCCGCTTCGCGCACCTTCTGGACGATGACCTGCTTGGCCGTCTGGGCGCCGATGCGACCGAAGTCCACCGACTCCATGGCCTCTTCGATAAAGTCGCCAACCTGTATGTCAGGATGCTTCTCGCGGGCTTCTTCAAGCAGGACCTGGCGCGACGGATAGCGGTAACCGCTCTCCTCGTCTTCCTCATCCTCTTCCGGCGTTTCCTCGACCACCTCCCAGCGACGGAAGGTCTGGTAATCACCGGTGTTGCGGTCTATGGCCACACGCGCATCGATGTCCTCTTCGTGGCGCTTTCTGGTCGCCGAGGCAAGCGCCGCTTCGATGGCACCGAAAATCACTTCCTTGTCGACGCCTTTCTCATTCGATACCGCGTCCACGACCAACAGAATTTCTTTACTCATTACGCACCCTCCGCGCGATGCGATTTATAATCCGGAACCAGCCGTGCTCGGTCTATTTCATCCAGTGCCACTACCAGTTCCTCGTCATCCATTTGTAAAACCACCTGGCCGTCCCGCAGTCCGCCCAGCACACCTTTAAATTTACGACGCCCGTTGACCGGCGCCAGCAGGCGGACATCCACCTGGTTCCCGGCAAAGCGCTCGAAATCCCGCGCCTGGAACAGGGGCCTGTCCAGGCCCGGCGAGGACACTTCCAGCGTATACTCACCGCGAATCGGATCCTCGACATCCAGGACGCCGCTGACCTGGTGGCTCACCGCCTGGCAGTCGTCCACGCTGATCCCGTCGGGATGGTCTATGTAGACGCGCAGCAGGCCGCTCTTGCCGTGAATGAATTCCACACCAACCAGTTCAAAACCCAACGCTGTAACTGCCGGCTCAATCAGCTCCCGCAGCTCGACCGACTCGTGCGGCATCCGCTTGCACCACAAATAAAAAATGGGCCAAAGGCCCACTTCAAATCACGACACCCGCCACAAATCTGACGGATCCGCCTGAAATTCCAAGCATTGTATCAGACTGCGCTGATTAAATGTAGCCCAATAACTTTCACCCACCAGGAACTGTGTCGACACCGCCAGGCACGGTGGCGTCGGCGCGGCGATCCACCCAGGCGTCAACGGTATCTTGTCTCATTACTTTAGTAACTTACGCCGTAAAGTTAAGGCGCCTATCTAAAAACGCTGCCGAAGCCGCTAAGAAACCGTAAATTACTTCACATTCAGCGCCTTAGCTTGCGCCCTTTGGATGGCTCGTCCATACTCCGGAACCGGCGCCGGTTTTCGCCGTATCCCCGTTGATAGCAGTTGTACTGTAACCGGATTACGAGGCTCTGCATGTCCAAAGCATTCCTGTTCCTGAACACCTTCGAAGACGCCGTATACGCTGTAACTGTCCTGGGATTTCCCGTCGAACTCGTCCCCCAGGCGCCGATAAGAACCGGGGAACGCATCCGGGTCGACCGCCGCGAAGAACTGGAAAATGCTTACCACCGCCTGTGCAGCAACAACGTGACCGGGGAATTCACCGCGCTGCGCATCTAGTCGGGTGTAACCCGCGCTTGCGCAGCAGACTACCCACCGAACTTTTTTCTGCCCGCATCATGGCAGCCGGCCCGTACTTTCGAGGCGAGACCGTTTGCGACCCGTTGATCCGCGCCATCCACCGTCTGCCGATCACCGGCCTCCCCGAGGCTGTATTCCCGGTCAGTCCAGTGAATCAGCGATAAGGTACCATCCAGCCGCTCGACCAGTGCCGAACAGTGTTCCACCCAATCGCCGTCATTGCAGTAGACGAAACCGTCTCGACGCGCCAGGCACGGCTTGTGGATATGTCCGCACACGACCCCGTCCATGCCGCGTTTCCTGGCGTAATCCGCAACCACCGACTCGAAAATGCCGATGTGCCTGTTGGCATTTCCGACCTTGCTCTTGATAAACGAAGACAGTGACCAATAGGGCTTGTTGAAGCGGCGCCGCCACGTGTTGTAGACGCCGTTGAGGTGCAGCAGCAGGTCGTAGCTCAGAGCACCGATCCATTCCATGAGCCGCGGGCACTGCAACATGCCGTCAAACTCGTCGCCGTGCATCACCAGGAGCTTCTTGCCGCCCAGCGTCTCATGCACCGCGGTGCGTTGAATGTCGACGTTACCAAACACTTCCCCCACGTGGTCGCGTATCGGCTCGTCGTGGTTGCCGGGTACATAGACCACCCTGGTATCGTGCTTGGCCTTGCCGAGTATGGCGCGTATCACATTGTTGTGGATCTGCGGCCAGTACAGCCCGCGACGCATGGCGCGCATATCGATGATGTCACCTACCAGATAGAGGTGTTCCGTTTGCACCGAAAGCAGGAAATCGAGGAGAAAATCGGCTTTGCAGGCCCGGGATCCCAGGTGGACATCTGAGATCCACACAGAGCGAAACTTGAGCGGCCGCATGGAATACAACACATTGGTCATATCGGCTACTCATTCATCCAGCGGGCAGGGGCGTCTTGACCAGGTCGTCAAGCCTGACGGGACAGGTGGTGCGAGCAGCTGTTTGGGACATGCAGTCAATCTCCGTGCAACGATTAACTGCTTATTACGTCATTCCTGTTGCGATTTGATGAAGATTGACGCCGTCACATAAAGTTCACGTTGCCGCGGCATGGCGTCTGAGGGTGATTTTCAGCAGGGGCGGTGCCAGCAGCGTGGTAATGACAACGACGAGCACCGGCGATGAGAACAGGGCATCGTTGACCACACCGAACTCTTTGCCGATGGCCGCGAATATCAACCCGACCTCGCCGCGCGGCAACATGCCGATACCGATGGCCAGGCTGCCCATGATCATGCCGATGGTCAGCTCGCCCAGCACCGACGGCAGACCCAGCTTGCGTGCGCTGAAGCGGCCGATCAGTGCGACAAACAGCAACCCGTCACAGCCGGTATGACCGGGGCAATGGGATCACTGTGTGATACGCTGCCGGCCGCAAAAAAGGCGCACGCCGGCATCAGGCTCAGCCCGACAACGGGCAAGAGTGGGGTGAGACCGCCTTTCATCAGCATATCCGCGGCAATGGGTCGTCCTCCAGCTCTTCCAGAATTCTCTGTCCACCGAGTTGCGTTTGCAGTACCAGCAGCCCTTCACCCGCGACCACAGTGCCGATAACCGCAGCTTCCCGGCCTTCGGGCAGTGCCCGCCAGCTATCCAGCAGCGCCTCGCTCTGCTCGGCTGCAACAACCGCCACAACACGACCCTCGCAGGCCAGGAACAAAGGGTCGTAACCGAGCATTTCGCACACCGACTGAACGGCATCGCGCACCGGCAGCTGCTGCTCTGCCAGACGGATGTCGTGACCGGTGGCGTGGCAGAGTTCGTGGCATACGGTCGCCAGACCACCGCGGGTCGGATCGCGCATAAACCGCAGACCTTCAAACCGAAGCGCCGCGCTGGTCAGTGGCAGTACACTGGCTGCATCCGAGCGGACATCGCCGCGCAAGCCGAACTGTTCGCGCGCCAGCATCACCGCTATGCCGTGATCACCGACCGGGCCGCTGACCACCAGCCGGTCGCCGGCACGGATAGCCTGCATGCCCAGCGCCGGACCGGGCAGGCGCACCCCGATGCCGGTGGTAGCCAGGTACAGGCCGCCACCCTCGCCGCGCCGCACTACCTTGGTGTCACCGGCCACCACTTCCACACCGATGGCGGCAGCACTACGAGCGAGCGAAGCTATAAGCCTGTCCAGTTGCGCGACCTCCATCCCCTCTTCGATAAAAGCATTCAAACTCAGATATTTCGGCAGCCCACCGGCAACAGCCAGGTCGTTGGTGGTGCCGTGTACCGCCAGGGAACCGATATCGCCACCGGGAAATTCCAGCGGCTGCACGGTGAAGCCGTCGGTAGTAAACAGCAACTCGCTGCCCTCCAGCACCAGTCTGACTGCATCGGCCTGTGTGTCGAGATCCGGGTTGGACAGATGTCGGGCAAACACATCGTCGATGAGTTCGCGCATATAGCGACCACCGTTGCCGTGGGCCAACGAAATATGGGTATCCTGCATGCCTGCTTCCTATGGCTGTGAATTGACGCTTGGCTATTGATGAGAACTGTCAGCCGCGCTGAACGCCGGGCCGGCCAGACTGCGCAGAAGGATAGCGCATCGCGATCCAGATTGAAGCATGATACAGCGGCGCGCACGCAACTTACCCCTGCCCATTGGAAGGCATGCTCGCTCGGCCGCTGCCGGCTACGGACGAAGCCGACCGCCCGAGTGCGATGGCAACTGACCGTTCTCAATCACCTGCCAGTTCTGTTCGACCATACTCGATAACCTGGCCGAAACACAGTCCTGCATCATTCATCGGCACCTGTTCACTCAGGCACACCTCGAAGCCTTCAGCCTGCAAGCGCGCGCAGGCCAGTTCGGTAAGTACCCGGTTCTGAAACACACCGCCACACAGGCCTATACAGTCGACACGCCGCTCCTGACGGATCGTCATGGCCTGCCGGACCAGCATTTCCGCGAAACTGGCGTGCACGCGTTCGGCCTGCGCCTGAACGTTGTCGCGGTTATCCAGCAGGTTTTCTATCAGTGGCTGCCAGTCGCTGATCCACACACCGCTGGCGTCACGCGACAGCGGCAGTTCAACGGGCTTGCTGTCCGCCCTGCACAGTGCCTCCAGCTGCATCGGCCCCTGACCCTCGAAACTGGCGCTGGCACAGACGCCGGTCAGCGCTGCCGCGGCGTCAAACAGGCGGCCGACGGCCGACGTCTGCGGCGCATTCAGGCGGCGTTGCCAGGCGTGGCATAACAACGCCCGGTCATCACCGTCTCCGTCCCGCCACGTCCGGCCGATTTCCCAGCTGACAGCGGCGGCGCTGCGCCACGGCTCGCGCGCCGCCTTGTCGCCGCCCGGCAACCGGAACGGCCGCACACTGGCGACGCGCTGCCAATCGCCAGGGCGACCCGCCAGCGCCTCACCGCCCCACAGGGTGTCGTCCTCACCATAACCGACACCGTCCCAGGTAAACACCAGCCAGTGTTGATCCAGGTTATGCTCAGCCGCCAGCGCCGATGCATGCGCACGGTGGTGATAAACAGGTGTCACTGGCAGACCACACTGCTGCGCCCAGCGCGTGGTGGCATAGCCAGGATGGGCATCACACACGGTGGCCATGGCACGCACGGCGTACAGCGACTGCAGGTCTTCGACGACCTGCAAGAAGACGTCCAGGCTGCGGGGCGAACCCATATCACCGATGTGCGGGGAAATCACGGCGCGCCGCTCCCAGGCCAGCGCCACGGTGTTTTTCATGTGGCCGCCGACCGCGATCACCGGCTGCGACAATTCAAAGGGCAGCGTCAGCTCCAGTGGTGCGCATCCCCGCCCCAGACGCAGTGGCCGTGTCTTACCCTGCAGGGTGCGGTACACCGGATCGTCGGCCGGCCGCACAATGGGGCGGTCGTGGTGCAGAAACCCGGTGGCGACATGTATCAGGCGCTGTTGCGCGTCACGGTTTTCTGTCAATACCGGTTCGCCACTGATGTTGCCCGATGTGGCCACCAGAGGGCCGCCAAAGTCATTCAGCAGGACATGGTGCAAGGGGCTGTAGGGCAGCATGACGCCGACTTCCCGCAGGCCTGGCGCAATCAGCGGTGAAAGCGTGCTGTCGGCGCGGCGCGCTGCGAGCACAATCGGCCGCAGTGGTGAAAGCAGCAACCGCTGCTCTGCGTCATCCGCCGTCACTTCAGCGAGCAGGGGCTGCAAGGGTGCCCGCAGCGGTGCCGGGAACATGACAGCGAGTGGTTTGTCCGGACGCCGTTTGCGCTCGCGCAGCCGCCTCACCGCCAGATCGTCGCGGGCATTGCACAACAAGTGATAACCACCAACACCCTTGACGGCAATGATTTCGCCGGCGCGCAGGGCATCGACACAGGCAGGTAATGCGACCGTATCCACCAATCGGCAGACTCCCGGCCGCACGAATTCGGCGCGTGGGCCACAGCTCGGACATGCGACCGGTTCGGCGTGAAAACGCCGGTCGCACGGATCGGCATATTCGCGCGCACATTGCGGACATAACTCAAACGACGCCATGCTGGTATTGCTACGGTCGTATGGCAAGGCGTGAATCAGCGTATAGCGCGGCCCGCACTGGGTGCAATTGATGAAAGGGTAGCGGAAGCGGCGGTCAGCGGGTTCGTTGAGCTCCGCCAAACAGTCGTCGCAGGTGAAATAATCGGGTGGCACATGGACCTGCACCTCGCCCTGGCGCTCACTGTCACGGATTGCGAACGCCTCGAAGGCCCCGGCTGCGACCTGCTCGACGGCCAGCAACTGCGGCCGCGCCAGTGGCGGCGCCTGGTTGATCAGCGCCGCGCCGAACGCTTCCTGCGCGCCGCGGTTACCCTGGGTGCAGATCTCGACCCGGCCGGTCTGATTCTGTACCCAGCCCAGCAGGCCGTGAGCAAGCGCCAGGCGGTAGACGAAGGGCCGAAACCCGACCCCCTGGACCCGGCCACCGAGACACCAGCGCCGTGTTTCGACCGGCGTAGCCGGCAGGCAATGGCGCAGACCCGGCCTGACATCCATGCATCACACCAGCAATCCACCGGCCATACCGATGTCGTACACGACCATGCCACCCACACACAGGGTAGTCACGCCGACCAGCGCGTGCAGACCGTTGTGCGCCCAGTTCAGGCCGGCAATCGAATAGCGCAAGGGCACGGCGATGATCGCCGACAAGGCGGCCATGCCGGCAATCGATCCGACACCGAACAGCAGGATATAAACCATGCCGGCCAGCGGCGAGTGCACGCTGTTCAGCGTTAACAGTATCAGCGCTGCCGAACCGGCCATGCCGTGCATCATGCCGACAAACAGCGCGCGCAACGGGAAGCGGACCTGTTTATGCTGGTGGTGGTGCGCAGCCGGGTGACCCTGCTCGCCGGCGTGCGAGTGCGCATGAAAATGCAGCTGGCCGTCGGCGTGTCGGTGGGCGTGAAAGTGGATACGCTCGCGCAGCAGGCGTTGCAGCACATCGATACCCAGGCCGATCAGCATCAGGCCAACCATCAATTCAAGCACCTGCGCCAGTGTTTCCGGTATGACCGTATCCAGCAACAGCACCAGCGAACCGAACACAAACAGGGTCAGCGTATGGCCCAGCCCCCACACCGCGCCCTGACGCAGGGTGTCGGCCATGGAACTGCTGCGCGTCGCCAGCGAAGCCACGGCAGCGACGTGATCACTCTCCAGCGCATGCCGCATGCCGAGTAGAAATCCCAGTGAAAGCAGGCTGACACTCACAGGACACACTCGGACAGTGGCGTAGCGACCATCTGCAAGCGCAGACTCATGCCACTGCCGGCGCTTTGCGCTCGCGCACACCGCCCGCCCACCAGATCCGGCAGGCACCCTCGTCAGACACCATACAGGGACCGATCGGACTGCGGGGTGTGCAGGCCAGTCCGTATAACTTGCATTCGTTGGGATAGATCTTGCCCAGCACTACGCGCGAGCAGTCGCAGCCCGCCGGCATTTCACCGCTGTGCTTGCGTGCCGGGTCTTCGTAGGAGGGATACAGCTCACGGGCATTGTGCGCCGCAAGCCGGGGTTTAAGGGCAAAACCGGAAGCCGGTATGACACCGACGCCACGCCAGTTGGCGTCCACGACATCCAGTGTTTCGGCCAGGCAGCGTTGTGCGGAGCGGTTACCGCCGGCGTGCACGACCTCCGGGTAGCAGTTATCGAGGAATCGCCGGCCTTCGCGCACCTGGCGCAGGGTCGAGTACATGGCGGCCAGCAGTGACACCGGCGTAAACCCGGCAACCGCTGCGGGAATCCCATAGTCGCGCACCACGAACTCCCACTCCTCCGCCCCCATCACGGTCGAGACATGGCCGGGGGCAATCAGGGCCTGGAAGCCTGCGTCTTCAGACGCCAGTAACATAGCCACCGCCGGCCAGGTCAGGCGCCCGGACAGCAACACGCTGAGGTTGTCCGGCACACCCTCGGCCAGCATGGCGGCCACCGGTGCTGTGGTGGTCTCGAAACCGGCGGCAAAGAACACCACCGGCCGCTTGGGGTTATCGCGCGCAAGGCCCATGGCTTCCGTCGGCGAGGCGACAGCGCGGATGTCGGCCCCCGCGGCGCGCGCCTGTTCCAGCGAACGGACAGCGCGTTTCGGCAGATTGACAGGGACCCGCAACATGTCGCCGAAAGCAGCCAGAATGATGTCCTCGTGGAGTGCCAGCTGCATGGCCTGATAGACATCTTCTTCGGGACAGACACAGACCGGGCAACCCGGGCCAGGGATCAGCTCGATATTGGCCGGCAGGGCGCCACGCAGGCCGGCCATGGTTATGGCGCGTTCATGACCACCACAGACATTCATGATGCGCACCTTTCCCGGCAGCTCGAGGTCACGGATACGTCCCAGCCACTGCTGTGCTGTCAATGACACGCTCAGGTACCACCTTCGCCGGAGGCGATGGCATGCCCGTCAACAGCTTGATCATGAGTGTGGGCATGCAGACGGGTGCCGTGTGCAGTCGGGTCGACGGCGTGCAGGCGCACACCGTCAGGCTGGATCGCCGGCCGCAACGTCTCGTTGTGTTTTATCCGTTCGCGTTGCGCGTCCCGTTCCGTGCGCAGCCACGTCAGCCAGCTGTCAATGGCCTGCCCCGAAGTCGAGGACACCGGCAACAGCGGGGATTCACTCGCCAGTGCACGCAGATAGCGCTCGGCGCGTTCGGGTTTGAAGTCGGTCAGATACGGCAGCAGATCGGTTTTGGTCAGCAGCACCAGGTCGGCGGCACGGAACATGACCGGATACTTGGCGGGCTTGTCGTCGCCCTCCGGCACCGACAGCAAGGTAATGTTGCGGTGTTGCCCCAGGTCGAAGCTGGCCGGACACACCAGGTTGCCGACATTCTCGATAAACAGGATGTCGACACCGTCCAGGTCCAGTTGATGCAGGGCGCTGTGCACCATGTGCGCATCCAGGTGACAGGCGCTGCCGGTAGTGATCTGCACGGCTTCGACACCGCGCGCGCGAATGCGCTCGGCGTCGTTCTCGGTCTCCAGGTCGCCTTCGATGACGGCGATGCGGAACTCGCCACCCAGTGCCTCGATGGTGGCTTCCAGCAGGGTCGTCTTGCCGGCCCCTGGCGAGGACATCAGGTTAACGGCGAGCACGCAGTGACGATCGAAGTGCTCGCGATTGTGCGCGGCCTGGTGATCATTCTCGCTCAATAGGCTTTTCAGTACCGTGATGGCCTCGCGACCATCGCCGGTGCGCGCCAACCGGCCATCGGCCCGTATCAGATGTTCGTTGCCCGGCGTGATATTACAGCCACAGGTATCACACATGTTCGTCTCCGCTTGTCAGGGGAATATCCGCTGTGCCCAACGCCTCGTCGAACAGCTCCCAGGCCGAGCGCGCATCCTGCGGCGTCATCTTCTCGATCGCATAGCCGACGTGCACCATGACGAAATCACCGATCTCAACTGTGTCATTCTGCATCATGAACAGGCTGACGTCGCGTTCCACACCCTTGGCTTCACAATGGGCGTTGAACCCGTCGATGGCAGTGATCTTCATGGGTATGGCTAGGCACATGGTTGGGTTACCCCCTGTGGTTCCAGTTGTGATAGTTCAATATTCGCCAGCAGCATCTCGTCACCGCTGACCAGGCGCGTGCGGTAGTCACCGCAGGCGGCACACAGCAGTCGGTTGGGCCGGGCTTCCGAGACCGCGCCGCACGCTGTACATTCGACCTGCACCGGCGCAGCCTCGATCACCAGCTCGGCCGCTTCAGCCAGTGTACCACTTGCTGCCAGCGGCCAGGCGTGTTCCAGCAGCGACCCCTCGACACCCGACAACGGACCGAGCCGCAACACGATACGCTCGACGCGCACGGCTCTATGTTCCCGGGCAATGCGCTCTACCTGCTCCATGAGCGCGATACAGACCGAGAATTCGTGCATAGCCTAGATCTCCCGATCGCCGGCCGGCACCCACCGGCCGCGCAACAGGTCTCGCCTTGACAGCGGTCGGCGGGAACCCGCGCGATCCAGCACCGCACTCATCGGGTCGGCGTACTTACCTTCCGCCTCCGCCTGATACAGAAGCTGCAACACCTCGTCGGCCACCTGCTGCGCCGTGTCCTGATCAGCAAAATCCAGCACGGTAGAGAACAGCGCCAGGCTAAGATGCGGCTGCATGCCCGCCGGCAGGCTCAGTGTCAACGTGTAGGTTGCAGCCGGAAAGACGATCTCTACCCGGCTGCCGGGCGCCAGCCCACTCCAGCGGTCACCGTCGCCCGGCAACAGCACCAGGTTCATGCACCAGGGCGTAATCAATATACCGCTGCAGTGGCCGTCGCGTGGTGCAAAACCCCGCGCTTCGACCTGTAGCATGGCGTTGTATACCGGCAATTCACGCATGCGCGGCTGCACGTTGTCGCGGTATACGGCCACCAGCCCGTCGAGAAGCTGCTGCATGGCGGTCAGTCGTCTGCCAGTAACAGAAACATGTCGCGGGCCGCGTCGCATTGCGGACAGCGCCAGTGATCCGGCAGGTCGCCAAAGGCCGTGCCCGGCGGGATCTGTTCGACCTCGTCGCCTTGAGCCGGGTCGTAGACATACCAGCAGATCCGGCATTCCATGCGCGTGGCGGCGTCGATAGGGCCGGTCGCATTCACCGTATTCACCCCAGTTCCG
Source organism: Thiogranum sp. (assembly GCA_022340245.1). Taxonomy (GTDB): domain Bacteria; phylum Pseudomonadota; class Gammaproteobacteria; order DSM-19610; family DSM-19610; genus Thiogranum. The sequence goes on from JAJDOI010000022.1 coordinate 26,775, forward strand.
TCCAGTAGGGTTCCAGCAATTCAGCGAAACGCTGCCGCGAGTCATCCAGGTCCTCCTGCGCCGCACAGGCAACAGCCGGAATATCCGTAATTTCGAGCGTGTTCAGAATCTGGGTGCCCATGGAGTTGGTATAGCGCACCCACCAGACGCCAGGGTATGCCGTACTGGTGATCTGGCAGTCACCGTAACCGCGTGACAGGGTCTCGACCGGCCCTGTGCCCAGCGTCTCGCCGAGAAAATGTATATCGCCTTCCGACAGCGGCAGCAGCGTGAGGTTGATCACATGTGCCAAGTCACCGGCTCGCCAGCCGGCGACGTGGTGCTGCAGTTCGCTCAGAATCGGCAGGGCGTTGATGACACCCTCCGGGGCGTTGTCCCGGGCAAGCGTGGTAACCGCCTCGGCCTGCGGCCGTCGGCGCGCCAGCACCGGGACGTCGCACACCTCGATCAGGTCACGGACAATGCAACCGGCTGCGTCCATGTAAAACGTGCGCCAGATACCGGCCAGCACCGATTCCTGCATGTTCACCGCGACACCCTCGTTGTATTTCAGGCTGACCTCGCCTTCACCCAGAATCTGGTTGACCAGTTCACGGTTGGCCGCGTCCAACGCCGAAATGTCGGCAATCCACGGCTCTCCGCCCACCCGGTAGGCCGCAAGCGCCTGCCGCAGCCAGTCGGTCGCGGCTTTGGCGCCCTGCAGGTGCTGTATCTGCTCCGGTTCCGGCATGTCCGGCGCGCGGTAGCGGCTCATCTCGGTTGGCAGGGAAATGAAATCCAGGCGTGAACCGTCCTCTTCCGGCGGTTGACTGCCAAGCCCCGTAATAGTGACCGGTATGCTGTTCACTGTAATTCTGCTCTCCTGACTGTTACTGTTGCCCGTTCAGGCGCTGACGACCGGCACCTTGAAGCCCTTCGGGTGCTGTATCTCGGCCGTCATCAGCTCGCCTATTTCGTGCAGATACTCCGACCAGTTCTGTATCCCGGTGATATTACCCAGGTAGCCGCCGTCGCGCAGAAACACCAGCGCCGGCCAGGCGGTAAACCCGTAGTGCTGTTGCAGAGTCGGTCCGGCGTCAGCCGCCACCACGCCCGGCTGCAGTACACCCCCGAAGGCCTTCACCAGTTCCGGCAGCACCACGGCCACATCGGTGGTATCGCGAAAACGCTTGGGGTCGCCGGCAAAGAACAGCACCGTGATGCCCGGTTGACTGACAAAGTTCTGGTGTGTCTCCAGCGTGACCTCCGGGTAACCGTAGTCGTCGTATAAGCGCTGAATGAGCGGATGCATCATTGCGACCGTCCAAGTTCGTAGCGGGTCATCGCCAGTTCACCCGGACCGGTGAGCTCGACAGACGCCAATGGCGTGACCCGTTCATGAAACGGCACCCCCCATTCCTGCAATACGGAACAGGCCAGCACAATGGCTTCAGGAATCCGCTGCCGGATGCCGTCGCGCAGACTGCCACCGTAATCGTCGAGTTGTTCCGGCTGCACACCGATCAGGGCCAGATGCTCGGGTTTTCCGTTCAACAGCCGGGCGGACGCCAGCACCTCCTGGAAACCGGTCTGGTGCATGCTTACCTTCTTGGCGCCCATGTACTGCGGTACGTCGTCATCACGGATAAGGCGCAATTCACCGGCTGCCAGACCGTAATCGATGGCGTCGAAAATCAGCAGGCGCGAGACGGTGCTGACCCAGGGCAGCAGGAACAGGCCCTGGGTGCCACCGTCCATCAGGCGGACATTGTCACCGAATGCATAGCGGGCATTGAGCGCTTCGACACAGCGCACACCGAAACCCTCATCGGCCCAGAGTATATTGCCGATTCCCAGAATCAGCGTATCGGTCTCGAGACACACGTCCATCAGGGCTGGTCGTCCTTGAACAGGCGCCAGCCGCCGATCATGGTGCTGACACTGCTTTCGCGGCCGATGATATCGGCGCGCACCGCCATGTAGATATGAATGATGACGAACACGAGCATGATCCACATCCCCATGTCATGCCAGTTACGAGTCGCCTGCTCCCCACCCAGCAGCGGAATGATCCAGCCGAAACCCTGGTCCGCCCAGCTGCCTTCCCCCAGACCCTGGCCGTAAAGTGCAAAACCGGTGCCGATCATGAAGAAGGTCATCAGCGTGTTGAGGAAGAACATCGCTGTCTGCGCCAGCGGATTGTGCCCCAGCGTCTTGTGCTGTTTGCGGATCAGGAACAGGTAGAAACCGAGTTCGTAGAACAGGTCTTTCCACCAGTCCGCGCGCCAGAACGGCAGATAGAAGATCTCCCGCGAGAAGCGGTTGCCGACCAGCGCCCAGTAGATGCGCACCGCAAACCCGATGGCGAAGACATAGGCCGCGATAAAATGAATCAGCCGGATGTTGCCCATCAGGAAATGATCGCTGGGTATCCCTATCGGTGATGGCAGGGGGTCGGCGATCAGATACCCGGTTACCGCCAGGGTCAGGAAGCTGAAGGTGTGCAGCCAGTGCCACAGACGCACCGGGGCTTCGAACACGTACACGGCCTTCTGGTTGGCTGGATCGTGCGGGCCACTTGCCACATTGCTGTTCATGTCGCTGTACTCCTTCGCTAGCGGACTTTGACAATCGCCAGTTCCTCACCGTCCGGCGCCATGACGTGGGTCGCACAGGCCAGGCAGGGATCGAAACTGTGAACGGTACGCAGGATCTCCAGCGGCTGCTGAGCGTTGGCCATCGGCGTACCCAGCAGTGCCGCCTCGTAGGCGCCGATATTGCCCGCCGGATCGCGCGGCGACGCGTTCCAGGTGGTCGGCACCACCGCCTGGTAGCTCTCGATTTTCGTGTCCTTGATGTGTACCCAGTGTCCCAGTGATCCGCGCGGCGCCTCGACGTGACCCACGCCCTTGGCATCAGCCGGCCAGGTGTTGGGTTCCCACAGGTCCATGTTTGACGTGGCCGTGTCTCCGGCCTTGAGGTTGGCCAGCATATTGTCGAACACCTCACGCATCTTGTGCGCCGACCAGGAACACTCCAGTCCCCGCGCAGCGGTGCGCCCGAGTGTGGAAAACAGCGCCGTCAGCGGCAGTCCGAGGTCATGCAACAGACCGTCTACCTGTTCCTTGATCTCTTTATCACCGCGCGCATAGGCCACGACGTAACGCGCCAGCGGACCCACTTCCATGGCGTTGCCACGCCAGCGCGGCGCCTTGACGAACGAATACTTGGCATCTTCATCGATCTCTTTGATATCGGTCTTGGTACCTTTCGAATTCGGACCCAGTTCAAAGTCCGGCTCGGTGATGCCGTCCCACGGATGCAGGCCCTTGCTTTCATCCGGATACTTGTACCAGGAATGCGCCACGAACTCCTGGATCTGCTCCGGGTCGCGCACATCCACCTCGTGCACCTTGGACAGGTCACCGTTGATAATGGCGCCGCCCGGCAGATACATGTTGTCCTGCGACCAGTCGTTGGCGACGCGGGGGAAATCGCCATAGGACATCAGGTTCTTGCCTGACAGGCCGCCGCCGTAGTTGGTCCATTCGGTGTAGAACGAGGCAATGGCCTTGAGATCCGGGATGTACACCTGGTCGACGAAATCAATGGACCGGTCGATGATGGACGACACCAGGTTGAGCCACTCCATATTGATGGCGCCGGTTTCGTTCAGACTGAATGAGCACGGCATACCGCCGACCACCCAGTTCGGGTGCGGGTTGCGACCACCGAAGATGGTGTGGATCTTGACGATCTCGCGCTGGAAGTCGAGCGCTTCGAGGTAGTGCGTGACCGCCATCAGGTTGGCCTCGGGCGGCAGCTTGTAGGCCGGGCTGCCCCAGTAGGCGTTGGAGAACGGCCCCAGCTGGCCGGATTCGACAAAGCGCTTCAGGCGCGCCTGGGTGCCACGGAAGTAACCCGGCGAGGATTTTGGCCACTTGGAAATGCTCTGTTGCAGCGCCGAAGTGGCCTTGGGATCGGCCTTCAGCGCACTCACCACATCAACCCAGTCGAGTGCATGCAGGTGATAGAAATGCACCAGATGATCCTGGGTGTATTGTGCCAGCATCATCAGGTTGCGGATGTGGTTGGCATTTTCGGGAATCTGGATGCCCAGGGCATCCTCCACGGCGCGCACCGAGGCCAGGGCGTGCACGCCGGTACAGACACCGCAGATACGTTCAGTGAACGCCCAGGCGTCACGCGGGTCGCGCCCCTTGAGAATGACTTCCAGGCCGCGCCACATGGTGCCGGTAGACACGGCGTTACGGATCACATTTTCGTCGTCGAGGTTGACCTCGATGCGCAGATGGCCTTCAATGCGGCAGATCGGATCGACCACCACGCGTTGCCCGCCGGTGTCGAGTTTAAAGCCGTTGGCAGTGACGGTCTCAGTCATGGCTGTCGCCTCCCTTGTTGTTGTCCTTCGTATGGCTGATGACCGACGCCGCGGCATGCGCCGCGACACCAACGACTGCGGCGCCGGCCAGTACCGCGCCGATCTTGTCGGCGCGGGACTCGACCTGCCCGACCACGTTGAGGTCGGTCACCGCACTATAGAACGAACCGCGGTCCCAGAAATTGTCCTCGGAGCAGCCCAAGCAACCGTGCCCGGATTTCACCGGCCACGAAAGACCGCCGTTCCACTCCACCGTCGAACAGGCGTTATGCGTGGTCGGCCCCTTGCAGCCCATCTTGTACAAACAATAGCCCTTGCGCGCGCCTTCGTCGTCGAAGCGCTCGACGAACTGGCCGGCGTCGAAATTCGCCCGCCGGTAGCACTTGTCGTGATTGCGCTGGCTATAGAACATTTTCGGCCGCCCCTGGCGGTCGAGTTCAGGAAAGCGGTCGAACGTCAGCATATAGGTAATGACACCGGTCATGACTTCCGCGATCGGGGGACAACCCGGCACCTTGATGACCGGCTTGTCGGTGATGACTTTATGGATGGGCGTGGCGCGCGTCGGGTTGGGCTTGGCCGCCTGCACACAGCCCCAGGAGGCGCATGAACCCCAGGCGATGATGGCCTTGCAGTGGCTGGCCATGCGGCGCAGTTTTTCGACATAGGGCTTGCCTCCCTGGATGCAGTACATGCCATCTTCGTTCAGCGGTGGATTGCCTTCGCAGGCGAGAATAAAGTTGCCATCGTACTTGGCGATGGTCTGCTCGAGGATTTCCTCCGCCTGGTAACCGGCCGCGGCCATCAGGGTGTCGTCGTAATCCAGCGAAATCATCGACAGGATGACATCGGCCGCCAGCGGGTGTCCCGAGCGGATAAAGGATTCGGAGCAACAGGTGCATTCCAGACCGTGCAGCCAGATGACCGGCGTGCGCGGCTTGGTCTCCAGCGCATAGGCGATCTTGCCGGCGAACTCCGGCCCCAGACCGAGTCCGGCGGCGGTGAGACTGCAGAATTTCAGGAAGCTGCGGCGTGTAATGCCATGCTCGCGCATGGCTTCATAAAAGGTCTGCTGGATACCCATGGCAACGTTCTCCTCCGAACGAGTGGCGCCGTACAGTCATCCTTCCACTGTACGCAAGACAATTCTTCTTGAAGCGGTATGGCCACCGTGAGTATAGCCACCAATATGTCTACGTCACTAGAAAATAGAATAAATTAGTTGATTCATATCAAGCTATCAGTAATAGCTAATATTTTAAACAACCAAGTGCGCCTCTGATCAGCTCTATCCGGACTTCTCCAGCGACCGATGCAGGTCCGTAGTAATGAAATGCTCTTGCGGCAGGGCTGCCTTGGCTTAACAATTCATTAACTTTGGAGGCCCCCGGGTACCCATGCAAAGGTGTGACATAAAAAAGCTGCCGTACTCCTGTGAACAGGTGTTCGACCTGGTGGCCGATATCGAAAGCTACCCGGACTTCCTGCCCGGCTGGTCGTCGGTGCGTATATTGCACTCAGGTGTAGCACATATGCTGGTCGAGCAACAGCTCCACCTGGGTCCGCTGGACCTGCGTTTTCAGTCCACGGCCGAACTCGAACGGAGTCGTCGCATCCTCATCAGGACCAGCGATCCGCCATTTCACAATTTGACCATCGACTGGCGTTTCGCACCGCAGCCGGGCGGTCACTGCGAGGTCAGGGTTGAAACAACGCTGGCGCTGAAACCGGGCATCCTGAGTAAGCCGCTGGAGCACCTGCTGGCCGGTGGCAGTGGCCAGCTGCTGCCGCTGTTCGAGGCGCGCGCCCGTTCGCTGTATTCCGGGAGCTGAGGCTGGCAAACTAGCACCCCATGCCCGACCTGTCCCGCACCTTTGGCAAACAGCGCGTCGCCCCCGACGACCGGACCCGCCTGATACGCAGCGTCTTCAGCCGGGTGGCACCGCGCTATGACCTGATGAATGATCTGATGAGCATGGGCGTGCACCGTTACTGGAAACGGGTGATGCGCCGGCTCGCCGGACAGCAAGCGGCAGTCGATGTGCTCGACCTGGCCGGCGGCACTGGAGATATCGCCCTGGCACTGGCTGCACCCGGGCGCTGTGTCACTGTCTGCGACCCCAGCCTCGAGATGATGCAAACGGGCCGTGCCCGCGGCACTTCCTCAGTAATCTGGCTGGCCGGTAGCGGCGAGGCTCTGCCCCTGACGGATGCATGCATGGATCTGGTCACTGTCGCTTTCGGTATCCGCAATGTCACCCGACTCGAACAGACACTGGGCGAAATCCGACGTGTGCTGCGTCCGGGTGGTCGCCTTGTGTGTCTCGAATTCTCCCGGCCGGCAGCCTGGCTGCGCCCGTTCTATAACGCCTATTCGCGACTGGTCATCCCACGCCTGGGCGCCTGGGTATCGGGCAATCCGGACGCCTACCACTACCTGATCGACTCGATCCGCGTGTTTCCCGACCAGCAACAACTGGCGCGTCTGTTCGAACAGACCGGCTTCGAGCAGGTCGGCTTCCGCAACCTGTCATTCGGCATCGCCTGCCTGCACAGCGGTACCCGACCCGCTCAAGATGCCATCTGAACAGCCCTTGTTTGGCTGGTTTGAGCGCGCACGCCAGCACAACCCGCCGCGCCTGGCTCTGGTCACCGCCGATAGCAGCCTGGATTACTCTACCCTCTACCATCAGACGCAGGCTTTGGCGGCCTGCCTGCTGCGGGCCGGGCTGACGCCGGGCGAGCCACTTGCCGCCGTCTGCATGCATAAACAGTCGTTGGCCCGTACGGCGCTGCTGGCTATATACCTGGGTTGTCCGCTGCTGCCGCTGAAACCGGGGAGGACCGCCATTGAACCCTTGCTGGAGGCCTGCGGAATCACTCAAGCAGTCTCTGACATTGCGTGTGCCTATGCCCGCTGTCACTGCTTTTCCCTGCACCCCGGTGATACCGGCCGGATACCGGCAGACTGCCCTCCCACACCTCTGAGCGGCGATCGGACCCAGCTGTTGATCGCCACCAGCGGCAGCAGCGGCTGCGCTCGCATCACCCGCCACAGCGGCGACAGTCTGCACGCTTCAGTAGTCACTTCGCAGGCCTATACCGGACTCACTGACCATGATCTGTGGCTGAACTGTCTGCCCATGCATCACATCGGTGGATTCGCCATCCTGCTGCGTTGCCTGCACGCAGGTGCCGCCATGCTGATTGAGGAAGACTTCGACGCCACACATATCTTTGCACAGCTGCAGCAACAGGCCGTGACGCATCTGTCACTGGTGCCCGCCATGCTGGCGAAACTGCTGGACGCACAGGCCGGGGCAAGTCTGCCTGCGGCGCTGCGCTGCGTACTCGTCGGTGGTGGCCCGCTGTCGGCCGCGCTGGCACACAGGGCGCTGGCGCAGGGCTGGCCGATCAGCATCACCTGGGGCATGAGCGAAACGGCATCGCACGTCGCACTATGCCGCGTAGAGGCTGACTGGACACCTGGCCTGGTCGGCAAACCGGTGGCCGGTTGCACGCTGGCAATCGTCGACGATCAGGGACAGCCGGTGTCCGGTCCGGGGCGCATTCGTATAGCAGGACCGATGCTGATGCAGGGATACTGCTGCACGAACGCTGACACCGGCATGGATGACGGACGCTTCACCAGTACGGATATCGGTTACCTGGATGCGCAAGGCTACCTGCACCTGAGCGGCCGCGCCGATACACGCCTCAACAGCGGCGGCTACAAGATTGACCCGGAAGCCGTCGAGAGCCTGTTGCAGCAGTGCCCGGGCATCGAACAGGTGGCCCTCACGGCCATCGAGGACGACACCTGGGGCGATCTGCTGCTGGCCCTGTTCACGGGATCTGCCACGCAACAGGCGGTAGCGCAATGGTGTCGCATCCATCTGGACAGCCGCTCCCGGCCGCGTCGCATATTCAGGGTCGACGGCTTACCCGTGACGAGCCTCGGCAAACCCGACCGGCAGGCGCTGGCTCGCATGGCGGCACGCTTGAGCGCATCGGGCTGACCAGGCTACGCCCTGGCGACCATTCAGAAATTTTCCGGGGGTGGCGGCAGACCGGGCCCGGCCTGCTGACTGATTTGCAGCATCCCCCGCAGCGGACACAGTGCAGGGTCCGGCTTGTCCAGCCAGGCGGCCGTGCCGAGACCATGTGTCAGCTGATTATCGAGTGCCGCGGCCGCGTGCAATGCCGCCCACAGCCCGACCGAGGTTTCCAGCGTCGATGTGACAACGCTATCGATGCCTGCCTGCCGGGCACGGCGTGCACGCGCCAGCACCGGCAAAATGCCGCCCGCCGTCATAGGTTTCATGACCAGCCGTTTTACCGGTAACGCTTCCGGCGGCATATCGGCAAACATGTCAACGAGCGATTCGTCCAGGGCCAAAGGGAAAAGCGCCTGCTGCTGCAGCGCTTGCAAGCTTGCCAGATCCGGCGACTGCAGCGGTTCTTCCAGGGAGTCAACCGGCAACGCGCCGCAGGCTTGTATGGCCTGCGCGGCCTGTGCCGCCGACCAGGCCCGGTTGGCGTCCAGGCGCAGACGGATGCCGTCCGGCAGCTGCAGCCGCTTGAGGCGGCCGAGCTCCTCCTCCAGCGGATAGAGCCCCAGCTTGATTTTCACCACCCGATAACCCTGCATCAGCGCCTGCCGCAGGCGCAGCTCGAAACCTTCGTCCAGGCCGCCACAGGCGGCGTTGACAGCCACACAACCGGACACACCCGGTGCCAGCCAGCGATACAGCGGCTTGGCTTCTATACGTGCACAGATATCCAGCAACGCAGTTTCCACGGCGCAACGTACCGCCGGTGTTGTTACCAAACCGTCCAGGCGTTCGACCATGCCCGCTACCGCCTGCCCCTGACTGTCTTTCAGCACCGTCTGCAACGCCGCCGCCGCCTCTGCCAGTGTTTCGGTACCGGCTTCCGCAAGCGGCGCACACTCACCGTAACCGCAAATACCTTCCGTTGTTTCCAGCTTGAGCAGATAACCGCAGCGCTCTTTGTGACGACTCTGCGCCGACTCCCAGGCACTGTGAAAGGTCTCCCGATAGGGTTGATACCTGACCTGCGCCAGCACCAATCCGGAATCCGTGACCGTGGACAATTCAGTGCGCAACGGCCAGGCTCCGGCCGGCGACCAGGGCCAGGCTCAACAGCAATCCCAGTATCAGCTGGAACAGACCCGTCTCCGCCAGCAGGGGGTTGAATGCCTGCGCTTTGCTGATGTGTGCAAAACGGTGTAGCAGCCTTGCCGCCCAGACCACCAGCAGCCACGGCAGATAGTACACAGGCGTGGCGACCGTCAGATGCTGGACCAGCGGCAGGATAGCAAACGGTCCCAGCACACCGAGCGCATAAAGGTAAACACTGGCGCGTGGACCATAGTGCACGGCCAGTGTCTTGCGGCCGGCACGTGCATCACTGGCGCGGTCGCGGTGGTTGTTGACCACCAGCACCGCACCGGCCGGCAAACCCAGCAACAGACCACACAGGACGGCCACCGGTGTAAACTGTGCCGCCTGCAGATAGGCGCTGCCGCTAACGGCCACGATGCCGAAGAAAAGCAACACAAAGACCTCGCCAAAACCGCTGCGCGCGATCGGCCAGGGACCACCGGAGTAACAATAACCGGCAGCGATCGACAACAGGCCCAGCACCAGGATCGGCCAGCCGCCGACACCGATCAGGTAGAGGCCGATGACAAACGCCAACATGAAACTGCCCAGCGCGGCACGCTCAACCTGTCCGGCGGACAACCAGCCCTGCGCCACCGCTCGCGGCGGTCCCACACGAGTCGCGGGGTCATCGGTGCCGTTCACGTGGTCGGCGGCGTCGTTGTGCAGATTGGTGCCGATCTGGATCAGCATGGCGGCCAACAGCGCCGCCAGCATCACCGATATCGACAGCTGGCCGCTCTGCAACCAGCCCAGCGTGCTGCCCACAATCACGGGAATCACCGAGATACTCAGTGTTTTCGGGCGCAGCGCCAGCAGCCACACGCTTAGCTTGGCAGGCATAGTGTGGTGTCAGGGACGCCGCGGAAAGCGTGAATAATCAACCGGGCGTTTTTCCAGAAATGCGTCCCGCCCTTCGCGTGCCTCCTCTGTCATGTAGAAGAAAGCCGTGGCATTGCCGGCCAGCTCCTGCAGGCCCGCCAGTCCATCGGTATCGGCATTGAAGGCGGCTTTCATGGCCCGCAGCGCGCTCGGACTCATGCGCAACATTTCGCGACACCAGGCGACGGTCTCCGTTTCCAGATCGCCCAGCGGCACCACATGGTTCACAAGCCCCATCTGCAGCGCCTGACGGGCATCGTACTGACGGCACAGGAACCACATCTCCTTGGCCTTTTTCGTGCCGACCGTGCGCGCCAGCAGGCCGGCCCCGAGGCCGGCGTCGAAACTGCCCACGCGCGGCCCGGCCTGACCGAAACGCGCGTTGTCGGCGGCGATGGTCATGTCGCACACCAGGTGAAGGATCTGGCCGCCACCAATACAATAGCCGGCAACCATGGCGACCACCGGTTTCGGCAGGCGCCGTATCTGCATCTGCAGATCGAGCACATTGAGGTGTTGTATCCCGCCGCGATCCCGATACCCGCCCTGCTCGCCACGCACCCGCTGGTCACCGCCTGAACAGAAGGCCTCATCGCCGGCACCGGTCAGGATGACCGTACCAATATCAGGGTCAAGATGCGCGTGACTGAAGGCGCGCATGAGTTCGGTCACCGTTTCCGGGCGGAAGGCATTGTGCACTTCCGGACGGTTGATGGTGATTTTCGCGATACCGTCCACGCGCTGGTAGAGGATGTCCTGGAAGGACTGCTCGGGGACATTGGTCCACTGCATACCCGGTTCTCCGATTGGCTGAGCGCTCCCATTGTACGCAGTGGTCCGCCGCCGGCAAAGCGGCGCCGTTGTCGGCACCCTGGCTGCGTGTTAGGCTCGTTCACACGCATGACTCCTCCCGATGCAGTAGCAGATGCCGATTGATACCTTGTTGCGCGAGCTCAACCGGCGCCTGCACGCGCTGCTGGCTGATCCACCGCTGACCAGGACCGGGGGTATCCTAACCCTGTGCCTCGCGATACCCCCTCAGACACGCATTCCCGCCATCGGCAACTGCAGTGACTGTCTCTACTGGAGCCGGCCTTCCCTGCAGCACCAGCGCGTGGGCGCCGGGCGCATCACACTGGTGGAGACCGCCGGTGCGAAGCGCTTCGAACAGCTCGAACAGTCGCTGCAGGAAGACTGGCGCATGCTTGATCCCGACTGCACCGGGGTCAGCGACCTGGTATTTTGCGGCTTTGCGTTCGATGGCGACGACACCCATGCTGGCGCATCCGCGGGATTCGCCAACAGCCTGCTGTTCATCCCCGAGGTGCTGGTGGAACAGCGGGCCGAACACAGCCGCCTGGTGGTGTCCTGTCGCACCGGCAATCATTGCGATGTGGGGACGATTATCGACAACTGGCTGTACCGCCTGCGACGTCTGCTGTCACCAGCGGATGCTGAACGCCCCGCCGCCCGCGACCCGCGACGTCTGTGGCCGATCAGCGTGCCGGATGACCGCCATCGCTGGATCGAACGTGTCGAGGAGGCCCTGCTGGCTATCGACAACGGGCAGCTGCGCAAGGTAGTCCTGAGCCGCCACCGGCGTGTCGAGCTGCCAGATCATTTCCGCCTGCGCGACACCCTGGCCTGGCTGGCGCCCCGCTACCCCGATTGCACACTGTTTGCTCTGCGTCACGCCGGACAGACCCTGCTCGGTGTGTCCCCGGAAAATCTGCTGACCCTGGACCGGCAGCGGCTGCATGTCGACGCTGTGGGCGGCACTACCGAGCGCAGCGCCGACCCCGTGCGCGACAGGCAACTGGCCGCAACCCTGAGGCACTCGCACAAGACTCTGTCCGAGCATCGACTGGTGGTCGAGGATATTGTCCGGCAGCTGCGTCCTTACTGCCGCGGCCTGGTGTACCCGCAGCAACCGGACATTCTGAAACTGCCGGCGGTACAACACCTGCACAGCCGGATCAGTGGCCAGGCGCGTGTCGGCACCTCCGTGTTGCAACTGGCCGCCCGCTTGCACCCCACGGCGGCCACCGGTGGTCTGCCGCGCCCGGCCGCCCTCGACTGGCTGCGCTGTCATGGCGAACCGCAGCGCGGTTGGTATACCGGTGCGCTTGGCTGGCTGAACACCGCGGGTGACGGGGAGCTCGCAGTTATTCTGCGCTGTGCCGTGCTCGGCCAGCGCCAGGCAACGCTGTATGCCGGTGCCGGCATAGTCGCCGGTTCCGACCCGCAACAGGAATTCCTCGAAACCGAGTGGAAACTGCAAACCATGCTCGCCGCGCTGCGCGCCGGCGGTGATGGCGCGCCACAGTTACCAGCGCAACGACACGACACCGGCCAGGCACCATGAAGCCGGGCGATAGCAACCTGCGCTGCTCGCAGCAGTTAGTGGGGGCCCTGGTCGACGCGGGAGTGCGTCACCTGGTGATCTCGCCCGGCTCACGTTCCACACCACTGGTACTCGCCGCCCTGCAGGTTGAAGCCCTGCAACTGCACGTGGTGCCCGACGAACGCAGTGCCGCCTTTTTCGCGCTCGGCCTGAGCAAGGCCGGCGCCGCACCCGCCGCCGTACTGGCCACCTCCGGCAGCGCGGCGGCGCACTGGTACCCGGCCGTGATCGAAGCGGCCAGCGCACACTGGCCGCTGTTGCTGCTGAGCGCCGACCGGCCGCCTGAATCACACACCTGCGGCGCCAATCAGACGATTGACCAGACGCGCCTGTTCGGTGCCTTCACGCGCGGCTTCTTTGCGCTCGACGTCCAGGCGGGTAACCCGGCCCTGCTGGCCAGTGTCGCGTCGATCACAGCACAGGCCGTGGATCTCAGCCGCTGGCCATTGCCGGGGCCGACGCATATTAATGTCTCGTTCCGGGAACCTCTGCTGCCGGAATCGGGGCTCTCCGAACCACCACCAAGTGCGGCTGCGGTAATGGTCGACTATCCGCAACGCACCCCGGCAGCCGCACAGGTGCAGCAGCTGGCAGAGCAGCTGTCAGGCAGACCGGGCATCCTGATTGCGGGTGCCAGCGCCTTTACCTGCGGCGCAGCGCGTGCACTGCACAGGCTCGCCGTAAAGCTGGATTGCCCACTGCTCGCCGACCCTCTCTCCGGGCTGCGCTTCGATGCCAGCGACACGACGCAGCTTGTCTGTCGTTACGATACTTTCCTGCGCGATCCCGACTTCGCCAACAACCATGCGCCTGACTGGGTCCTGCAATTTGGCGCCCCGCCCGTTTCGAAGGCCCTGCATGACTATCTCGACCGCCATGCCGCCAGCAGCTGTCAGATTCGGGTGCATGCCGGCGGCGACTGGCCGGACCCAGCACGCAACGGCCGGCAGATCATCCACGCCGATGCGCAGCCGCTGCTCGAAGCGTTGCACAATTGCCCGCTGCAACCGGCTATGCTCAGCGACTGGTTCGCCGCCTTCAGGCAGGCGGAACAGTGTGTCGATGCGCTGCACGAGCAACCGGCATCACTGCCACTGGAAGCCCGCATTCTCAACCAGCTGGTGCAGCAGCTACCGGCCGACAGCCATATATTTGCCGGCAACTCCACCGTTATCCGCGACTGTGACAGTTTTCTCGGTCTGCAACTCAAACCACTGTTGCTGACCGCCAACCGGGGCGCCAGCGGCATCGACGGCAATGTCTCCACCTTGCTCGGCATGGCTGCGACCGACGATCGCAGCGTTGTCGGGTTACTGGGCGACCTGGCGCTCTACCACGACATGAACGGCCTGCTGGCCGCGCGCGACGTAAAAGCCATACTGGTGGTTTTCAGCAACGGCGGAGGCGCCATCTTCAGCTACCTGCCGCAGGCACAACTGCCGCAATTCGAGCAGTACTGGTTGACGGACACCGGGCTGGACATGGCCACCGTGGCACAGCTGTATCAGCTGGCGTTCCGGCGGATTGAGAACGTCGACGACTTTCAACAGGCTTTCAGCGATGCACTGGCAGCGACGTGCAGCAGCCTGATCGAAATTGTTATAAACCGTGAAGACAGCGTGGCCCGGCATCGCGCATTCTGGTCACAATTTGAACGTCAGCTGTCCTGAAGCCGCTGCGCGGCTGCCATACAGACCATCAGTCTTTCACGCAATGTCGCAGGAACAGCGACTGCTTGCCGGCTGGCCGGGTCAATACACACATGCACGCTGCGCACCTTAGCCGCCGTACGTCCCTGAGCGTCTGTAAACTCGCAGTCGATGCTAAAAGACGTAGCCCCCACCCTGGCCGGCGTCACCGTCACGTCGACGCTATCACCGTGGCGCAGCGGCAGCAGGTAATCGGACTCGACATGCACCACGGGTATATGCACGTCTCCGGCGGCAAATATCCCGGGGAGATCCTGCTCCTGCCGGGCCATAAACGCCTCGTAGGCATCGTGGGCATGGCGGAACAGTTCCGGGTAGAACAGTACGCCGGCCCGGTCGGTCGACGACAGCATGACTGAAAAGCGGTAGCCTGGATTCACATTCCCGTTTCCCTTGACTGAGTCAGGCCTGCTAAGACGCTCACGGTCGGCTCTGTGCTGACATGAGGAGGGGCTAAAGGCCGTCTTTGAGGGCCGCGCGGTCGCTCGATACGAGGACGTTAACGGTGTACGTTGCGGCGACAGTTAGTTGTTTTTTAAACCTGCATACTTCACGAAATACCCAGGTCAGGGACACCGAATTATTTTCTTTTCAAGGTTCCCCAAACATCGGGAGCAACGGACGCAGGCAGATAGGCGTGACAGGCATTGCAAGAGTTCTTCATATTTACTATAGCCTCATTAAGCCCCTCACGATTATCTTCTTCCATGGCTGCATGGGCAGCAATAACAAGAGCTTTCAAAGCATTTCTACTGCGCCATTCAAGTTGCTCAAATTTCTCAGCGTCCATATCCGAATTGGAGGCATTTTTATTCATTAACTTGGCAGATTCTGCTGCATGCCAATCCATGGGACCGAGTAATCCGAAAGTACGTTGAATGGCAATAGCATGTCGTGCCAGATTATCCGAGTACTTTATTCTGTGTGTGTTCAGATTCTGCAAATCATCGACGTGAATTCGCAGTATGGTAATCACTGACTCTACGTAAGATTTCTGATTAAACTCAGATTTCTGATTAAACTCGCCGGCTCGAACAACCATAATCCAAGACAGGCAGAGAGTTGTAATCACAAGCGTGATAAATGTCTTTGTTTTCATAATGGCCTCGCCGTGCAAATTTTATGAATAACGAACAGCATGTAAAAATATACCGACAGCGACAATTATATCTTAAACCACCAGATAGCAGGGTGATTAACGCTAACCACAAGCCTCGCCAAACACGTAAGTCTTGTTGAAGGCCCCAAATTCCCGCCAATACGATAGCCAGATGCATCTGCCCCACGCCCGGCGGTACCGGCAAGACAACGTTCTCGGCCGATCCATAAGCCAAGCCGCCTGGCGCCACTTGTGGCAGCCCGTATCGAACCGCGCAGTGATTAAAACCGCGCCGACGCAAATTCCTGCTCCCGGCCTGCATCTTCTGCGTACAGGCAGGATACCCCAGATATCTCGAGAGAATCCACCCGAAAAATGGCTGTCGTGTGCGCACTCCCTGCTGATCGTCCATTCCCGGAACGCTCTCGCCCGCGCCTTCTTCCGTTTTGCCGGCGATATCCTGGCGAAAGACCGCAGCCGCCTCTGCCCGCCTGGCGCCCCGGCCAGTCTCATTGCCTGATAGTATGAATTCCGACTCTCGCTCGGCCGCCTTCAAGCACACAGCAGGGGGGCTCCCGCCGTTCATATCCAGCGAAAGGGCGCTTGTTTGTCCCTTGTGGAGGGGTTGTCGGTTGTTTGCAAGTAAACGGGGAACTCCTCCCCGGTACACCCACGACTCAACATGCAGCCAACACTGATAGCCACTTCCTGCTGTTCCTTTGCGATGGCAATGATGTGGCACCGCGGCTTGCCCTCGAAGCGTATACGACGGTCACGGCGCAAGATTTTTTTACGCTGATTGCCATTATGGGAACAGCAAAGCCGAGCCGTGCTTCGTTTGAAACGGCCAACAGCATACAGCGGTGGTTCTTCAAACGGTATATTTGTGCGATACTTTAGCGAGAATTCCCCAGGAGCCCGCAGGATGAAGCCGATTAAAAACATCATCATTCTCGGTGCCGGTACCGGAGGTACGCTACTGGCCAATATGCTCACCGGCAAACTTAACATGAAGGAATGGGCCCTCACCATTATCGACCGTTCCGACGAGCATCATTATCAGCCCGGCTGCCTGTTCATACCGTTTCGCCTCTATGGCTACGAAAACCGCGACGATATCGCCCGGGACATTCACGAACCGCTGCCAAAGAGCGTGAATTTCGTAAAAGCCGTGGTCGAACTGATCGATCACGAGCATCGTCAGGTCAAGACCAGTGCCGGCGACTTCGCTTACGACTGGCTGGTATCGACGCTGGGTTGCCGCATCGTACCGGAAGAAGTCACTGGTCTGGCTGAAGCGATGGGCGACAACGCGTTCACTTTTTATACTCTGGATGGCGCCCTTGAGTTCCAGAAGGCGCTCGACAACATGCACTCGGGAAAACTGGTCATCGATATCGCAGACATGCCCATCAAGTGTCCCGTTGCCCCGATCGAATTCGCCTTCCTGGCCGACTACTATTTTCACCTCAAGGGCGTCCGCCAGGATGTGGATATCAGCCTGGTGACGCCGTTTTCCGGTGCCTTTACCAAACCCAACGCCAACCGTATTCTTACCCGGATCGCGGAACAAAAGAATATCACTGTGGTTCCCAATTTCTCCATCGAGCGTGTCGATGCGGTAAACCGCCGCATCCATTCCTTCGAAGGCGAGAGTGTGGACTACGACATACTCTGTAGCATTCCACCCAATCTCGGTCCCAAAGTCATCGATGACTCCGGGCTGGGAGACGGCACCGGTTACGGTCTGACGGACCCGCGCACGCTGAAGTGCAAAAAGGCCGACCGCATCTATTTCATGGGCGACAACTCCAACGTGGCAACCTCCAAGGCCGGTTCCGTGGCGCACTTCGAGGCCGAGACGGTCATTGAAAACCTGATGCGTGAAATGGAAGGCAAGAAACCCGTTCCCAGCTTCGACGGGCACGCCAACTGTTTCATCGAGTCCGGTTATCACAAGGCACTGCTGCTGGACTTCAACTACGACATGGAGCCGCTGGAAGGCTCTTACCCCATGCCGGCGTTCGGGCCGTTCGCCCTGCTCAAGGAAACCCACATGAACCACATCGGCAAGATTGCGTTCGACTGGGTTTACTGGCACATGCTACTGCCGGGCTATCTGCCCATGGTGCCACTGCTGCCGTCGCAGATGAATTTCGTCGGCAAAGACCTGACCACGGCCCCGGAAATCCGCCGCTCCAGAGCGCTTAAGGTGAAAGACATCATGACGACGGGTGTACTTACTGTGCAGACCGGTACCCCCCTGACCAAGGCGGCCGCCTACATGGCCGAACACAATGTCAGCAGCCTGCCGGTGGTCGATGTCGACAACAAGCTGATCGGCATCATCACCGAGTCTGACTTCCTGGCGGCGCTGAACATCAACGAGGATTCGGCCATGACGGAGATGTTCGACATGATCATTCGTCGCAAGCGGCCCACCAAAACCCGTGGCACCAGCGTGGACGGGCTGATGACCCGCGACCCGATCACCATTAAGCAAGACGATACCGTCAGCCGGGCCATCCAGGTGATGGACAGAAACAAGATCAAACGGCTGGTCATCACCGACGCAGAGCACCACGTGCAGGGTATCATTTCCCGGCCCGACCTGATGAGCCTGTACACAGCAAGGTAATCCCGTCGTCGTGGAAAAATACGACACGCTGCTGCGTCTGCTGATCCTGCTTGCGGGTTTCGCGATCATCCCGCAGGCACAGGCAGCCGGCTGCCTGGACTGTCACCGGGACATGCGACAGGGCCTTTCTCCCGCGCACGCTGCTTTGGCCGATGACTGCAGCCGCTGCCATGCAGGTCAGGACGATGCGCCAGCGAAAGACACCGCACACACCGGTATGCTGGCTTTTCCGGGCAACCTCGGTAACGCTGCCCGTGCCTGTGGCCAGTGTCACGCCGACAAGGTCGACAGCGTCAACCACAGCCTGATGCATACCGGCCGGGGCATGATCGAGACCACGCGGCAGGTGTTTGCTGAAACCACCGACCGGCCCGGCCACAATGATCTGCAGCACCTGACGCAGTCACCTGCCGACAGCCTGCTGCGTAAACTGTGCGCGAGCTGTCACCTGGGACAGCCAAAGACGGTCCGCCGGATAGATGCCACCAGCGACCGCGGTGGCGGCTGCCTGGCCTGTCACATCGATCACTACCCCGGGCAAGGGCATCCGGCCCTGACCGCCCGGGTCAGTGATGCCCGCTGTTTCGGCTGTCACTCGCGCTCCGGCCGTATTTCGCTGAGTTATGCCGGCCTGGCCGAAGTCGACGACACCGACCGCGCCGCAACTGCCGCCACCGGCCGGTTGAACGACGGTCGCCGCGTCGAGTTCCGCAGCGATGACCGGCACCATGCGGCCGGCATGAGTTGTATCGACTGCCACACCGTCAGGGATCTGATGGGCACGGGCGCCACCGCCAGTGCGCTAGCCGCCGGACAAACGCAGGTCGATATTGCCTGTGTCGACTGCCACGAGATAACCCGCACCATCAAGCTCAACCAGTGGCCCGACGATTACCGCCAGTTGCAGCAACGCATTCCCTTCCCCACCAGTGCGGACAGCCGTTTCGCGGTGACCGCCAGCGGCACCCCCCTGTGGCATATCGAACTGCGCGGTGACCAAACCCTGCTGCACCGCAAGGACGGTCAGGGTACTCTGAGCATCCCGCCCTATCGTGCCAGCAGTCATCCGCTGGCAACACAGCACGCCCGCCTGAGCTGCTCGGCCTGCCATGCCGGTTGGGCACCGCAGTGTTACGGCTGCCACCTTCAGTATGACCCCGCAGGTCAACAGTTCGATCATGCATCCGGGAAAAAGACCAGGGGTTTATGGCGTGAGCTGCGCGCCACGGTGCGTAACGATCTGCCTCCGCTGGGTGTGACGCCGGGTAATCAGATCGTCCCGGTCGTACCCGGCATGATCATGACGGTCGAACACCCGGACTGGCCGGTGCCGCATTTTGTGCGGCGCTTTGCCGCGCTCGAACCGCATACGACCGCATCCGCACGACCCTGCGAATCCTGTCATCGATCCTCAACCGCACTGGGGCTGGGACAGGGAACGCTGCGGCAGAATAGTCAGGGCGTTACTTTCCAGCCGGACCTGGAACGACTCGAGGATGGACTCGCGGCAGATGCCTGGACCAGCACCGACAAATTAGCGCCAAACGGCGCGGCGGCGGCAGTCCGCCCTTTCACCGGCAGCGAGATGAAGCGCATTCTGGCCACGCCACTGCCTGTAGCGGACAAAGCCGTCAACAGGGACTGATCCTGCGGGCGCACGCAGCTTTGGTCAAACGCGGGCCGGCAGTTAGTTCTGCCTGTCGGTTATGTCTGCGTGACTGCATCTGCCGAAATGGCAATGTCTGTCACTGATTGCCTGCGGCACCGGGTAGGTGCTGTTGAGGTGCTGACAACTCGCTGCCTCGCTCAGCAGCCTTCGTGAGAGGGCGGTGGGAGCGTAGCCGCCGGTGGCGATACCGGGGGAACAAACGCCGGCACGACGGGTTTGCGCGGTGCCTGCGCTGTCTTGTCGCCGCCGACGAAATAGCAGGCAATGGCCTGCTGTTCAGGTACGGCCGGATACTCGCCATCGGCCCGTGTCGGGGAAATATCGGGGTTGAGTACGTGCTGGGCCCAGAAGTTGTAACCGCCGAGCAGCAGGCTGGCATCGTAACCCGCCAGACGCAACAGCACCACGGCCTGGCCGGCGACTTCGGAACCCTGCGAATAGACGATGAGCTTGCGGTCTGTCGGTAACCCTTCAAGCTTCTCCGGCGTGACCAGCTCCGTCAGCAGCAGATTCTGCGCACCCTCGATATGCCCCTTTTCATAGTCTGCGGCCGGTCGCACATCGACGAGGACATAATCCTTGCGTCCCTCGATGATCCAGCGAGCCAGGTCATCAACCGGTACGCGGTCATCCTGGCGGGCCACAATCTGGGCTACCTGCTGAAAACTGTGTACCTGTTGCTGCGACAACCGGTCATCGTCGCCGCAGGCCGTGAGCAACAAGCCGGCCAGCAGCCACAGTGGCGGGGGGGGGTTGCATAGTCTTCGGCTCATGCGCGTGATCTCCGTGGCCGGCTCAGTGCAGCCGATCCAGTAGCTGTGTATTGAATTCGTTCTGGTAGTTGATCCAGGTGGTCTCCTGCCCCAGATCGACGGCAATAACGCGCAGCACATAACCACCCACCAGCACCAGTACCGGCGCCAGCATGAGGATACTGCTGGCACTGCCGCGGATTTCGAAATATTCCAGCGCAAGTGGCACCAGCAAGCCGAGTGCCACGAATACCACCCAGAACCAGCCGGTATAGCTGCCACCCATCAGCATGGCCGCGGCATCGAGTTGCGGTTTTGAGCCGGTAGTCAGGTTGATCAGCAGCAGCGCCACAACGAGCAGTTCAACCACAATAAGCCCGGCATCGATGCGGGTGAGCAGACGGCGTTCGCTGTGCTGGCGCGCGATCAGGGCGGTCAAGGCAGCGCCGGTGGACAAACCCGATACCAGGAACAGAGGCCCCAGCAGCCCGGTATTCCAGAATGGCCGCGCGCTGAAGGCGCTGAGCAGGATACCGGTGTAGATCCCCAGGGCAACGGCAATCGGGATCGCCAGCCAGGCGATCAGGCGCTGGTAGCGTTCGACCAGATCCAGCAGGCCCGCCACCGGCGGTATGTCGTTCACCAGATTGGCGACATAAGGATAGCCCTTCCTTAACGTCGACAGGATCTGCAGGATACCTACCGGGTAGAACAGGATCAGAATCCAGGCGCCGTAAGACATCGGCGAGGTCGGCTCGAAGGTGGTGTAGAAACGCCACACGAACAGCTTGTGCGACAGGTCGAGAAACAGCGTCGTCATACCCAGCGACAACACCACCGGTCCCAGCAGTGCCAGGCCATTAACCGAAAACGGCGCCTCGTCGTCCTTGTTCAGTAACAGCATCAATGCCGAGAAAAACATAATGCCGGCGGCCAGGCCGCCGAGAAACAGGTAGACCGAGATCTCCCAACCCCATACGCTCATAACCGGATCGATGTGCGGGTTGCTGCGTACGCTTACCAGGATTTCTTCGAGCATGGCCGCGGCGTCCTCAGATCAGGTAGTAGACGTTGGGTTCATTACCGGTCTCCGGCGCCAGCACCTTGTGCTCGCGCGTGCGCAACAGCTCGCTGACGTTGCTGGAAGGATCATCCAGCAGGCCGAAATGCATGCAGTGCGTCGGACAGGTCGAGACGCAGGCCGGGTCCAGTCCCTTTTCGACACGGTGGTGGCAGAAGGTGCATTTATCGATATAGCCGCCGGGGTGCATGATGAGACGCGCGTCGTAGGGACAGGCGGCGATACAGGCCTTGCAGCCGGTACACTTGTTGGGGTCGACCAGCACAATATTGGTGCCGTTCCAATGGTGGCTGGCACCCGTCGGACACATGTAGACACAGGTTGCGTGCGAACAATGATTGCAGCGCTCGGAGCGGAACTCGGTCTTGAGATTCGGATAGGTCCCCTGCGTGGCTTCCACCACCCAGTCGCGGTTAAGCCCTTCCGGCACCTTGTTCTCGGTCTTGCAGGCGACCACGCAGTCGCAGCAGCCGATACACAGCTTGGTGTCAATGACCATCGCATAGTGTGCCATGTCAGACTGTCTCCTTGACAATGGTGACGAAATTGCCACGCATGCCGGTACCACCCATTAGCGGATCGACTTTCACGTTGGTCATCAATTCTGAATCGTCGGCGCCCACCTCATGGGTCAGGTGCAGACGCCGCGAGCGGTGACCGAAGCCGTGTGCCATGAACACCGAGTCGGGCCGGATGCGTTCGGTGACACGCACCCGGATCCGGTTGCTGACTATACCATCGGGATTTGCGAGTCGAACATACTCACCGTTAGTGAGTCCCTTTTCATTGGCGACCAGCGGATTTACCCACAGGGTGTTCTCCGGCGCCAGTTGGAACAGTAACGGGTTGTTGGTGGTCTTGCCGAAGGTATGCGCCGGCATACGCCCGTAGTTCAACCGGTAAAAACCCTCCGGGGGCTGTTCCGGCCGCGTATATTCGGGCATCGGGTCGAAGCCCTTGTCGGCCAGTTGCTGTGAGTACAGTTCGATCTTGCCGCTTGGCGTGTAGAAGTGAACCGCCTGGCCGGGACTGAAGTATCTGGGCCGTGTGCGCGGAAAGTTCTTGATGCCGGTCTTTTTCATCTCTTCCAGCGACGAGCCCACCTGTTTGAGCTGCCAGTCGATCACTTCGGCATAGTCCTCCCAGGGGAAATACTTATCCAGGCCGAGACGTTGACCCAGCTGCTTGGCGATCCACCAGCCGGGCTTGCTGTCGAAACGCGGCTCGAAGGCCGGCATGCGCAACGCCAGCGACGGATGCCGTTCGCCGGCATTGCGCAGGTCGTCGTAGCGTTCCAGATAAGTGCACTCCGGCAGCACAACATCGGCGTAGCCGGTGATTTCCATGGGCATGGTGTCAACCACCACCACCAGTTCCAGCGAGTCCATGGCTGCCTTGAGCTGTGGCCGGATGCCGGGAATGGTCATCGGCAGGTTGGTGCCGTAGACCAGCCAGCCCTTGTAGTGTGCGTCTGGCCCGATGGAGGCTTCGATCAATGCGTTGCTGACGCCCTCATTGGCGAAGGGGTAACGGTCACCGTGCGCGGTTCGGAAGGTGGTCTTCGGTTTCGGGTAGTCCGGCAGCGGATACTTTGGCAGCTGCACGCTCTCCTTTATATAAAGACCACCCTTGTGCCCCCAGCTGCCCAGCAGGGCGTTGAGTATGGCAATGGCGCGGGAGCGCTGGGTGTCGTCGCCGTACCAGACCGTATGCCGGCCCGGGTGGACCAGCGTCGCCGGCGCGCTGGCCGCCATTTCCCGCGCCGTGGTGCGAATCAACCGGGGTTCGATGCCGGTTTCCAGGTAGACCCACTCGGGTGAATAGCGCGCCACGTGCTCGGCCAGCTGGTCGAAACCGGTGGCATAGCGCTCGATGTAGTCCTTGTCGTAGAGGTTCTCGTCGATCAATACGTGCATCCACGCCAGCAGTAACGCGATATCGGTGCCCGGCTCGATCGGCAACCAGTACTTCGACTTGCCGGCAGGAACCGAAAAGCGCGGATCGACGGTAATCAGCGTGGCATCCCGGCGCATGGCGGCGGCCAGTGTCTGCACCTGTCCGTTGTGCAGGTTCTCGCCGATGTGCGAACCGATCAGCACGATACAGCGCGAATGTTCCATGTCGGTGCGCTCGGGGGAGCCCAGGCCTTCGCCGAAGGTCAGCTCGAAACCGACGTCACGCGGCCCGCGACACTGGGCAAAGGCCGGTTCGGCATTGCTGCCGGAACCGTAGGCGCGCATCAGGTGCTTGAAGTGGTTGGCGCCGGAACCGTGATTCAACAAGGCTGTGCGGTCTGGGCCGTAGTCCGCGGCGATAGACTGCAGACGCTTGGCGACAAAATCCAGTGCTTCCTCCCATGAGACTTCGCGGAAAGTCTGGCGGCCATCTGCTCCGGTCACGCGCAGCAGTGGCTTTTTCAGCCGGTCACGGTCTTCATAGCTGCCCAGCCCGCCGGTGCCACGGGTGCACAGACGACCCTCGCTGTGCAGGTCGGTGTCATTACCTGTCACTTTCCACGCCTGGCCGTTTTCCTGCTCAACGAAGGCCGCACATTTCCAGAAACACATGTCGCAGTAGGTCGGCGTGCGACTGACTTTCCCCTCCCCGGGTAGCGGGTGTGCGCTGCAACCACCCAGCAACAGCGGTGAAACCACCGCTCCAGCACCCATCAAGCCGGATACCTTTATAAACTCCCGACGATTCAAAGGAACGACTCCATCGTGCGGAGAGTGCTCGGACCAGTCCTCAGCATCCTTCCCCTCCTTTGTGTGTGGGCACAGGCGCCTCCGGCTCAGTTTCAATGGCTGGCGTCTTCCGCGGACCCTGCTGACGCTGGTGCATCTGCGCAGGCGCCGCTTCCTTCTGAATGATGTAATAGGTGGACGTATTATCCTGCTTGAAAAACGAACCCGTGGGGAAAAACGCCAGTACGCCACCAATGACCAGCGCCAGTACCACCAGTGGCACCTCATATTTCAAGACCTGCTCAGGCTCCATGCTCTGGTCTTTCGGCGTAGACCAGAACAGGTGCTGCCCCAGGCGCATCAACAGGCTGCCCGCGACGGCGGCAACGACCAGGATGAGTACAACCGATCCGAGATTCATACCGAACAACTCGTCCAGCCGGTAGACGCCCCGGTAATCGCTTTTGTAAAAATCACCCCACACGGGAAACAGGTCACCAAACAGGATAGAACCGCCGAGGAAGCCCACCACAAACACCATGGCGTCGACCCGCCCGGTGGCGATAGAAGAAGCCGCGGTACCCGGGCAGAAACCGCCGATCGCCATGCCGATACCGAACAGCAGACCACCGATCGCCATCGGCATCAGGTAGGTCGGCAGATAGTACATCTTCGATGTATCGATGAAGCCGGCAAGACTGAGCAGCCACAGGCCCAGCATGCCGGTGACAATGGCCGAAAACATGACCACCGGTACGCCGACATCCTTCAGGTAAAAGGCACGCGCAATCTTGCGGCTGTCGGTAAAACCAGCGTGATACAGAGCGAAACCGAAAACGAAACCGATGGGTACGGCCAGCCACAGGTTCGCGGCTTCGGAGATGACACCGGTTTTTACCAGTGGCGCGACTATATCCATTGCTTTCTCACGAACCAGGCTGTCGCGAAACCACCAATGAAGATGCACAGCAGGAACGCCCATGATCCCACCGAAAGCTCGGCTGCCCCGACCAGTCCCTGGCCGCTGGTGCAGCCGCGCGCCAGGCGTGCGGCAAAACCGGTAATGGCGCCACCGATGAGTGCATAGACCAGACGTCCCGGTACGGAAATCCGTGGTCCGCGCTGCACCTCGAAGCGGAAATCACCACACGACCAGGCGCCGGCGAAAGCGCCGACCAGCAGGCCGATCATAAGGTAGCTGAGATAGTCGTTTAGCGGGTGGGCACCGTGGGCAAAGTAAGCGCTGAAATAGGCGCTCTTTTCCGTCAGTTCCGGCAGCACCCAGTGCTGCACGGTCGCCACCAGACGTGTCATCATGCCGCTCACGCCAATGCCCCGCCCGGCCACCACAAAGGTGAGCAACATGGAAATGCCTATCAAGATACCCGCCAACACCGGCGGAAAACGGCAACGCAGGTTCATTTACAGATCACCCCTCGTAACGTGCAGCCAGCTCACCAGCGACCGATACCCCAAACATCACGCAACAGCCGCCGCAAGGCCCGATTCACTATAATCAATATATCGCAGCTTTGCCAGCGAGCGGCAGACTGTTTTCCTTGTCTGCTGACACAGCTCAATAACCCGCCGGCGGGTCCAGGATATCGAGTTCGGCCCGCACCTGGTGCCGCATCTGGTCCCGAAAATTATTTATACCGGTGAAAAACTCGCGCATGGTGATCACCCACTGGTACTGGCCACGGCGAGTCAGGCGCATCTGGCCACCCTCGGTGTGTACTGCGCCGGTCAACCGCAGCAATAGCAATTCCTTCCACAGCAGGCGATGCAGTCGGCCCCGGTATTTCCGCTGCAGTGTATTAACGTCCATGTTCAGACCGAACAGTGTCATGACCATGTCATAATACGCCTGATCGCGCAGGCTGAGCGGTCGCAGAGCGGTGATTGCCGAGCCCCGCTCGTCGATAAGGCGAGCGTAGCGGCGCAAGGAAAAGGTATTGGCGTACATTACACCATTCAGGTAGCTGAAAGAACCACTGCCTACACCGATGTAATCCGTGTCGGCGGCAATATACTCATCCACCAGCCCCGATTTTCGCGACAGACACCAGACCGAAGACAACTGGTAGCAGTCCCCCATAGATTGCCTGATAAGATCATAACAGAGCCGTTCGTTCTCCAGACTATAGGCGCCCATGGTATGCCGCATCGCGGAACCAGTTCGGCGCGACGTCATGAGCGGATACCAGGACACCTGATCGATGCCAATCAGGTCGCGCAGAATATGTACATCCTGCTGCAGCGACTGCGCCGTCTGCCCTGGCAGATTGAAAATCATATCCGCGTTCAGCGTGTCAAAGCGCCCGCCTGCTTCGAAGAGCCGTTGGGCAATCTGCTCACCGCTGCCGTAACTGTCATAGCGGCCCATTGCCCTGAGAAGCCGGTCGTCAAAGCTCTGTACACCGACAGAAACACGGTTGACGCCGACCTGTTTCAGGGTCCCGAATACCTCTTCACGTAGATGATTGGGGTTGGTCTCGATCGATATCTGTTGCACCGGAAACAGGCCGCGCACCAGTACCAGAGTTTCACACAATTCCTCAGTCAGCGCGGTCGGCGTGCCACCGCCGACATAGACCACCGACGGGTGGTAGCCGCGTTCCGCTACACAGCGGATCTCACCTCTCAGCGCCCGAAAGTACGTCTTCGCCCGGTCGCGGTTCAGCAAGACCCGGTGGAAGGAACAGAAGGGACACAGCGACTCGCAGAAGGGGACGTGGATGTACAACACGTCGGGCCCGCTCTGAGTCGCCTCGGGCAACGCCACGGGACCGCCGAGTTCGAAACGCATCTGCCGGGTGAACACACTGTGCAGGTAGTGGCCCAACAGCCGGTCGGCCCATCTCACGCAGCGTTCACCTGTCCCTGTCCGCGCATCCTGCCCCAATGATTGTCATTCTCCAACAGATCCAATTTCCATTCATTAGGGACCCCAGGCCATCGGCCCAAGTTCAGGAACGAGTGAAGGGAAAATACCCCACCTACGCG
The DNA here is from genome assembly GCA_022340245.1 of Thiogranum sp. Taxonomy (GTDB): domain Bacteria; phylum Pseudomonadota; class Gammaproteobacteria; order DSM-19610; family DSM-19610; genus Thiogranum. The sequence continues at coordinate 54,266 of JAJDOI010000022.1, forward strand.
TCATGTTGGCTCATGGCGCAGGAACAGGCTTGCAAATTCACCCATGCGCAACAAATCCTGCCAGGACAGATGTGGTAACACCGGCAGTTGCAGCACACACCACTGCCACTGGTGCGCGGGTATCCGCTTGCCCCGCAGCAGGTGCTGGCGCCACCAGCGCCGCACCCTGCTCAATATGACGTGCCCGCCTGCATCCCCGCAAGTACCCATATGCTGCTCAGGCGACTAATGGTCAGCAGCATGAACAGCTAACATGCGATTCCGCATCAACGCGTAATACATCACCGGAATCACCACCAGCGTCAGCACCGTCGATACCAGGAGGCCGAAGATCAGCGCAATCGCCAGGCCGCGGAATATTGGGTCATCGAGTATGAACAGCGCCCCCAGAATCGCCGCCAGACCGGTCAGGATAATCGGCTTGGCGCGAATCGCGCCGGCACGCACCACGGCATCGTCGAAGGACACACCGCGGGCAATTTCCTCGTTGATGAAATCAACCAGTAAAATGGAATTGCGGACGATGATACCCGCCAAGGCGATCATGCCGATCATAGAGGTCGCGGTGAACTGCGCGCCCAGTAACGCATGCCCCGGCATTACGCCGATGATTGTCAGTGGAATCGGCGCCATGATGATCAGTGGAACAAGGTACGAGCGGAACTGCGCTACCACCAGCAGGTAGATCAGAATCAGGCCAACCGAATAGGCGATACCCATGTCGCGGAACGTTTCATAGGTAATCTGCCATTCGCCGTCCCATTTCAGGCTGTAGCGATAGGGGTTGCCCGGCGGCCGTATAAAGTGCTGTTCGATCGCTTCGCCGTACAGCGACAACTGGTTCCTGATAGCCGCGTAGATCTCCGCCATGCCGTACAGCGGGCTGTCGAGCTCGCCGGCCATGTCGCCGGTGACAAACACCACGGGCAACAAATCCTTGTGGTAGATAGATCGCTCAATGGTCGACTGCCTGACGGAGACGAACTCGGACAACGGCACGAGGCCACCGTCGCGCGAGGCCACTTTCAGCGCCAGTACATCGTCCATCCCGGCTTTGTCCGCGACCGGCAGTTCCAGGCGAATGGCCACCGGGTACTTGGCGTTCGGATCGTGCAGATAACTGGCATCCTCTCCATTCAACAGGGTGCTGACGGCCTTGACCACGGTCTGCTGGCTCACGCCGAGGCGGGCTGCCTTCGACCGGTCCACCTGCACGATCCAGCGCGGCGCCGGGTATTCCACGCTGTCATCGATGTCGACGATGTCCGGCGTCGACTGAAACACGGCCTTGACCTGCGTGGCGACGTCGATCTGCCCGGCATAGTCCAGACCATAGATCTCGGCCACCAGCGGTGCCAGAACCGGCGGCCCCGGGGGCACCTCCGCCAGCTTGACCGCGGCGCCATAACGCTTGCCGATCTCGGCCAGCGGCCCGCGCACCGCCAGCGCGATGTCATGGCTCTTGCGATGGCGGCGTGACTTGTCGACCAGGTTCACCTGCAGGTCGCCGACGTTCGGGCCGCTGCGCAGGTAGTACTGGCGCACCAAGCCGTTGAAATTGATGGGCGCGGCAGTACCCGCGTAAATCTGGTAGTCGGCTACTTCAGGCACAGTATTGATGTATTGTCCCAGTTCCGTCAGCACCCGGTTGGTCTGTTCCAGCGGCGTGCCCTCGGGCATATCCACGACGACCTGGAACTCCGACTTGTTGTCGAAAGGCAGCATTTTCAGCACCACCAGCTTGAAGCCCGCGAGCCCGATCGACAGGGCAATCAGCACCAGGATAACCCCCAGCATCATGAAGCGGGCCCGGCGCCCCTGCGCGCCGCGCAGAAACGGCGTCAGCATCCGGGCGAAGAACGCCACCAGCCGACTGGTACCCGCACTGTCCGCGCCCGTATGACCGCCCTGCTGTTCACCGCGCAACAGCTTCAACGACATCCAGGGCGTCATCACCAGCGCCACCGCCAGTGAAATCAGCATACCCATACTGGCATTAATGGGTATCGGGCTCATGTAGGGGCCCATGAGCCCGGTGACAAAAGCCATGGGCAACAGCGCAGCAATAACCGTGAAGGTCGCGAGAATGGTGGGCCCACCGACCTCGTCAACCGCGCGCGGGATAGCCTGCACCAGGTTGAGGTTGCCCATCTGCATATGCCGGTGAATGTTTTCCACCACCACGACGGCATCGTCAACCAGGATACCAATGGAGAATATGAGTGCGAACAGCGAAACGCGGTTCAGCGTAAAACCCCAGGCCCAGGAGGCGAACAGCGTGATCGCCAGGGTGATGATAACGGCCGAACCGACGATAATGGCTTCGCGCCAGCCCAGACTGAAGATCACCAGCAGGACCACCGAGGCGGTGGCGAAAATCAGCTTTTTGATCAGCGTCTGGGCTTTCTGGTTCGCCGTAACCCCGTAGTTGCGGGTCACCCGCGCGTGTATCCCGTCGGGGATAAAAATCCCCTGCATGGCTTGCATGCGCGCTATGACCTGGTCGGCGATCTCAACCGCGTTGGTGCCGGGCTGCTTGGCAATGGCAAGCGTTACCGCCGGCTGCACGCCGGCGGTAACGCTTGCCTCATCGCCCGCCGGTCCGCTGCCATACCAGACATACTGTTCCGGTTGGTCCGACCCACGCCCGACATCGGCAACATCGCGCAGGTAGACGGGCGCGTTGTCGCGCATCGCCACCACCAGTCCGGCCACCTCCTCGGGGGAACGGAACAATTCTCCGGCCTTGATACGGATGTCGCGGTTGTCGGAAACCAGTGAACCCGCCGCGACCGACTGGTTGGCCGCCTGCAAGGCGTTGCGCAGATCGGCGAGTGAAATCCCGTAGCCCGCGAGACGCTGCGGATCCAGCAGCACATGCACCACCGGCTGCGGACCGCCGATGGTATAGATATCGCGGGTTCCCGGTACACGCTTCAATTCAACTTCGAGTGTGTGCGCCACACTGCGCAGTTCAGCCGCACCCTGATGCGGGTCATCGCTCCACAGCGTGACCGCCACAATGGGCACGTCATCGATACCTTTGGGTTTTACCAGCGGCTGACCGACGCCTATGCCCGCCGGCAACCAGTCCTGATTGGAGTAAAGTGCGTTATAAAGGCGCACAATGGCTTCGGTACGCTGTTCGCCAACCTCGAACTCAACGGTCAGAACAGCCAGACCCGGACGTGAGGTCGAGTAGATATGCTTGACGCCCTCTATCTCCGACAACACCTGCTCGGCCGACGAGGTCACCAGCTGCTCGACCTGACGGGCCGAAGCGCCCGGAAAGGGAATGAACACGTTGGCGAAAGTGACATCGATCTGCGGCTCTTCTTCGCGGGGCGTGACCGCGATGGCGAACAGGCCCAGCAACAAACCCAGCAAGGCCAGCAGCGGCGTGATTTCGGTCTGCAGGAACTGCCGGGCCACACGCCCGGAGAAACCGAGCCGGTCAGTCATGGGCCGACCCGGCGCGCTGTTGCTTGAGACGGATACCGGCGGCCACCGGGTCCAGCGCAATCCGTTCACCCGCTTCAAGCCCGGCCAGCACCACCGTCAGGTCATCCGACATGTCGCGCCCGAGCCGCAATTGGCGAAAGTGCAGCCCGCCGTCCTTAGCGACGACATACACGCCGGTGACCTCGCTGCGATGCACGACCGCCTCGCTGGGGACCACCAGGTAGGTCTTCTTACCGATACTGAAAGCGACCTTGACCAGCATACCCGGATACAGTCCGTACTGGTCTTCGGGCAGATCCACGCGCACGGTAAAGGTATGGCTGGCGGGGTCGGCATAGGGGAAGAACGTAAACCGCTCGCTCTCTACCCAGCGCCCGTCGGGAATCGCCACCCGCGCCCGCGCGTCCTCGCGGATCTGTTGCGCATACCGGGCCGGCACCTCGGCCTTGACCCGCAGCTTCTCCAGCGACAGTCCGGCAACCAGTTTGCTCCCCACCTGCACCTGTTCACCGAGTTCGACAAAGCGTTCAATCATCACCCCGTCGAACGGCGCCCGCACCGTCGTATACGCCAATTGTTCGCGAGCCTGCTCGAGCGCCGCCGCCGTCGACTTCACCTGGGCACTCGCCGATTTCATATCCGCTTCGGACTTGTCCAGTTGCGACTTGCTGACGGCATTGTCCTTGATCAGGCGCTTGTTGCGCTGGTAATTGGACTGGGCCTCCTCGAACCGCGCCTGCGCCCTGGCGGCATCGGCCGTGGCCTTGTCCAGCTCCGCCTTCTGCCGCGTGTCATCGATACGCAGCACGAGTGCGCCCTTGGGAACGAGGTCGTTGACATCATAGGGCAGCTCGACAATTTCACCGGATGTCTGTGAGGACACGGTGGACCGGGACACCGCCTCGACAACACCGTCGAAAAGCTGTTCGTCGGTGAGCTCTCGATAGTTGACCTCGGCTGTCTTGACAGCCGGCAGCGCAGCCTGCGCGTTGCCCCACAGAAGCGTCAGCATCAGGAGAAAACCGGGAATGCATGTACCGAGACCGGTACCGGGAATCATGCGTGACACTTCACACCTCGCTCACACCGATGAATTTACTCTATTATTCGGTCATCGCCCGCAAATGGCAACGACCCTTGCGGGCTCGCGCCGGCGTATAATAATGGTGGGCTTTCCGCTAGACTAGGCTGTCATGTTGTTTTTTCTTCAACCCTGCGCTGCTACAACGTTGCCGGAACCGCGCAAGTGAAAATCCTGGCAGCTCCCAACGCCTTCAAAGGTTCGCTCAGCGCCGCGCAAGCCGCAGAAGCCATGCGCAGCGGCATTCATCGCGCCCTGGCTGATGCCGATGTCCGGATGATCCCGGTCGCCGACGGCGGCGACGGCCTGCTGCAAACCCTGGAAATCCCCCTGGCGGCCGAACGCATCGAACAACGCGTCCGGGGCCCGTTGGGCGACGACACCCGGGCCACCTTTCTTTACAGTGCTTCGCGCCGGCTGGCGATTATAGAGATGGCCACGGCTTCCGGCCTCGCACTGCTACCTGCCGACCACCTCGACGCCATGCACGCTTCCAGCGAAGGTGTCGGCCAGTTGATCAGCGCCGCTCTGGATCTGGGTGCGGGTCAGATCGTCCTCGGCATCGGCGGCAGCGCGACAACCGACGGCGCCACGGGCCTGGCTACGGCGCTGGGCATGCGCTTTCTGGATGAACACAACAAACCCTTGCGCGGCGAGGGTGCCAGCTTGCAGCACATACGCCGGATTGACCGCAACAACCTCGACGAGCGCCTGGCCAGCGTCCACCTGGAGGTCGCCTGCGATGTGGAGAACCCGCTGCTCGGCAGCGAGGGGGCCGCACGGGTCTACGCACCGCAAAAAGGCGCATCGCACAACGATATCGAGCAGCTGGAGAAAGGTCTGGCGAATCTGGCGGATGTGATAGAGCGCCAATTCGGCGTCGATGTGCGCGACATGCCCGGCGGCGGTGCCGCTGGCGGTATGGGCGCAGGCCTCAAGGCCTTGTTCAATGCCGAGCTTAAACCGGGCGCCGAGTTGGTCCTGGAATTGCTGCAGGTCGAAGCAGCGATCGTTAACGCCGATCTGGTGCTGACCGGCGAAGGCCGGCTCGACTACCAGACGCGTTTCGGCAAGGCTCCCGGCGCCGTCGCGGCGCTCGCCGCCAGACACAAGGTGCCCTGCATCGCCATAGCGGGCATGCTGGACGAGACCGCTTATACTCTGAATGACGTCGGTTTCGCCGCCGTATTCAGCCTCTGCCCGGGACCGGTTCCCCTGGCGGACGCGGTCGAACATGCAGCCAGGTATCTGGCACTGACGACGGAACAGGTTGTCCGTTGCATGCAGCCGGCGTCGCACGGCAACGCCTCCGACAGCGATGATTGTTAACCGTCCTTTGGACCTCGATGGCTATGCACTTTAAGCAACCCGCCCGCCCGCTGCTGGTATACACCGACCTGGACGGCACCCTGCTGGACCATGACAGTTACAGTTTCCGGCCCGCTGTCCCGGCGCTCGAGCGGCTCGCAAAGCTCGCTGTGCCGGTGATCCCGGTAACCAGCAAGACACTGGCCGAGCTTGAGATGCTGCGCGGACAACTGGGCCTGACGGGTCCCTGCATCGCGGAGAACGGCGGCCTGATCGCCATACCCCGGGGCTACTTCGATCCGGGCCCGTCACTGGAGGGCGGCGAACATTTCCTGGTCGACTTCCTGTCACCGCGGTATGAGGAAATCCTCGCCACCCTTGCCGGGCTGCGCCGGGAATTCGGCTTCGATTTCACCGGATTTTCCGACCTGGGTGATGTCGAGGTCGCCCGCCTCACCGGGCTGGATATCGAACAGGCGCGACGCGCCCGCCAGCGGCTGTGCTCAGAGCCGCTGGTGTGGCGTGACAGTGTGCAGGCCTTCGAGCGTTTTTCGCAGGAACTGGAAAGACGTAACTACACCCTGGTGGAAGGCGGACGCTTCTATCACGTGCTCGGACACACCGACAAGGCCCGCGCCATAGACAGGCTCAGCCGGTATTATTCCGAGGCGGGATTTGCGAACTTTACCAGCATCGCCCTGGGCGACAGCCCCAACGATACCCTGATGCTGCAAGCGACAGGTGTCGCGGTGGTCATCCGCCGCAAAGACGGCAGCTGGCTACCGCTTGAAACGCGCGGCGAAAAAGTGCAAACCCGCGCCACCGGCCCCGAGGGCTGGAACGAATTCTTCCAGAAGTATCTCGACACCATGAACGTGGATGCCTCCACTCAAAGGATCACACATGGCTGATTTTTTCCAGACCGCCGATATCACCACCCTGCACAAGCTCCGCGACCGTCCTATCGAGGCGCTGGAATCCGAACTGTGCGCCTTCGCCGAAACGCGCCCGATGGCGTTGATCCTCCCGAGCCTCTACTCGGAACTGCAGGGCGATGCGCTGCCCCACATTGTCGAACACCTCAAACACGCCAGTTATATTGCCGACATCGTTGTGGGCCTGGACCGCGCCGATCGCAATCAGTTTCTGCACGCGCGGGAATTCTTCAGCGCGCTGCCGCAACGCACGCACATCCTGTGGCACGACGGCCAGAGACTGCGCAACCTGGACAGCAAGCTTGCCGCAGAAGGTCTGTCGCCTGAACACCAGGGGAAGGGGCGGAATGTCTGGTTCTGTTTCGGTTATGTACTGGCGCTGGAGCACGTTGAAGCGGTTGCCCTGCACGACTGCGATATCACCACCTACGACCGATCCTTCCCTGCACGACTGTTCTACCCGGTAGCCAATCCGACGTTCAGTTTCGAATTCTGCAAGGGCTACTACGCACGCATCCATAACGACAAACTCAGCGGCAGGCTGACACGCCTGTTTGTCACACCCCTGTTACGAGCGTTGAAGAAAGTCGTCGGCAACCGCGATTATCTGGAGTTCATGGACAGTTTCCGTTATCCGCTTTCCGGGGAATTCTCCTTGCGTCGGGACTTCATCCAGACCATGCGCATCCCCGGTGACTGGGGCCTTGAGGTCGGGGTTTTGTCGGAGGTCTACCGCAACCTGTCACGCCATCAGATCTGCCAGGTGGATATTGCCGACACCTATGACCACAAGCACCAGGAGCTGTCCGCAGACATACAGGAGAGCGGCCTGGTGAGAATGAGCGAAGAAATCGCCAGGTCGCTGTTCCGCAAGCTCGCTACCGAAGGCATCACCCTTTCACCGGAGTGTTTTCGTTCCATCAAGGCCAGTTACTTCCGGATCGCGCTGGACTCCGTCGAGCAGTACTACTACGACGCCAGAATAAACGGTCTGAGTTTCGACCGGCACGCCGAAGAAGGCAGCGTCGACCTGTTTTCCCACAGTATCGTGACAGCCGGTGAATCCTTTCTCGCCAACCCGATGGAAGCGCCGTTCATTCCCAACTGGAATCGCGTCCAAAGCGCCATTCCCGAGTTCGCCAGGCAAATGCTGGCTGCGGTGGCCGCGGACGCTGCCGACTAGGGACGTTATCTGCGCCTCAGGTATTACTGAACCAGCAGGCGGCATAAGGCGGCAGCACCGCTTGCTGCTCGGAGAAGCGGACCTCCGCGGTCCCGATGAGCTCCCGCCAGTCGTCGATTCGTGCCGCGAGGCGCCCCCGGTCGATACTCGCCGCGCACGCCGTGCAGTTGAACAGGCAGACGATCTGTTGTTGACCGTCGGGCGAGGTACGCTGCAACCCGAACAGACCGTTGTCCAGGTCCAGCACTTTCTGCCCGCCGTCTGGATGAAACGCCCTCTGGCCCTTGCGGATCTTGAGCAGGCGCCGGTAGGCGTGAAATACCCGGCCGGTTTCGCTTTCAGGATTGGCAATCAGACTCTCCAGTTCGCCCCGGTCCCATTGGCGCCGGTTAACGGCGCGCGTCAAACCCGTGCGTTCCACACCGAGCGTGTCGTTACGGGTCGCCACCAGGCTGTGCAGATACACACCCGGAATTCCCTTGAAGCTCAGGGCAATCACTTGTGACAGCAGAAATGCCGGGATGTGGAACTGGTTGGACTCGCCATGAGGGTTTCTGAACGCGTCGAAATAACTGATATTGAGTTCATAGGGAATATCCCGGCCGTCGCTGTTGCGACGGGTGGAAATATAGCCGCCGCGCTCGCGCATGGCCTCCAGCATGCGCTTGACCTCCTCTTCCGGCACCAGTCCTTCCAGTGGCCGCAGTCCGACACCGTCGTGCGAGGCGGTGAAATTGAAAAAGGTGCAGTTGCCGGGCAGGCGCAGGTCCTCCAGCGACTGCGCCCAGGCCTTGAAATACTGCGTATTGCCGGAATAGATCGCATACAACAGCAAGGGCGGCAAACTGAACTGGTACACCAGGTGGGCCTCGTCGCCGTCACCAAAATAGGTGATGTTCTCGCCATGAGGGACATTGGTTTCGGTGATCACCAGCGCGCCCGGTTCCACCAGTTCCAGCACATCGCGGAACAGTTTGATAATCTGGTGGGTCTGCGGCAGGTGTATGCAGGACGTGCCGATTTCCTTCCATAGATACGCGACCGCATCGAGGCGGACCATACGGGCACCGCGGCGGAAGTAATACAGCAGGATATCCACAAACTCCAGCAGCACTCCCGGGTTGGCGTAGTTCATGTCGATCTGGTCGTTTGAGAAGGTCGTCCACACGTGACGCAGCCCGCGGTGGGTGCGCACGCCACTCAGGACCGGTGAACTTCGCGGCCGCGTCACCATGGACAGATTCTCCGCAGGGTCGACCTCGATGAAATAATCACAGGCCGGTTCCTGTCCGGCAATGTAGTCGATAAACCAGAGGTTCTCGCGCGAACAATGGTTCAGTACCAGGTCGAAAGCCAGGTCATAGCTCTGTTCGAGCGCGGCGATGTCTTCCCAGCTACCGAGCCTTGAATCGACGGCGCGGAAGTCCGTAACCGAAAAGCCGCCGTCGGAGCTCCACGGGTAAAATGGCAAAAGGTGAACCATACTGAATGCCTCCGGCAGGTGCCGCTTCAGGAAGGTCCTCAGCGTCTGCAGGGGCGGATTTTCGGCGGACTGGATGGAGTCCCCGTAGGTGATCAGCACAGCGTCCGCCTGCGTCCAGAGTGGGCCTACCACGGAACGTGTGCGCAGCTGCTTGTGTGTCTCCAGGATGCGAAAGACGCGTTTTGCACAGGCGGCGCCGGTTTCGGCCCCGTACAAAAGCTTCAGCCGTTCCAGGATACGCTGTTGCGGATCAGCGACGCCCTTTTCGGGCGCCGGTGCGCCGATATTCTCTCCAGTAACCATGTGCATGCACCAAAATTCTGCCGGCGGCGGCGGCGCGGCCGCCACTTTGGGGCAGTATACCGTCGGATCGGGCCCGAGCGCCCCCCCCCGGTACCCGAGCAGGATACATGCCAGGCTGCGGTGGCTAGACGCTCAGGCCAATCGTGCTAGAATCCAGTGACATTCGGCGGAGCAAAAACAAGCCACAACGGTACGAGGTCCAACCCCACGGTGCTACGAATCAGTATCATGAACACCAAAGGCGGCTGTGGTAAAACCACGGTGGCCACCAATCTGGCGAGTTATTGCGCCGGCGAGGGGTATGCGACGGCGCTGTTCGACTATGACAGGCAGGCTTCCAGCACCCGCTGGTTGAAGCAGCGCAAAGCCGGACGCCCCCCGATACACGGGGTTGCAGCATTCGAACCACCCCCCGAAGGCATGACGCGCAGCTGGCAAATGCGAGTGCCGGAAAATACCCGTTACACCATCACCGACACACCGGCGGGCTATGCACTGTTTGATGTCGAAGACCGGGTTGCCGAAGCCGATGTGATTCTCATCCCGGTACTGCCCTCCGTCATCGACATCCATTCCACCGCCGACTTTATCCGTGACCTGCTACTGGTGGGCAAGGCGCGCGCCCATAACACGCGACTGGCGATTGTCACCAACCGTACACGGATACACACCAAGGCGGTGGAGAAACTGGAGCGGTTCCTCCAGAAGCTGGACATCCCGGTGGTCGCGCGTATCCGGGATACACAACACTATGTCACTGCGGCCGAACAGGGCCTCGGTATTCACGAACTCGGTGAACGCGATGCCCGCAAGGACATCGAATCCTGGTCGGCATTGTTGAGCTGGCTGGACGAGACCCAGCTGGACTTCGACAGCACGCACAATATGCTGAGAAACTGCTCGGCTCGCTGAGCCTTGTCTGATTGCGTCTCCGCCACCTCGCTGTTTGGCCCTGCCCCGTCGCGGCGTGGCTGCGTTGTCGGCTATACACCCGGCTATCGTGGCAGGCGGGCTGTATGCCGCGGTCGACAACCACCACTGATCTGGACGACACTTCCAAGGTGACTATCGCTCTTCCCCAGTATGTTCGCCGTTCTGTCTGCCGGTTGCTCCTGCTGGGGTCACTGGTGCTGGCACCCGCACTGTCGGCCGTCTCCGCCGAGCACCCCCTCGAACCCGTAGACACCTCCAGCCCGCGCGCGACGCTGAGCAGCTTCCTGGCCAACGTGGACAGCGTCATGAAAGCGCTAGGCGGCGAATACCGGGATGCGCCCAGTTATGAGCTGGCTTTGCGGAACATGGTGCCCGTGGAACGTGCGCTCGCCACACTCGACCTCAGTGAAACCGCTCCGGCTACCCGCGTTGAGCAGGGGCTCGATGCAGGCACCTATCTATACGAGGTTTTGTCCCGTATAGAACTCCCGCCGCCAGACGACATTCCCGGCAAGACAGCGGTCAGCGGACCGGATCCCCTCATCCGGTGGACCGTCCCGCACACCGAAATCACCATCGCCAGGGTCGACACAGGTCCGCAAGCCGGCCAGTACCTGTTTACCGCGGACAGCGTGGCGCGCGCCGGGAAGTTCTACCTCAAGATCCGTGATTTGCCCTACCGTCGCCCGATCCCGCTGCAGCACCCCGCGGAGCTGCGCGAGTACCTGCCGGGCTGGATGATCCCCATTGCCGGCATTGAGCGACTGCCTGCATGGACCAGGCAGGTCGTCTTTGGACAGGCCGTCTGGAAGTGGGGCGCTTTCGCGCTGCTGCTAGTGATCATTGTGGGTGCGCTGAAGGTGGTCCACCGGCTGGCGCACCGGCGAACGACGGACAAGCTGGCATATAAATACCTGCAGCAACTTGCCCTGCCCGTGGCAATCCTCGTATCCATGCAACCCGCTGCGTACCTGTTGACCGAACAAATCAACTTCATCGGCGCCATGGCGAGAGGTGTGAACCTTGTCACCGGCGTCATCGCTTACCTGTGCGGGACCTGGGCGGCCTGGCTGGGTTCATTGCTGCTGGCCGAACTCATCCTGTTGTCACCGAGAATGGCCGAGGACAGTCTTGATGCCCAGCTGCTGCGCCTGAGCGCACGGATCATCGGTATCGTACTGGGAGTCACCATGATCTTTTACGGCGCCAACCAGATCGGCATTCCGCTGGTGGGTCTACTCGCGGGTGTCGGTGTCGGCGGTCTGGCTATCGCGCTGGCCGCCCAGGATTCTCTGAAAAACCTGCTGGGCAGCCTGATGATCTTCATGGACCAGCCCTACAAGCCGGGAGAACGGATTGTCGTCCAGGGGCACGACGGGTTCGTTGAACAGATCGGCCTGCGGTCGACCAAGATCCGCATGCTCCACGGTGCGCTGACCACCATCCCCAATGAAAAGATGGCGAGCGCGGATATCGAGAATATCGGCCGAAGGCAGTTTATCCGCCGGCAAACCCGACTGCGCCTGGCGTACGACACCCCGGCGGAAAAAGTCGAGCGGGCTCTGGAAATACTCCGGGAGATTCTGGACAACCACCAGGGCATGCAACCTGAACTGCCACCGCGCGTTTTCTTCGACGAGTTCAATCCTGACTCGCTGAACATCCTGGTTTCCTACTGGTATCACCCGCCAAAACGTTGGGAGTCTCTGGCGTTTGACGAGCAGGTGAACATGGCCATCATGCGCCGCTTTGCCGCCGAGGGGATTCGCCTGGTGCCGCCTGTATCAACCACGCGCCTGGTGCGGGAGACTGACGCTTCCCGACAGTTGTCGACTGTCAAAGACTGAAGGCAGATTCGGCTGAGGCACGAAGCCCAAGAATCCGGGCCTGTTTAGGTTGGCCAGTACAGGCGATAGCGGCAATCTATCGGCATGGCGTTTCACGGAGTGCGCGGCGCGCGGGAACCGTCGCGTAGCGCTTGACAGCAATGCAAAGCTAATGGGCATAATTAAAACACCGATGTTAATACATTAGTGTATTTCCATATGCTATTAGTGGTGCAGACATGACACTCACTGAGTTGCGCTATATCGTCGCGGTCGCGCGTGAACGACACTTCGGCAAGGCCGCGAAGGCCTGCTTTGTCAGCCAGCCCACACTGAGCATTGCCATCAAGAAACTGGAGGATGAGCTGGGTGTTCAGCTGTTTGAACGCCGCGCCAGTGATGTCACCGTCACACCCATCGGCGAGCATGTCGTCGAGCAGGCGCAGCGAGCCCTGGAAGCCGCCGCCGGCGTCAAGCAAGTCGCCAACCAGGGCAAGGACCAGCTGGTGGGGCCGTTAAGACTCGGCGCCATTCACACCATCGGACCGTATCTGTTTCCCGAGCTGATACCGGTGCTGCGCAAACACGCACCGAAGATGCCGCTGTTCATCGAGGAGAACTATACGTCGGTACTTACCGAAAAGCTCAAGCTGGGCGAGCTGGATGCCATCATCATCGCCCTGCCGTTCACGGAAAAGGGGCTGGTGACCCTGTCGCTGTACAAAGAGCCGTTCGTCGTCGTGATGCCCTCATCCCACCCGCTCACGCAGCGCAAGACCATAAAGGCCGCGCAGCTCGAGAATGAAACGGTGCTGTTGCTGGGCGCCGGCCACTGTTTCCGTGACCACGTACTCGAGGCCTGCCCGGCCTGCATCCCGAAACCCGGACTGGAGGGCGACCTCGAACACACCATAGAGGGCAGTTCTCTGGAAACGATTCGTCACATGGTGGTCTCGGGCCTCGGTGTCACTGTGCTTCCCTGCACGGCGGCGGGCGCCGACCGCTACTCGCAACGCCTGCTTGCCATACGGCGATTTTCCGGGCGCGTACCCAGCCGTACTGTCGCGCTTGCCTGGCGCGTTACCTTTCCGCGCCCAAAAGCCATTGACATGGTTCAGAGCGCCATTGCGCAATGCAACCTCAGCTGCGTAAAACGCCTGCCGTCCAGGCGCTAGCGGACGCCAACCGATAGACCCCTCCGGTGGCGGACAGCGCGAGCGGGATTCGCCCGCCCTCAGCTGGCCTGCGCTTCCCACCACCGGGGCAGATCCGCGATCGACGCCAGTACAGCGTCGGGCGGCTGGCCGGTATCGAGGTCCTGCGGGCGGAACTTGCCGGTTTGCACCAACGCCCCTTTCAACCCGGCTTTCTGCGCACCATTCACGTCCCCGCGAATATCGTCGCCTATCATGAGAAGCTGCCCGGCACTGATACCCAGAATGTCAGCGCCGCTGTGAAAGAACGCCTCCGCGGGCTTGCCCATTACCACCGCGGGCCGGCCGGTGGCATACTCGAGCGCCGCGACGAACGGCCCGGCATCCAGTCGTAGTCCGTCTGCGGCCTTCCAATAACGCGTCATGCCCAGGGCCATCAGGGGCGGTGGCGGCTGCTGCATCAACAGCAGAAACGCCTGGTTGAGACGCGCAAAATCCCAGCGCTCGCCGAGGTCGCCAAGCACCACCGCGCCCACCGTCTCAGCCGGGTCACCGGTCCACAACGGCAAGTGCTCGAACTCAACCCGCGTCGCATCGGGCACATAAAGTGCGGCGGGCGCGCCGGTGTTGGCCTGCAACCAGTTGGCGGCGGCAAGCGGTGGACTGAGAATGTCGTCCGGGTCGACGCCGATGCCCATGGCCGCCAGCTTGCTGGACAGCGCGGCCCGCGGCCTTGATGTTGTATTGGTGACGAACAGGTGGGGTATGTTTCGCGACCGGACCCAGTCGAGCGCATCGGCAGCCCCCGCAATCATCTCGTCACCGAGATAGATCACGCCGTCGAGATCAAACAATATGCCGCGTAACGCCCTGTTTTCCATAATCGTGTCCGTCGAGCATCGAAGTCGTCTGCAGCGCCCGCCCGGGCGCTCTCGTCAGCCTAGTCAGTGCGCCGTGGTTTGACAAGCGACGCCCGACACCGCGGGCGGCCCGCCGGTGTTTGACCGGCGCCGCCGCGGACGCTGGCAGCGATGACTTCAGCCGCTGAAGTGGATGTCGATATCGTCGAGTCGTTCGCCGGGATCATCCACCGGACTCTCGGACAATGCGGTGTCAACCAGCCCCTGCTGTTGCAGCTGGTGCAAGCGCGGATAACCACAGGCCGGCGAGGCCGAGGGCGGCCGGCCCGCATAACCCAGTGACTGGTCCCCGTGCTTGAGCGCCCGCAAGTGGTGCTGGATCTGGTACCAGGCGCCCTGGTTGCGGGGCTCTTCCTGACACCAGACGATTTCCTGCGCGTTCACGTACTGATCAAGCAGCTCCCTCAGACGCTGCCGCGGAAAGGGATAAAGCTGTTCTACGCGCACGATGGCGATGTCGGCAATATCACGTTCACGCCGCGCCGCCAGCAGGTCGAAAAACACCTTACCGGAACACAACACCACGCGGCGCACCGCGCCGGGTTCAATCGAGTCGATCTCGGGTTGCACCACCGCCAGCGCCCCGTCGGTGAATGCTGCCAGCGTGGATTTGGACAGGGGGTGGCGCAACAGGCTCTTCGGGGTCATGACCACCAGCGGGCGCCGGAACGGACGCTGAATCTGGTCGCGCAACAAATGGAACAACTGCGCCGGCGTGGTGGGCACCCAGACACGCATATTCAGTTCCGCACACAATTGCAGAAAGCGCTCCAGGCGCGCCGACGAATGCTCCGGACCAAGCCCCTCGAAGCCGTGGGGTAGAAACAGCGTGAGCTGGCAAACGCGCCCCCACTTCAGGTAGCCGCTGGAAATGAACTGATCGACAACCACCTGCGCGCAGTTGGCAAAGTCACCGAACTGCGCCTCCCAGATGACCAGCGTATCGGGACTGGAGGTCGCGTAGCCGTACTCGAAGGCCAGTACCGCCAGTTCGGACAACAGGGAATTGATGACTTCAAAGCGCGGCTGGTCCGGCAACAAGTGCTGCAGCGGCACGTGACTGCGCGGTTCTTCCTGGTGGTGCAGCACGGCATGCCGGTGTGCGAAGGTGCCGCGCCCCGAGTCCTGCCCGGACAGGCGCACCGCATAGCCCTGCTCCAGCAAGCTGGCATAAGCGAGCGTCTCGGCCATACCCCAGTCCAGCGGCTCGCTACCGTCCAACATCCGCCGTCGCGCGTCGAGAACTTTTTGCACCCCTGGATGAACGACGAAGCCCTCGGGCACCTCGGTCGCCCGGGCACCGAGCCGCGCCAGCGTGTCCAGCGGCACCCGGGTTTCGACATGGGCGCCGGGTGTCGCCGACAGGTAACGCTCCCAGTGCGCTGCATAACCGGTTCGCGAGCCGTGCAGGAACTCACGCACCACCACCTTGCCTTCCGCCAGCGAGCTGAGATAGTGCTCGACCATGGCGTCGGCGTCGCTGGCAGCGACTACGCCGTCGCGCTCGAGGCGCTCTGCATACAGCGCGCGGGTGGTCGGCATGGCGCGGATGCGCCGATACATATCGGGCTGCGTCATCATCGGTTCGTCGGCTTCGTTGTGGCCGTGGCGACGGTAACAGACCAGGTCTATCACCACGTCGTTGTGGAAGGTCATGCGGTAGTCCAGCGCCAGCCGGGTAACGAACAGCACGGCATCCGGGTCGTCGCCGTTGACGTGAAAGATCGGCGCCTGAATGAGTTTCGCCACTTCGGTGCAATACAACGTGGATCGCGCCTCCTGGGGGTGACTGGTGGTAAAGCCGATCTGGTTGTTCACCACCAGGTGCACGCTGCCGCCGGTGCTGTAGCTGGGAATCTTGGACAGGTTGAGCGTCTCGGTGACCACGCCCTGCCCGATGAACGCCGCATCGCCGTGGACCAGTACCGGGAGCACCCGGTTCACTGCATTCGCGCCCTGGCGATCCTGCCGCGCCCGGCAGCCGCCCTCGACCACCGGCCCGACAATTTCCAGGTGCGAGGGATTGAAGGCCAGCGAGAGGTGCACCGGGCCGCCCGGGGTCTGAATGTTGGAGTAGAAACCCTGATGGTATTTCACGTCACCGGAACCGGTGCGTTCGTCCATCGCGGCCTGATCCTCGAATTCCGAAAACAGCTCTCCCGGCGCCTTGCCCAGCAGGTTGACCAGCACGTTCAGGCGCCCGCGGTGGGCCATGCCGACGACGACATCGGTGATGCCCCGTCTGCCGCCGCCCTGCACCAGTTCATCCAGCATCGGTATCAGGGCATCCCCGCCCTCCAGCGAGAAGCGTTTCTGGCCCAGGTAGCGACGATGCAGGTATCGCTCCAGGCCTTCGGCCGCAGTCAGATCCCCAAGGATTTCCCGGCGCACCTGGGGCGAATGCTGGCCCGCCCAGTCGCCCCGCGTCGACTCCAGCCGCTGTTCAATCCAGCGGCGCTCGTCCGACGCGGAGATGTGCATATGCTCACAGGCCACACTACCGCAGTAAACACGCTCAAGAATATCGATGACCTCGCGCAGTGGCCGCGGCTTGACCGAATCGATGGACACCACCGACACCGGTTGCGCCAGCGCCGCCTCGTCCAACCCGAAGTACTCCGCGCTCAACTCCGGCGGCCGGCGCCGTTCATGAAGCTTCAGTGGATCGGTCTCGGCCATCAGGTGACCGAGCATCCGGTAGGCCATAATGATGCGCTCGGCGCCGGTGTGGGGATCCTGGGTGGGCGCCGTCAGCAGCGGCGCGGTTGCCGCTCCGCCATGCTCGAAGCCATAGAAATAGTTTCGCCACTCGGGCGACACATTGTCGGGCGATTCCTTGAAGGCTTCGTAGAGCTGATCGATGTATTCGGCGTTGACCGCGCTTATCCCCGAGGAACGGCGCAGACTGCCAAGCGTTCTGTCCATAAATGCACCATACTTGTGCCGATGAATGTTACCAGCGTAATCGCAGTGTACTCCGTCTGGCCGCGGCGGGGTTTGATGTATGGCAAAAACCGATGGTCCCGCCGGAAAAACCGGAAGGCACGCCGCGGGAAGCGTCACGACGTTCTACCCGGACCGGGAAAGCAGACAATGATAGAAGTATTATCCGGCGTCGAGCGGCGCCGCCACTAACCCGAGGACGGAGATTCATGGCTAAGACACTGGTTGTGTGTGTTCTCGCCGGCTTGATCCTTGCCGTGGCGCCAATCGTCGAGGCTGGCGCAGGCGCTCAGGCGCCGCCTCTGCCCCCGATCGATCTGGGCGATATTCCGAGCCGCCCCGAGCCGCCTGAATTCCCGTTCAAGCGCTTTGTCCGCACCCGCGGGCCGACACAGCTGCAGTTTTCCAGCGATGACCGCTCGGTATATTTTGTCGACAACGACGGACGGGTCGATAACGTGTTTGTCATGAACCTCGCGGACCACTCAACCCGCCAGGTGACGCACTTCGATGAACCGGTCGCGGAATTCATGGTTGATCACAAAGGCCGCTTCCTGATCGTGGTGCAGGACGTCGGCGGCAACGAGAACAATAACCTGTACCGTTTCGACCTGGGATCCGGCGACCTGTTGCGGCTAACCGATGCGGGTCGCGGCGATACCAGTATGCTGTGCGGCGTCTCCCCGGACGACACCCGGGTGTACTACGCCCAGACCCGCGAGCACCGGCGCGAGGCGGGTATCTGGCAAGTGGACATCGACGGCGGAGCCGCGCGCCAACTGCTGCCCGACGCCGGCCGCACTCTGGAATGTGACAAGCTGAGCCCCGATGGCCGCTACCTTTTGTACGGTGAACTGGTCGGATTCGACACCCGGAACCTGGGTCTGCTGGACACGACGAGCGGGGAGACACGCACGATAAGCGCCGTGCCGGGCATCAATAATCTGGATGGCTGTTTTTCAGACAATACGGTGTATTTTCGCAGCGCCTTCGGCGCCGATGGTTTTCGTCTGTGGCGTTATCGTATCGGCGCCGACGAAGCGGAGCCGGTGCAACTGCCTTTCAACAATGACCTGGAATCGCTGTCCATGTTCACCGGTGGACGTGTTGCCGTGGTCGGCTATCGCGATGGACTGAGCGGACGAAGCGCGGTATTCATCGACGGTTTCGACAAGCCGACCGACCTGGGTTTACCAGCCGCGGCGGTTGTTGGTGGCGTATTCAGTCACCATGACCCCGGCACGGGGGTCGTCTACCTCGAAACCGCAACAATGCCGCGCCGTTACTACCGGGTCGGCGGCGGACAGCCGCCGTCGCTCCTGTATGACGCGAACCGCTCCGGTATCGACCCCGTTCAGCTCGCGCAAGCGCGCTCGCTGCTGATTCCCAGCTTCGACGGCCTTGAGATCCCCGTCCATCTGTTCATTCCCAACGGCACATCGCGGCGCAATCCCCGAGCAGTCATCTTTTTCATCCACGGAGGACCGGACGAACACGTCGATCCGCTCTACCTGAGCACCGTCCAGTTTCTCGCCAACCGCGGCTATCTGGTGGTCATACCCAACGTGCGCGGCAGTACCGGCTTTGGCAGACGCTACGCGTCGCTGGATGACGGTGACTGGGGTGGCGCGCACATCCGCGACATCGTCGCAGTGGCCGCCACGGTGCGCCGACTTGGTTTCGTCCAGCCCGACAAGCTGTTCATTGCCGGCGACAGCTTCGGCGGGTTCAGTGTCATGTCGCTGATTACCCAGTATCCCGGTGTCTTCCAGGCAGCCGTCGATTTCTTCGGCTTTACCGAACTGGCGACGTTTGTCGACAGCTGGCCGCTTTACCTGCAGCGGCACCTGTCTTCGGCGCTCGGCTTCGATCCGCGCCAGGATCGTTTTCGCAACTGGTTGCTGTCACCGATCTATCACGTCGAGCGGATCAGGATTCCGTTGCAGATACACCAGGGCGCCAACGACAGCCGTGTACCCCGCGAACAATCCGACTGGCTGGTGCAACGCCTGCGACACTCGGGTCGCCCGGTGGAGTACTTCGTCTATGCCGACGAAGGACACGGATTCACGCGGCTGAAAGACGAGCAAGCCGCCTACCAGCGCATGGTGGCATTTCTCAGGCGTCAGTCCGCGCCAGGACAAGTGTTCTCTGTTGCCCCCGGCAGACTGGCTGAACCCGTATCGCGGCCCCGTGTCGGCATACCGGCACGCGGCCTTGCCCGGTGCTTGACCTGTGTCGACTTCAACAGACTCTATCGGTGATAAAAGAACTCTCGGATACAACCGCGAGCGGCCGCTTCCAAGCTGTCTGCCCAACAGCGGAGACCTCGCCTGGTCGACCGCCATGAATGCGCGCATGGCACGCGTTTGCGAAGCGGTAGCCCAGGGCAGAACCATGGACGATTCGGAATCCGCAAAACAGTACGCGCTGCTGGAGTCGTTTCTGCAGACCGCTTGAGATCTCAGCCGCACCCGGGCTTTGCGGCGGCGATCGTCACAGCGATTGCCTGACTCAGCTTCGCCACACCATCGCTGATCGCCTGTACAAAGTCGTCGTAAGTCGGCCCCGCCGGCATTTCGCTGATGTCAAAACCGCGGGTGGCCAGCGGGCAACCGCTCTCGCCGTCCAGCAGCTGCCAGGTACCCGACAGGTTGACGCGCTTGCCCAGTTCCCCGTCGAAACGAAAGAAACGCACTGCCACCCGGAAGTCAGCGCGAGCGTCACGCAGTAAAGGGTAGACGGACACATTTTGCGTATTCAGTCGCACCATCAGGTTTTGCACCAGCACGCGCGACAGGTCGGCGTTCAGGTCACCGCCCCAGCGGTTGAACTCGGCGAGGTCGATCCGGTTCGCACCCGGACGCGTCACGATCTGAGGCCGGTCGAAAATATCTGGCAGCTCCACCGGGCCCACCGCTACCGCCAACGGCACGTCGGCCGATTCGCGCCCCGCCACCGGCGATGCGGGCGAGGCACTCAGCACATAAAACTTCGAGGGCTTGCTCGGGCCACCCAAGCTGCAGGCGGTTTGCAGGGCCGCCAAAACCAGGAGCGACAGAAGGAAGTAACGCTGGATCATTTTTTCGTCCTCACTTGATGCCCTTGCCCTTCAAAAGGGCATCCGGATGCCGCTCCAGGTATTCCGTCATAACCCGGATAGCGCGTGCGGCGGCGGTGATTTCCTTCAGCGTGTCCTGCAACTGGTTACCGATTTCACCGCGCGGCGACGCGGCGTTGTTTACCGTCTTCAAGGTCGCTGCAGCCTCGCTCAGCATCTTGCGCGTGTCAAGCAGCGTACCATGCAGTTCGTCGGAAAGTTGTGGGGCATCCTTCTCCAGCACTACCATCAGGTTGCTGGTGGAGACCATCAGCTGATTCAGGTTGCTGAGCGTCTGCTGCAGGTCTGCCTTCTCCAGTTTGTCCAGGATCTGCTGTATGCCCTCGAGGAGCCCCTGCAGCGAACTCGGCAGGGTGGGAATCTGCGGGTAGCCCAGGTTGTCGGCAAGCACCGGCGGCGGCGCATCCGGGTAAAAATCGATATCGACGAACAACTTGCCGGTTACCAGATTACCGGTCTGCAAGCGTGCCCGCAGTCCCTCCTCCTTGACCTGTCTATGCAGTCGCGCGACCGGATCACTGAACATCTCTTTGCGATCCTCAAGCACCTGTGGTGAGTTTTTCAGCGTCCCGTACGCCTGCAATCGCTGCGGCTCGAAATCCACCAGCACAATGGGCGCCAGCGAGCCCGTTCCCGGCGCACCGGGGCCAAGCTCAATTGCCTTCACGGTGCCTACGCGAATACCCCGGAACTCAACCGGCGCGCCGACCTCCAGACCGCGGACGGTGCCGGAAAATGCCAGGGCAAAGGTGGTTGTGTCGGTGATGGGCTGTTCGCGACTCTGGGCGCGACTCGCAAACAGGGTGAACATATGATCTTTTTCGGCGCGCGGCATCGTGGCCCGTTCGCCCGGGGTTTCAAAGGCGATACCGCCGCTGATCAGAGAAACAATGGATTCCATTTCCAGCGTCACACCCGACGCGTTCAGGGAGACGTCCAGCCCGCTGGCATTCCAGAACCGGGTCGCGTCCCTGACATACTGGTCATGCGGTGACTCTATGAAGATGCCCAGCTCGACATACTCGTGGTCGTCGCTCAAGCGGTACTCGGTCACCTCACCGACAGCGATCTGGCGGAAATACACCGGCGATCCCACCGCCAGCGAGCCGACCGATGACGCCTTCAGGCGATAGCTGGTCCCCTTCCTGCCCCCCGTGATCACCGGCGGCCTTTCCAGGCCGGTGAAACGGTTCACCTGCTTGCCGGTGTTGTCCGGTTCCATGGCAATGTAAGCACCGCTGAACAGGGTTCCCAGACCGCTGACCTGACCGGCACCCACACGCGGGCGCACCACCCAGAAACGCGTCTTGTCGGTGAGATAGGGTCGAGCGTCCCTGACCATACTCACCGTCAGCAGCACCTCGGACAGATCCGGGGAGAAGCTTACCGTTTCGACATGCCCCACCTTCACGTCTTTGAGCTTGACCTGGGTCTTGCCCTCTTCGATACCCTCCGCGGTCTTGAAGCTGATAACGATCTCCGGGCCCTTTTCCGAATAGGTCTTGTAGATCAGCCAGCCACCCACCAGCAGGGCGACGATAGGCAGCAGCCACACGATGGGCAGGCCCTTGCGCCCCTCATCCACGACCGCCTCGGGCAGCTGGTCGAGTGAATCATGCTGCTCAGGTGATGTCACCGTGTGCCTCCTCGTTGTCCCAGATCAGGCGCGGGTCGAAACTCAGGGCCGCGAACATCGTCAAAATGACGACTGACGTAAAAGCGATGGCGCCAACCCCCGGTTCGATGGTCGCCAGGGCCCCAGCCTGCACCAGCGCTGCGAGCAGCGCAACCACGAAAATATCCACCATCGACCAGCGCCCGACCAGTTCGACCACACGATACAGGCGCGAACGCTGCGCCTTGCGCAGCGGCGAGCGGCGCTGCACCGACAACAACAGATACAGCAGCGCCACGATCTTGAGCAGCGGCACCAGCACGCTGGCGACAAACACAATCAGCGCCAGCGGCCAGTCGCCGTGCAGCAGCAGATAGATCACCCCACTGAGAATCGTATCCGACTGACTCCGACCCAGCGACGTCACGGTCATCACCGGGTAAAGATTGGCGGGCAGGTAGGCGATGATCGCGGTAATCACCAGCGCCCAGGTGAGCTGGGTGCTGTTCGGCGTACGCAGGTGCACCGGCGAGTGACAACGCGGACAGTGCGCGTGGCCGCTGGGCGGCAGCTGCTGCAACAGGCCGCAGGTGTGGCAACTGGCAAGGCCGATATCTCTCGCTCGCATAAGCTATACCTGTTGGCGGCCCAGCCGACGCCACAGCAGCCTCGGTTCAAAGGCAGCCGCCGCCGCCGCCGACACCGCGATGAGACCACAAAAGGCAAACAGCGAAAGCCCCGTGTGCATGGTGGCCATATTGCCCAGTTTAACGAACGCAACCAGCACACCCAGCATAAATACATCCAGCATGCCCCAGGGTTCCAGGTGGCTGATCCAGGACAGGGCGATGCGCGCCAGCGGCAGCGG
>JAJDOI010000050.1 GCA_022340245.1 Thiogranum sp.
GCAACGTCGATACGCTGTAGCGCATCGATCCCTCCAGACCCGGTATGCTCGGGCAGCACGCAAATTGTCCCGCCGGCGCGCGCGGGCGCTATCCGCGCCAGCTGCAGTGAGCTTACGCCAGACTGAAATAATTTTGCTGTCGGCGGCGTCTTTCCCACGACGGGAAACCGGTTGAAGTGGTAAAACCCCTTTGAAATTAGGCTGTTTGTTGCCGCAGATGCTAGGTACACTAGGCTTATCAGGAAAAATTTGACTTGAGAGGTAATGAAAGATGGACGTGATGGAACGTATCAAACAGGCTGTGGACGGCAGTCCGGTCGTCATCTTCATGAAGGGTACGCCGCAGATGCCGATGTGTGGTTACTCCAGCCGCACGGCGCAGATGCTGCAGGCTTGTGACGTGGAATTCGCCCATGTGAACGTGCTCGCCGATCCGGAAGTCTTCGAAAATCTGCCGCGCTTTGCGAACTGGCCGACCTTTCCGCAGGTGTACGTAAACGGCCAGTTGATCGGCGGCCACGATATCACCCTGGAGATGTTTCAGAAGGGCGAGCTCAAGCCGATGCTGCAGGAAGCCGCTGCCAAGCAGCACTGACCGACACCAGCGCCGGTGCGCGGCCTGTCGCGAGACGGGCCGCGCGACCCCGCGGGCCTGGCCAGGACAAAAAAAGCAGAGCAAAGACTCTGCTTTTTTTGTTTCAATGCACCGTTCTACAAAGTGGAGAACTTGCTGCCATTGATCAGCAGGTGAACCCAGATGCTGGCGGCATAACCCAGTGCAATCGCCCAGGTCCATTTCAGGTGCGAGAAAAACGTGTAGATGCCGCGAGCCTGCCCCATCACCGCGACACCCGCCGCCGAGCCGATGGACAACAGTGACCCACCGACGCCGGCGGTAAGGGTTACCAGCAGCCACTGTCCAGGGTCCATCTGCGGCTCCATCGCCAGCACCGCAAACATGACCGGAATGTTGTCGACAATCGCCGACAGCAGGCCCACCAGGATATTGGCCTGCGTGGGGCCGAGGTCGCCGTACATCAGCTGCGAGCCGACAGCCAGATAGCCGAGCGTGCCGAGACCGCCGACGCACAGAATGATGCCGTAAAAGAACATCAGCGTGTCCCACTCGGCGCGCTCCAGCGACTTGAAAATATTGAATTGGGTCCGCCCGGCCGGGGCGGAGGTCTTTTCCAGTTCCAGCGCGCTGCTGCCAAGCGAATCGGCCGGCGCCTCGGGATAAAACCGGCTGCGGCGCTTCAGGTAGTAGCCATACAGCTTGAGGAAACCCAGGCCGGTCATCATGCCGAGCACCGGTGGCAGGTGCAGGAAGTTATGCGCCGAGACGGCCATGATGATCGTCAGCAGGAACAGGCCCACGACCACCCAGGCGCCGTGTTGCAGCTCGGCGGTTTCCTGGCAACTCTCCGGTGCCGACCTGGATACGGTGAAGCCCAGAATAATCGCCGGTACAAGCCAGTTGACCACGGACGGGACGAACAGGGAGAAAAACTCCTGGAACGGTACCAGGCCCTTCTGCCAGACCATCAGGGTCGTTATGTCACCGAAGGGACTGAACGCGCCGCCGGCGTTGGCCGCGACCACAATGTTGATACAGGCGGCAGCGACGAATTTGTGGTTGCTGCCGCCAACGGCCATGACCACGGTCGCCATGAGTAACGCCGTGGTAAGGTTGTCGGCCACCGGTGAAATCAGGAAGGCCAGCAGCCCGGTGACCCAGTAAATCGCCCGCAGCGACAAGCCGCGTGTCACCAGCCAGACGCGCAGGGCGTCAAACACACCGCGCTCGTCCATGGTATTGATGTAGGTCATGGCCGCCAGCAGGAACAGGAACAGTTCACCGAATTCTTCCAGGTTGTGCTTGACGGCAAGTTCCGCGGTGTGGGTATCGCCATAGGAGCTGTAGAGCAGGGCCACTATGGTCCAGATGAAACCCGCGGCCACCATGGTCGGCTTTGACTTGCGCAGGTGCAGTGCCTCCTCGGCAATGACAAAGGCATAAGCCGTGGCAAAAAGGCCTACCGCCAGCCAGCCTGCCCAGTGAGAAGTGAAATTCTGTAAGCGGATTTCGTCGCTGGCCAGTGCGCCGGCCGGCAACATGGCGACGAGCACGAGCGCCGCTCTATGTGCGCAGCGGATGACACCTGAGTAACGCTGAGTCATTCTGGATTCCCTGTTTTTTCCCGGCGTAGTGTAGGGTTCCGCGCTCCGTCAGGCAACGCGGCACCAGGTGGTCGCGGATAACACCCCCCGGGGTTGGGTGTGCCTTTTGACTGCCGGCCTGGATTGATGCGGTGCCGGGCAGCGCGGTTACGGGCCGTGGCCGCTGTTGTTCGCAGCTGGACAAGCGCCGCTGCAGATTCCATGCTATCGGCACCGCGGATGGAACATCCATTCTGTCTGTGCACCGGTGTTTTCAGGTCTATGGCGAAACAGATTACGGTGAGATGCAGTGCGGAAACGGCGGCTGTTCTGGTTGACGCCCTGCAGTGGTTTGTCGCGCGCAACTACCCGCACGGCGCCGACGAGTGCAGCATTGCCGCCCGCGAGGCGCTGCTGGACCTGGCTGGACGCTTCGAGCGGGAACTGGGCGCGCAGGGGCAAAGCGCCTATAGCAGTCGCATCCGGGCATTCCTGTGCGAGGCGGTCAACAGCTATACCCGGCAGCTCGAAGCGCAGACCGGCCGGTCATACGAGCACCGGCGTGCGCTGATGATCGAGGTTTGCCGGGGTTTGTCCGATGACGACGGTTTTGCTGCTGCGCAACGTCGCGACGAGCAGGCAGCGACGGATGGCTAGTGCGTGTCGAGCTTTGCCAGTTCGTCGAGAATCGCCACAACCAGCTTCTGTCCTTCGATGCCCATGCCGGCAGTGAGCTTGTCGGCGTCGCGTTCGCCCTGAACCAGGGGGCGCAGGATCCCGGCGAGGCGCGCCATATCGCCGCCGGCCTGCAGCATCTGTTGCGCCATACTTCCAAGCAGCTGCAGCGTCTCCAGGTTGCCACGGCGCGCGCCGTTGACCATGGCGGCGATGCCGGGTGCCGCCATGGCACCGTCCACGCCTTCGGTGAGGCCGGGCAGGGTGGCGGGATTTTGCAGTCCCCGCAGGATGGAGTGAACAATCACGCTGTCTTCATCATCCAGCCCGTTCAGCACGGATGTGTCCCGTGCGCCCGCAAGAATTTTTCGGATCGCGCCGACGAGCTGCAGCCAGCCGTTCTGTTCGGCTTGCTTGAGGATGTCGTCGAGGTCCGGGACCCGCTCGCGATTCTGGCAGGCCATGACCACCCGGTGGATCAGCCCGGTGTGGGCTTCGACAATCTGCTGTTCTTTCGCTGGGAGTGTAGCCATAGCTCGATTAGTCCTCACGCGTTTCACCGGGCGAAATACGATTTAGAGTAGCTCCAAATCGATACGTAATCATGTGCGGCCCGAGCGCTGTTATCTGCAGGGCACTGACACAACGAAACTGCAGACGATCCTATTCTCTCTCGTCGCCGCGCCGGCGACAAACGCCGTTGTTGCCTGCGACCGGCTGGCCTTGCGGTAACCGGCGGGGCGTCGAGCATGCCGCCACGCCGGAAAAGGTGGCTTTGGGACGCATGCTTTCGCTTGATCCGGGTCTATTCCGCGCTGCTGTGTTCCTCTGCATCTTCCTCGGCGCGGGCCGGCGCGGTGATGACCCCCACAGTCTCATCCCAGCGGTTGACGATCATACAAAACAGCTCGGCGGTGCGTTCGGCATCGTATTTTGCCGAATGGGCCTGTTCCTGGTCCCAGCTCATGCCTGCGGCAACCGCCGCGCGCGCCAGAACCGTCTGACCGAAGGCGAGCCCGGCCATGGTCGCGGTGTCAAAACTGCTGAAGGGATGGAACGGGTTGCGCTTGATCTTGCAGCGGTCGGCAGCCGCGTTGACGAAGCTCAGGTCGAACGACGGGTTGTGGCCGACCAGTATCGCACGCGTGCAGGCGCTGTCCTTGACTGCGCGGCGCACCGGCTTGAAGATCTGGCGCAGAGCTTCGTCCTCGGGTTTGGCGAAGCGAAACGGGTGATACGGATCGATACCGGTGAACTGCAGCGATTTCTCGTCGAGGTTGGCGCCCTTGAAAGGTTCCACATGACAGGCATGGGTTTCGCTGGGCTGCAGCCGGCCCTGTTCATCGAAATCGAGTATTACCGCGGCAATTTCCAGCAAGGCGTCGCGTTTGGGGTTAAAGCCGCCGGTTTCCACGTCGACAACCACGGGCAGGAAACCTCGAAAACGGGTCGCCAGTCTGGCGGAGCTGTTAGTGTCTGACATGGGTGCAGCATACCGGAACCGATTCATGAAGGTGAAACGCTTACTCCAGAAAAATGCCCTGGTGTGGTTGCAGCTGCTGTTTGTTACGCTATTGGCGGCGAATCCTGCAAACGCGACGGAAAAGTTCGACCACGGCCTGTTATGGAAAATCCAGGTCGGTGGCGCGGCGCCGAGTTACCTGTTCGGCACCATGCACAGTGAAGATCCCGAGGTGGTTCGCCTGCCGGCCGCCGTACAACAGGCCTTCGACAGATCCCGTGGCCTCACCCTGGAAGTGGTGCTGGATCCGCAATCGCTGCTGGCCATGACCAGCGGCTTTATGCTTGGCGACGGCAGTACGCTGGAGTCGCACCTCGGCGCGCCCCTGTATAAGCGCGTTGTCAGCGCGATGGCCGTTTACGGTATGCCGGAAATGGTTGTTTCCACCATGAAGCCCTGGGCGGTTGCAGTGACGCTGATGACGCCGCCAGGCGAGACCGGCATGGTGCTGGACCTGCACCTCTACCGGCGGGCCGTGGCGGCCGGCAAGCCGGTGGACGGCCTGGAAACCCCGCTTGAGCAGCTGAGCGTCTTCGATGAGCTGTCGGAAAGCGACCAGGTGGCGTTGCTGAAAGACACCCTCGACAACCTGCCCGATATTCAGCACCAGCTGGACAGCCTGAAGGACGCTTACCTGGCGCGCGACCTGGAGCGCCTCGCGGCTATCAGCGATGATTCCATGCGCGAC
>JAJDOI010000163.1 GCA_022340245.1 Thiogranum sp.
TATCAAGGCCGCCGGCGCGGCTGCGACGCTCGATGAACAGGAGCCGTCGGTCGCCGCGGCGGGTGACGCCTGAACAACAAGGTCGGTACACATGGACAATCAGAGAATCAAACATATTGTTGAATCGGTATTGCTGGCCGCTGGCAAACCGCTTGACCTCGACCAGCTGCTCGCCGTGTTCGGCGATGGGGAAAAACCGGAGCGCGAGGACATGCGGGAGGCGGTCACGGCGCTGCAGCAAGACTATGCGGAACGCGGTATCGAGCTGGTTGAAGTCGCCAGCGGTTATCGCATCCAGGTCTCGCAGGCCATGGAACCGTGGGTCTCGCGTCTGACCGAGGATAAGCCCACCCGCTATTCGCGCGCGCTGCTGGAAACCCTGGCGCTGGTTGCCTACCGCCAGCCGATTACCCGCGGTGAGATCGAGGACATCCGCGGCGTCAGCGTCAGTTCGTCGATCATGAAAACCCTGCAGGAGCGTGAGTGGGTGCGGGTGGTCGGTCACCGCGATGTGCCCGGGCGCCCCGCGATGTATGGCACCACACGCCAGTTCCTCGACTATTTCAATCTCAACGGTCTGGACGATTTGCCCACCCTGATGGAGTTGCGCGATATCGACACCATCAACGCCGAGCTCGATCTGGAACTGCCTGGACAGGAACACGGGCCTGGCGATGACGAGGCGGCGGATGACCTGACCGATGCGGCATCTCCGGTGGCCGTTCAGGTGCCTGTCGACGTTGCCGACAGCAACGGAACTCTTCATTGAGCTGGTGACAATATCCCTGCGACGCGGGGATCCAGGTTTTCTTCATCATGCAAGAACGGCTGCAAAAAGTGTTGGCCCGCACCGGCCTGGGGTCCCGCCGCCACGTGGAAGATCTTATCCGCGCCGGGCGGGTCCAGGTTGATGGCAGGATCGCGGAACTGGGGCAGAAGGTCGGTGGAGAGGAACGCATCCTGGTCGACGGAAAACCGGTAGACATCGCCCTCGACACGCCGGCGCGCCCCGCGGTGATCCTGTATCACAAACCGGTGGGCGAGGTTTGCAGCCGCAGCGACCCCGAGGGACGCAAAACGGTGTTCACCAGCCTCCCGAAGTTGCGCACCGGCCGCTGGATCAGCGTCGGGCGTCTGGATATCAGCACCGCCGGCCTGTTGTTGTTCACCACTGACGGTGAGCTTGCGCACCGGCTTATGCACCCGTCCCAGGAGATCGAACGTGAGTACGCCGTACGCCTGCTTGGTGAGGTGAGGGCGGATATGCTCGAACGCCTGATCAAGGGCGTGGAACTGGAGGACGGTTTTGCGCGCTTTACCGCCATCGAGGAGTCCGGTGGCAGTGGTGCCAACCGCTGGTACCACGTCATCATCAAGGAAGGCCGCAATCGCGAAGTCCGGCGCCTGTGGGAATCCCAGGGTCTGACGGTCAGCCGCCTGAGCCGGGTGCGTTATGGCCCCATCATCCTCGAGCGCGGTTTGCGCCCCGGCAAATCCCGGCCACTGACGTTTGCCGAACAACAGCAACTCTACAAGGCCGCGGGTCTGAAGCCGCCGGGCCACTAGCAGGTGTCGCCCGGGCCGCCGCGTGGGCTTCAGGGAAGGAAGCCGGCGACGCCTCGTCGTTTTGTGCGTTTACAGCAGGTGATACACTACGGCAAGCCGGTTTAGCGGCGTCGCCGAACATAGCAACAGCCCAACACTCAATCAAGGAGAAGTTACAATGCGAGTCATGCAACGCTCATTGGTCTGGCTACTGTCTGTCATGCTGTCGATTCTGCCGGTCATGCCCGCGCAGGCGGCAATGGTCGGTACCGAGCAGATCGTCAGTCCGGCGCAGTCCCGACCGGCCGAAAACAAGCTGCGCCGGTTTCTCGACCAGGAGACCGCGCGGCAGCAACTGCAGGCCTGGGGTGTCAGCCCCGCCTGGGTCGATGCGCGTGTCAATAACCTGAGCGACGCCGAGCTCGCACGCATCAATCAGCAGATCGACAATGTGCACGCCGGCGGGACAAGCATACTTGGTGTCCTGTTGATTATCTTTCTAGTGTTCGTCATCACTGACGTTATCGGTGCCACCGATATCTTTCCGTTCATTCATCCGGTCCGCTAGCCCGGGCTCGAAATGCGCAGCCGACACCCGCCGCCTGGCGGGTGTTTTGCTTGCGGCGCTGCTGCTTGCCGGCTGCGCAACGCCACCGCAAACACGTTCCCTGCTGGCTGCTCCGCCCGCCGGACTGCCCGACGCTGTCGAGTTGACCGATACCCCGTTCTACCCGCAGGAGCGCTACCAGTGCGGGCCGGCCGCGCTCGCCACGGTGCTGGCGGCACACGCGGTAGACGTCACCCCTGGGCAACTGGAGGATGCGCTTTTCGTCCCGGCGCTCAACGGCAGTCTGCCCGAGGAGCTTACAGCCACCGCGCGGCGCTATGGCATGCTCGCCTACCGCCTGCAGCCGTCACTGGACGATCTTCTCTCCGAACTCGCTCACGGCAATCCGGTACTGGTGTTCCAGAATCTCGGCACAGACTGGCTCGCCCGCTGGCATTTCGCTGTCATCATCGGTTACGACCTGGCAACCCGGGAAGTGGTGCTGCGCTCGGGCACGACCCGGCGCTGGCGAACCACGCTGGCCACCTTCGAGAGAACCTGGGCGCGCAGCGGTTATTGGGCGCTGGTGGTTGTGCCGGCCGGCAGCATACCGGCGAGCGCGCGACCGCTGCCCTACCTCGAGGCCGCGCACGACCTGGAAATATCCGGGCAAGCCGAAGCGGCCCGCGCGTCGTACCAGGCGGCGACCCGACGCTGGCCCCGGGAACCGCGTGTCTGGCTGGCTTTGGGTAACAGTCTGTATGCGGGCGCCGACTATGTGCAGGCGGAAACGGCATTCCGCGAGGCGACGCACCTGGCGCCCGCGGATCCGCAGGGCTGGAACAATCTGGCTTACGCACTGGTGGAACTTGGCTGCCCGGTACAGGCGCGGGCCGCCGCCGCCTGCGCAGTCGGCCTCGCCCCGGATGAACCAAACTACCGGGATAGCGCGGCGGAAATCGGTGCCCGCGCCGGTCGCAAGGACGCGCCGCATTGCCTGCCGGTGATGTGCAAGCCGCCCACCTGAAATATCGCGCGGCGCCCCAAAATGTGCGGGCCTTGCCTACCCGGATCCCGGATGTTCGGGAAAAGCGTCTCGACAGGGTACTTCTTAGTACATAGAATCGATATCACCTTACCGGCTCGACAGTCAACGCGATGAACCCGCTGACCGTCCCGGAACAGCACGACGGAAAAAGAGCCGACCGACAGTCAGTAGTGCTGAGGAGCATGCCAATGGCAAATGAAGGCTATCATGAACCTATCGCGGAACTGAGCGAGGAAACCCGGGATATGCACCGCGCCATCACCTCGCTGATGGAAGAGCTGGAAGCGGTTGACTGGTACAATCAGCGTGTCGATGCCTGTAATGATAAAGAACTCAGGGCCATTCTTGCGCATAATCGCGACGAGGAAAAAGAACACGCCTCGATGGTTCTGGAGTGGATTCGCCGCAAGGATCCGGCGTTTGACAAGGAACTGAAAGATTATCTGTTTACCGACAAGCCGATTGCGCACGAGTAGCGGGTGCTGCCGCGACGTGTCGCCTTGACGGTGGTCGCCGGCCATCGTTGAATTTCCGCGGCAATGCCGCTGGCACCTCGCCCAGGATGCACTGGCATGCAATCCAGGTGTGCAGCTGGCGGCGACGGCCCGCGGACCAGTTGCCGCAACAGATCGGGGTCTGTCGTCATTGCCCGATCAGGTGCCGCAGCCTCTTGTCCTGCAGACATACAACAGCATGGCGAAAAGTCCGAAAGCAACAACAAATCCCGCCAAGGTTAACCAGTCTAAAAACATAATGATTCCCTATTCACAACATTCCCGATGTTCGACTACGCACATTAGAACATCAGTACATTAATTCAAGCTTAAACATATGCGCTCGAAGAACCCTCAGGTTTCGCTCACGTCCAATCGGCGGCGCGAACCCATCTGTCGCCATATTGCTACAGGCGGGTGGATGCCGGGGTATTCGCACATGCAAGGGCACCGCAAAGCTTGCACCGGCAGGTTTGCCAGGTGGAGTATCAATGGAACCCACAAGCTATTGATTGGGAAAACGTCACCAGTCATGCTAACGAAATTTATCAACCTGGTGAATCCGCAGGCACATGGCAACAAGCAATAGCAGCCGTCGTCAAACGGCATTGCGGTGGCGCAGAACCAAGATTATTGCCACCCTGGGGCCTGCTTCGAATTCGCAGGGCATGATCGAAAAACTGATCAGCGCCGGTATCAACCTGGTGCGTATCAACATGTCGCATGGCGACCAGGCCAGCCAGCGGGACACTATCGACAGGGTGCGGCTCGCCGCACGCAAGACCCGGCGCCACGTCGGTATCCTGATGGATCTGTGCGGCCCGAAGATCCGTGTCGGCCGCTTCGAGAACGACGGAATCATGCTCAAGGCCCGGAGCAAGGTCGTGGTAACGACCCGAAACGTGACCGGTACCGACGGCCTGATACCCTCCCAGTACACGTCGCTGCACAAGGACGTCAGGAAAGGCGAACACATTTTGCTCGACGACGGCAAGCTGTGTCTGCGGGTGCTCGCTGTGGACGAGCGTGATGTCCGCTGCCGGGTGATCGATGGCGGCCGACTGTCAAACCACAAGGGTATGAATCTGCCGGATTCGCGCCTGTCGACGCCGGCGCTTACGGCCAAGGATCGTTCTGACGTGGCTTTCGGGGTCGACATGGGCGTGGATTTCATAGCCCTGAGTTTCGTGCGTTCGGCGGCGGATATCCGCCAGCTCAAGCGGCACCTGCACAAACTCGGTGCAGCCATACCGGTCGTCAGCAAGATCGAACGCCCGGAAGGCGTCACCGACATCGACGCGATCCTGCAGGTTTCCGATGGCATCATGGTGGCGCGTGGCGACCTCGGCATCGAACTGCCTGCCGAGAAAGTGCCGTTGATTCAGCGGATGTTGATTGAAAAGGCGCGTCAGGTCGGGGTCCCGGTGATTGTGGCGACGCAGATGCTGGAATCCATGATGAACTATCCGCGCCCGACCCGGGCCGAAGTCACCGATGTCGCGGGGGCGGCGCTGTTGAGCGCCGATGCGGCCATGCTGTCGGGTGAAACCGCCGCCGGCCAGTATCCGCTGGAAGCCGTGCGCACCATGGACCGGGTGTTGCGCGAGGTCGAGCAACATCAGTGGCAGGAAGGCTGTTTCGCCCGCGACCCGATTGCCGAGCGCGGCAGCAAGACGCATTTTATTCGCGAATCCATGGCGCACGCCGCGGTCGAACTGGCCCGCGACCTCGGCCTGGAGGCGATCGTGGTGCCCACGCGCACCGGTACCACGGCCCGCATTCTTGCCGCGCACCGCCCGCTGGCGCCCACGGTGGGGGTATGCTCCAGCGATGAGGTGTGCCGGCGTATGACCCTGCACTGGGGGATTGTGCCGTTTCTTATCGCGGAAACGGAGACCACCGACTGGCGGGGTATCTGCAACCTGATTGCCGCGGAGTGCGATCTGGGCCGGCCCGGAAGCGAAGTGTTGCTGGTATCGGGTTTCAACGACGACCCGGCACGCAACGAGCCGGTCCTGAAACTGCTGCACCGACCCGAGCAGGCGCCCGCTTGAGCACGCATCAATACGAATTGCTGATTATCGGTGCCGGTGTGTCCGGCAGTGCGCTGTTGTACGAGACGGCGCGTTATACCGATATTCAGCACATCGGCATTGTCGAGAAGTATGCCGCACCGGCGCGGGTCAATTCGCTGTCGAGCAACAACAGTCAGACGCTGCACTGCGGCGATATCGAAACCAATTACAGCCTGGAAAAAGCCCTGAAAGTGCAGCGTGCCGCGCGCATGCTGGCGAACTACTGCCTCAGCCAGCCCGACAGGGACCACCTGATCTACAAGTACCCGAAAATGGTGCTGGGGGTCGGTGCGCGCGAATGCGAGCTATTGCGCGCGCGCTTCGAGCGCTTGCGGCCATACTATCCGCAGCTGCACCTGTTCGAGAAGAAGGATATCGCGCGTATCGAACCGGCCGTGGTGGCCGGCCGCGACGGGCGGCTGCGCGGCGAACCGATTGTCGCGCTGGGCTCCACCGACGAGTACACGGCGGTCAACTTCGAAGCCGCGTCGCGATCTTTCGTCCGTCAGGCCCAGAAGGTCGAAGGCAAGACTGTCGACGTGCATTACAACCAGAACGTCCGGCATATCAAGGTCGAAGACGATCGCTTTCTGGTCGAGACCGATGGCACCTGTTACCAGACGCGTTCGCTGGTGGTGTGTGCCGGCGGACACAGCCTGAAGCTGGCGCATGACCTCGGCTACGGCAGGCATTATTCCTGTTTGCCGGTGGCGGGCAGTTACTACTTCACGCCGCAGATCCTCAATGGCAAGGTGTACACGGTACAGAACGACAAACTGCCGTTCGCGGCCATTCATGGTGATCCGGACGTGCTGGTCCCGGGCAAGACCCGTTTCGGGCCGACCGCGCTGATACTGCCGATTCTGGAGCGTTACAATTACCGAACCTTGCCGGATTTTCTGCGCGTGTTCCAGTTCGACCGGCGGGTGGCGGCGGCGTTGTGGGAGCTGTTCAGGGTGCCGGATATCCGCAACTACATGCTGAAGAATGTCCTGTTCGAAATCCCGTTTATCCGCAAGCTTCTGTTCCTGAAAGACGCGCGTAAAATCGTACCGAGCCTGCGCCTGCGCGATCTCAGCTTCGCGAAAAAGGTCGGTGGTATACGCCCGCAGCTGATCGACAAAACCCAGGCGAAACTGCTGATGGGTGAAGCCAAAATCGATACCGGTAAGGGGGCTATTTTCAATATGACGCCGTCACCCGGCGGTACGTCCTGTATGGAAAATGCAGAAATCGACATGCGCGCCATTGCGCGCTTTCTCGGCGCGCATATCGACGAGCAGCGCTTTGCCAGGGAGTTGCTGGGCGAGGATAGCCAACACCGCCAGGAGGACTTCACCGGGCGCATGCTGGACGACGAGCCGCACCCGGACGGGTTGCTCAGGCGTCTGCTGGGCCGGCTGAAGCCCTGAGCGCGGGTTGTGAGTCTGCTCTGGGAACGCCGTATCGGCGGCACGCTCTACCAGGTGCGCAACGCCGGCCGTACCCGGCGCCTGTATACCAACGGCGTGTTTCACAGCCAGTACAATCCCGCACGCCCGGTGACGGGCAGTGTCTGGGACCTGCTGTTGCTGCCGGCATTCTTCTACGCCCCGGGTGAACTGCGCCGGGTGCTGGTGCTCGGTGTCGGCGGCGGTGCGGTTATTCAACAGTTGCGCCAGTTTGTCCAGCCGGAAGCTATTGTCGGCGTGGAACTCAACGCCGTACATCTGTCCATCGCGCGGCGATTCTTCGGCGTCAAGGGGGCGGGCGTTTTCCTCGAACAGGCCGATGCCGTCGACTGGATGCGACGTTACCGCGGGCCGGGTTTCGACATGATCGTCGACGACCTTTTCGGTGATTACGCGGGCGAGCCGCAGCGCGCTGTCTTTGCAGACGCTGACTGGGTCGGCAGCCTCGGGCGCTGTCTCAACCCGGGGGGCATGATTGTCAGCAACTTTACCTCACCGCTGGAACTGGACGTATCGGCCTTTGTCAGCGACGCCGCCTGTCGGCGCCGTTTCCGCTCGGCCTTCAGTTTATCCACCAGCCGCAACTACAACGCCGTCGGTGTGTTCCTGGCGAAGTCGGCCGACACCCGCACGCTGCGCGAACGCCTGAAGCGCGTTCCGTTGCTCGATCCGCGAAAATCGCGTGGCTTGCGCTACCACATCCGCACGCTGGGGCTTTGAGTTACACTTCAGGTACATGGCAGAGCAGAAGTATCAGGTGCAGGACCTGC
>JAJDOI010000173.1 GCA_022340245.1 Thiogranum sp.
AATGGTACTAACTGCTTGCCGATGCCTGCCAGTGCCAGATATTGCCAGACAGCAATGCGGGTAAGTTGTTGGTTTTATGAGCTCGCTTCGTCTAGATGCCTGCAGGTGCCCGCCAATGCCAGACCTGCGCTACTCCCACTCGATCGTGGCGGGCGGCTTACCGGAGATGTCATAGGTCACGCGCGAGATGCCCGGTATCTCATTGATGATACGCCGTGACACCAGGTCGAGAAACTCATATGGCAGGTGTGCCCAGCGGGCTGTCATGAAATCGATGGTCTCCACCGCGCGCAGCGCAATCACGTAGTCGTAACGCCGGCCGTCCCCCGTGACGCCCACCGATTTCACCGGCAGAAATACTGCAAACGCCTGGCTGGTCTTGTCGTAAAGGTCGTGCCGGCGCAGTTCTTCGATAAAGATATGGTCGGCGAGCCGCAGCAGGTCGGCGTACTGTTTCTTCACTTCGCCGAGTATGCGCACCCCCAGGCCGGGCCCCGGGAACGGGTGCCGGTAGACCATGTCGTAAGGAAGTCCGAGTTCCACGCCGAGCTTGCGCACCTCGTCCTTGAACAGTTCGCGCAAGGGCTCGAGCAGCTTGAGTTTCATGTACTCCGGCAGGCCGCCGACGTTGTGATGCGACTTGATGAGGTGTGCCTTGCCGGTCTTGGCGCCGGCCGATTCGATGACGTCCGGGTAGATGGTGCCCTGCGCCAGCCACCGGGCGTTCTTCAGCTTTTCGGCCTGCTCCTCGAACACCTCGATGAACAGCTTGCCGATAATCTTGCGTTTCTTCTCCGGATCGGACTCGCTGCCCAGCGAACGCAGGAAACGTCGCTCGGCATCGATACGGATAACCCGCACGCCCATGTGTTCGGCAAACGTCGCCATCACCTGGTTGCCTTCCTGGTAGCGCAACAGACCGGTATCGACGAACACGCAGGTCAGCTGGTCGCCGATCGCCTTGTGCAGCAGCGCCGCCACCACCGAGGAGTCCACACCACCGGACAGGCCCAGCAATACCTCGTCGTCACCGACCAGTGCACGGACCTGCTGCAGACTCTCCTCGACAATATTGCCGGGCGTCCACAGTGCCTCGCAGCCGCAGATATCGACCACGAAGCGCTGCAGGATACGCCCGCCCTGGCGGGTATGCGTAACTTCGGGGTGGAACTGTACCCCATAGAAGCGGCGCGTGTCGTCGGCCATGCCGGCAACCGGCGCGGCACCCGTGCTGGCCATCAGAATGAAGCCGTCCGGCATCTCGATCACCCGGTCGCCGTGGCTCATCCACACGTCCAGCAGGCCGTAGCCTTCGACGCTGGTATGATCCTCGATGTCGGTCAACAGGCGCGAATGACCGTGTGCGCGCACCTGCGCGTACCCGTACTCGTGGTGGTCGGCGTTTTCGACCTTGCCACCCAGCTGCGCGGCCATGGTCTGCATGCCGTAGCAAATGCCAAGCACCGGCACGCCCAGGTTGAAGACCAGCGCGGGTGCCAACGGTGCGCCGCCGCCGGTGACGCTTTCCGGACCGCCGGATAGAATCACGCCATGCGGGCGAAACACGCGGAGGTCTTCCTCCGGCATGTCCCAGGGGTGGATCTCGCAATAGACGCCGATTTCCCGCACGCGGCGGGCAATCAGCTGGCTGTACTGGGAACCGAAATCCAGGATCAGGATCCGGTGAGCATGGATGTCGTATTGTGACACTGGCGGCGGCTTCAGGACCGGTAGTTCGGCGCTTCCTTGGTGATCGTTACGTCGTGCACGTGGCTTTCCGCCATGCCGGCGTGAGTGACCCGCACAAACGCAGGACGGGTACGCATTTCCTCGATGGTGGCACAGCCGGTATAGCCCATGCTGGACCGCAGACCGCCCATCAGCTGATGGATCACCGGCTGCAGCGGTCCCTTGTAGGGCACGCGCCCCTCGATCCCTTCCGGCACCAGCTTGTCGGCTTCGCTGCCTTCCTGAAAGTAACGGTCACTCGAACCCTGCTGCGACCCCATGGCACCCAGCGAACCCATACCACGGTAGGATTTGTAGGAACGCCCCTGGTAGAGCTCGACTTCACCCGGAGCCTCTTCGGTGCCGGCAAACATGCTGCCGATCATAATGGAATAGCCGCCCGCGGCAACCGCCTTGGCCATGTCGCCCGAATAGCGAATACCGCCATCGGCGATCAGCGGCACGCCGCTGCCTTTCAGTTCGTGCGCGACATTGGCCACCGCACTGACTTGCGGGACGCCGACACCGGCCACAATACGCGTGGTACAGATTGAACCCGGACCGATGCCGACCTTGACGGCGTCGGCACCGGCCTCCACCAGCGCGCGGGCCGCCGCTGCGGTGGCGATATTGCCGCCGATGACCTGCAGGTCGGGGAAATGCTGCTTGACCCAGCGTACCCGCTGCAACACCCCTTCGGAGTGACCGTGGGCGGTGTCCACGACGATCACGTCCACGCCGGCCTCGACCAATGCCGCGACCCGTTCATCGGTACCGGCGCCCACACCCACGGCTGCGCCCACGCGCAGACGGCCCAGCTCGTCCTTGCAGGCGTTGGGTTTGTCACTGGCTTTCTGAATATCCTTCACGGTAATCATACCGCGCAGCCGGAAACGATCGTCGACCACCAGCACTTTTTCGATGCGGTGCTGGTGCAGCAGGTGGATAACCTCATCGCGCTCGGCACCTTCCTTGACGGTCACCAGCTTGTCCCTGCCGGTCATGATGGACGAGACCGGCGCGTCGTAGCGGGTCTCAAAACGCGTATCGCGGTTGGTGATGATGCCGACGAGGTCTTCGCCGTCGACGACCGGTACCCCGGAAATATTGTGCTGCCGCGTCAGCTCCAGCACCTCACGAATACTGGTATTCGGCGTGACGCTGATAGGGTCCTTGATGACGCCGCTTTCGTATTTCTTCACCAGCCGTACGTGCGCGGCCTGCTGCTCCGCGGCCATGTTCTTGTGCACGATGCCGATGCCACCCTCCTGGGCCACGGCGATCGCCAGCCGGGACTCGGTAACGGTGTCCATGGCCGCCGACAGCAGGGGGATGTTAAGGGCTATTTCCCGACTGAGGCGGGTCGACAGATCGACGTCCCTGGGCAGAACCGTGGAGTGGTCGGGCAGCAGAAGAACGTCGTCAAACGTCAAGGATTGCTCGGAAATGCGCAGCATGCAGACACCGTGATCGGCTTGGAATTTAGCCAGTCATTATAGGATTTGGCGCCCTGGCGGTAAACTGCCAGCAGGGCTCAGGGGACGCGGCACGCAAAAAAACCACAATAAAAGCAGTCAGAACGCCGGACAGTCGCC
>JAJDOI010000187.1 GCA_022340245.1 Thiogranum sp.
CGGCAAACGGCAGGCCGGGCACACCGGGGGCGTGTTTGCCCAGCAGCGTGCGCAGCAGCGCGAAAGGCTCGTCGCTGTATCGCGTGGTGCGGTGACCGTCGCTGACCTCCGTCCACTCTCCCCGGGTCGTCAGCGTCAGCACAGGGTCTGCGGCCATGATGTCATAGCGGCCCTGGCTGACAAGAGGCCGGCCGCTGTCCAGGAAGACCGCCCAGGGATCGTCGGCAATGGCGTCGAACAACCGTGAGCTGTCGGGATGATACGGCAGTTCAGCCAGTTGCAGCCGCTTCATCAGGCAGAGCTCGCCAGGTCCGCGACGGCAACGGCGGGCACGCAGTCAGCCGGATCGCCGGTCATGAGCCGGTCGGTCTTCAACAGCGAATACATATCGATGTAGGTACGCCCGCAATGCACCGCAAGACACCGGACCAGGAAACGGCCAATCCCGCAACCGACCAGCGGCGCATCCTCCATCAGGGCACGGTAGGAAATCACTAGGGACGCGGCACGCGCAATGGCATGCAGCTGCTCTTCCCGATAGTACCGGGCCAGCTGTTGCCAGTCGCTCAGCGTCCCGGCTTCCAGGTCTCGCCCCAGCATCCTTGCGATGCGGCGCGCGCTGCCCTGCAGGGTTTTCGGGCCGTTGTCTGCACTCGGCAGCTGGTCGGCATGCCGAGGCAGTTCTCCGGTCAACCGATAGATGTCTGCGCTCACGGCGAAGTGTTCGG
Source organism: Thiogranum sp. (assembly GCA_022340245.1). Taxonomy (GTDB): domain Bacteria; phylum Pseudomonadota; class Gammaproteobacteria; order DSM-19610; family DSM-19610; genus Thiogranum. The sequence continues at coordinate 729 of JAJDOI010000187.1, forward strand.
CCATCTGCGGCACCCAGGCACCCCGAAACGGTGCACTCCCGGCAATGGCCATCAGCGGGGTGCGCACCACGCCGGTGTAGAGCATCTCACCGAAACGCAGGCGGTCATTGTCATTGCAGCCGCGTGCGGCGACGGTGCCGTCACAGATCGGGATGATGTCTGTGGTGGTACTGCCGATGTCGACGAACAGCGCATGCGGCAGCTGCCGCGCGACGAAAGACGCGCTGGCCAGCCAGTTGCTGGATGCGATCGCATGTTCGGCGTTGTAGGTTTCCTCCCTGTTGAGGAAACCCCTTGCCCCCGCATACCAGTGAATGCGCGCCGGCCGCAGGCGGTCCTCCATCACCTGGATCAGGGTGCGCACGCCTTCCGAACGGCTGCTGAACAGGTCAACCAGTTCGCCGGTCATGGTAACGGCATGACGGCGGGCATCGCACTGCAATGCATTCATGGCCTGGTCGATACCGCGGCGCAGGTGGTCCACACCCTGCCACAGCGGACAGGGCACCTGCGCCACACCCAGCACATAGCCCTCGCTATCCAGTCGCGCTATTTTGAGATGCGCGCCGCCGAGATCCCATCCAATCATATCGTCAGGCGACACACGCCACCTCCAGTGCGATGTTCACACCGCAGGAACCGGCATAGGTGCCTGTCGGCAACTCACCGTCGCGCAGCAGCCGGAGAATCATCTCCGCCGGGTTGAGGCCCAGGGCACTGTACAGACCGGCATAGGAAACTGTCAGTCGCGGATTGATTTCCAGGACCACGGCACCCTGCGCTGTCAACAGGATGTCGACGCCGACGTAACCCCACAGACCGGGTATGGCAGCGGCGATAGTCTTCGCCAGACCGGTACACCCTGAACCCCCAGGCGGTTTGGCATTGACCTGCACCCCTTCCAGTTTCAGACCGCCGCGTGCCTGCACCACCTGCTGCAGGTTGACTGACAGCAGGTGCGCGTTACCCTTGTTGCAGATCAGGGACAGGCTGGCCGATTCTCCTTTAAGGTACGGCTGAGCAATCCAGCCGGCATGGCGCTGCCGAAAGCGAAGTTCGTGACATAGGGTTTCATGGTTGCTGAATAGCCTGATACCTTCGCAGCCCACTCCGTCGTCGGGCTTCAACACCCAGGGTCCGGACAGACGGGGTATCTCACCGTCGGCCCTGTAGGTGGGCACGACCGCGATACCGGCTTGTCCCAACAGCTCGAGCGTGCGGTGTTTGCTCGCTGTTATGGCGACGGCCGCGGGGCTGCAGCCGACCAGGCGGCGGTCGCACGCCAGTACCAGTTCGCTGATACGTTCCAGCAACCCTCCGCTTTCCGGCATGATCGGCCAGACTGCGTCGCATTGGCGGATACAGTCGGTCCACTGCAGCCAGATATCCCCGCCGGCACGCGGCATATAGACGGCACACTTGTCCGGCAGCGCAGGCAGGCGCGCGTCGCGGCTGACCAGCAGGTCCACACCGGCCCGTTCCAGCAGGTCACCGAGCAACGCTTGGAGCATGACTTCCGCATCACGCAACAGCCCGGCGTCCGGCTCGCTGTCCGCCAGCCCGCCGCCAGTGATATACTCGACAATAAAGATACGCATACCGGTTTGGCCGTGATTCTCATACCCGTTATCGATTTATCCGCGGGGCGCGTGGTACACGCCCGCGGCGGGGAACGGAGCAACTACCGCCCCCTGCAAAGTCAGCTGTGCCGCAGCAGCCAGCCCCTCCAGGTTGTCGCAGGACTGCTGTCGCTGCATCCGTTCACCCGTTTGTATATCGCCGACCTGGATGCCATTACGCGTACCGGCGACAACACCGCCGTGATTTCACAGCTGCACGCCGCCTTTCCGGGGTTGCAACTGTGGGTCGACACCGGCATCAGCATCCGTAGCGATCTGCTGCTACACCGGGCGCGTTGTCCTGGCACCGCGGTGGTGGGCTCCGAAACCCTCGCCGACACCGCGCTGCTGCAGCCTTCCGTCAGCGGCGACGACACCGTGCTGTCACTGGACTTCCGGCACGGCCTGCCACTCGGGCCGACCGACATCCCGGCGCATCCGGAACTCTGGCCGGGGCGCGTTATCGTCATGAGCCTTGACCGGACCGGCAGCGATCGCGGACCGGATCTGGCACGGCTGCGGCAACTTCGCCGGGACGCCCCGCACTGTGAACTGTTCGCCGCCGGCGGTATCCGCGACGCGGACGACCTGGAACAACTGCAGGACCTCGGCGTAACCGGCGCCCTGCTGGCCAGCGCCCTGCACGAGGGTCGCATCGACGCCGGACAATTAAGGCATTTCACCTAGGCGACAACACTCAACGCCTTGTCGGTCACGGTGACAAGCTGCTGCCGAAGCTCGTCGTCACCCGCATCCATTCCGGTAAAATGGTGCAACAGCACGCTGCCGCCCTGTTGCTGGAACACGCCCAGATCGGGCCCACGGTAGTGGCACCACGACTGCTCGGTTTCATACAACTGCAGCTCAACCATGCCCGGCAGATATTCGATCAACCGCTCCCAGATGTAGACACACAACATTTCGGTGCTGGATCGCCAGGCCAGCTCGGCGGCGACATAGTTCAGGGTATGGTGATCGAATGCCTCCACCACCCGGCGATTGACCACCCGCTTGAGGTAGCCATAGTCGATCACACAGCCGGTGCACGGATCTATCCTGCCAGCCACCTTCACCTGCAGCTTGTATCGGCCGCCGTGCAGATTGGAGCACTTGGCCGGGTGGTCGGTGATGAAATGCGCCGAATCGAACACCACCTCCTTGACTACCGTGACCTGCGGCGTGTTTTCGTGGAAACGCGCCTGCACTCCAGGCATTGGTCGCAGACAGCTGTCGAGGCAGGCAAACAGCCGTTCGGTATCGGTCCGGGTATGACTGCGCAACACGGCCCCCCCGACGCTGTCGGCCGACTCCAGCACCACCAACTCGATATTCTCGTGGTGGCGCAACCAGGCCCTTATATCCTCGGCGTACCGGTGAACGGCAACCGGCAAAAACAGGTAACCGGCATGCAACTCACCGACATGCGCCACGCACACGGCTAGCGCCCTTCTGAAATCCGGCGGCGGCGTCAGCGATAGCTGCAGCTGGGCCGCTCGGGGCGCGACATCAGTCCGCGCCCGCAGGCAATTGTCCGCAACCACGCGGTTACTCGAGGTGTCGAAACGGTACTCCTGGCAGAAACGGAATGCGTAATCGCCCAGCTGACGCAAGTCCCACAGCAGCAGGTCCAGGCGGCGAACATCGCCGGGAATTTCACAGTATTCCTCGTGCCGGTGCACCAGTCCCGCGAAGTTCAGGCCCCACAACACGCTGCGCGCCTGTTCTCCCGGTAACAGCTCCGGCCTGGGTAGCGCCGCCGGCGGTTCGCGTACATTCAAGCGATCCGGGGCTACCAGCAGATCCAGGGGCAGAGCATGCCGCAAGGCATACTCGTGCAGGGTCAGCCCGCAGCATCGCAGCAAATGATCATTGTCCAGTCGCTCGAACCCGGCTCCGCATTCAATACATTGCATGACTGTCAACTCCCTTGGTCCATGATTCTCGGCAATACTCCGGGCCTTCCACCCGGCGGCTTGCAAGAGCGTGCCCCGGAGAACCGGGGCAGCCATCTTCGACAATCAGGCGTGTGCAGCAAACGGGTGTTCCGTGGATCCCTTGCTGGCAACCACTTCGGCCGCCTTCGGTTCGCCATTGACGGCCCGCTTGATGGCCATTTTGGTTGCCTCGTAGTTGAAGTCCTGGATCTTGTTATCGTCCTCGGCCTCCCAGTGAATGAAAACACCGACACAGATATACGCATCGTCGGCCTCTTCTGCGGGGATGGTGCCGTCTTCAACGCAATCGGCGACCGCCATTGCAACACCGCGCTGTGCCGGACCGAACATCTGTACGGCCTGCTTGGCTCCCTTGATGGTCACCTTGTTGAACATGGCCGTCGACGGCTTGACCATCAAGTTAGGGGTAACCACCGCCAGCAGACCGTTAACGCCCTCTTTCTGGTTGGTCAGGGTCTGGCAAAAGGCATCTTCGGCTGCACTACCACGGGGTCCGATAATCAGGTCGATATGCGCTACCTCATTGCCGTCGCCCACCAGAGCTTCTCCAACCAGGACTTTGTCTATCTTCGCCATTACATTTCTCCTTACTCAGGTCGTTAGTGATAAGACGGGCGGGAAACAGCAACCTGACCCGGTCTCCCTCCCGGAAACGGGCGCCAGCCCGGTAGTCTGCATGTGATCATGAAGCCCCTTCACCAGCAGCGCCGCAACAACAAGATCCGCTGTCGTACCGGGATTGATGCCTTTCCTTTTGAGCCACCTGTCGAACACCGACAGGCGCTCCAGCATGTGCGCCGGTTCGCTCTGCGCATCCAGCTGCGCACCGAGGTACCCGGCGTCCAGCTGCAGGCGGTGCGCCACCAGCAGACCGTGTTTTCTCTCCACCAGGCTGTCACCAAAGGCCGCCAGCAGCGCCAGGTAGACCGACACCACAGCCCACGGTTCGCTGCGCCAGCGGTTCAGACGCGCCCGCAGGTGGGGTTCAGCAAACTCAAAGACATCTGCATAGGCGTGTGCGTACTGGCAGGCGATCCGGTCCCGGTGGGCAGCTGCCGCCATCACCTGGAGCAGAGATGCGCGCGGTTCTTTCGTGCTGATGTCATGCTCCTGAACAACGCCCATGCCTCCGGGCCTGGCCAGGCGAATGGCGCGATACGTCAGCGCGGTATCGTGCTCGTCAAGATTTTCCAGGGTTTCCACCAGCGTCGCCTGCAACGTCTGCCCCGGGCGCACGTGCAGGGCTGCATGGGCCAATGGCGCACACAGCAATACAATGCCCAGGTTGGTATTGCAGCCAGCCACGCCGCGCGTGGCATCGATGGCGGAATAAATCCGCTCGCCGACCGTCAGTCCCGGCAGCGACAGCAACGGGGCCACGGCTCGCGCACTGCGCTCGAAATCCCCGGCCGTCATGCCGTGCCCGTCGGCGTAGAAACTGACATTGCCCGGTTTCATGGCTTGCAGCTCGCCCAGGCAGGCGCAGCGCACCGCTTCGCAGACCAGGTCTGCGCCGAGTGCCGGCTGCATCGCGTCCCGCCCGCTCATGCGCTGACCGCCACCATGTTGCGGCAGTGAAGATAACGCGCAAAAAAATCATCGACGAGGGACTGGGCTATGTCCACACCGCAGACCGCCTGCAAGCCTTTCCAGGCGGGGATACTGTTGATCTCGATCACCTGCAACGCGCCTTCTGCACCGCGTATCAGGTCGACACCGGCATAGTCCATGTCCAGGGCCGCGGCAGCGTCCTCGGCCAGCCGCTCCAGACTGCGGTCATTGACAACCGCGATACAGGTACCGCCTTGGGCGACGTTGTTGATCCAGGAACGACCGCGCCGCTGCATGCAGGCCACCGCCCTGCCGTTTATGACGAATACGCGCCAGTCGAAACTCGCACCTTGCACGAAACGCTGCAGGTAATACACGCCCTGGTACTGTTCTATCGACGGTAAACGGTGGTTCCTGGACAGACGTTTGAGGCCGCGTCCCTGCGAACCGAACAGGGGCTTGACAACCAGGCGGTGACCGGACGCGCGTTCACGCGCCCAGATACCGGCAGCCTGCTCACTGTCGGCCGTCACCCAGGTCGGCACGGCAGCGATGCCGGCATAGTGCAACAGCAGGCTGGTCATACCCTTGTCGACACTTTTTTCTATCGCCCGGCCGTCGTTATAAACCGGCACACCCAGCATTTTCAGCGCGTGCAACACGTCCAGGTACAACACCACCTGCTCCAGCGTTCCCCCGGGCACGCCCCTGACGAACACGCCATCGGGCAAACCATCCTCGAAGCCCGGTATACACAGACCGGAGCCCGATCCCTGCAGGTCAAAAGAACAATCGCGCAGTGACACCATGCGCAGCTCGCAATTGTGCCGCTCAAACGCCTCGCGCAGTCTGGCACCGTGCCAGCCCGGATTGTCCGTCACCAGTGCGACGCGCAGGCTCATGGCGCACCTGCGAACGAGCGCTCGAGAATCGGCGTATTGATGGCACCGGCGTGGTAACTGCGGCCCGATTCCAGACAGCAGACCGTCACCGCAGCGGGGCTGAACAGCAGCGGATCGATCTCGAAAAAGTCGCAGTTGTAGTCGCTGAATATCTCGCCGAACGGCTTGCCATAGTCGCGCGAGGTATTGCTTGGCAGTCCGCGCGCCAGGTCGGCCGCCTCGGCATCGGAGCCCGAGACAAACAGCTGGACGTGACCGCCGTACAGGATGGCGTCGTTGGTGCGGCCCATACCGGTGACAAAATCAGGGGCCGGTGGTGGCAGTGGCGCGCTGCCGCTGCCGTCAACGATAGCTTGCAGCGGGAAACCAAGGTTGTGCGCCTTGTGCAGTGCCACTTCCAGAACCCGCGCGACCACCTGCAGGGTACCGGCGAGGCTGCGCGTGGGCGTCAGGATCAGGGTCAGCCCGTCAACCGCAATGCCACAATCGCGGGCGATTTTCTCGGCAAGCTCGGGCGGCGGATATTTATCTACTTCCAGCACCAGGCAGGTGGCTTCGCCGTGGTCCCGGTAACCCAGCTCTTCGAACAGTGCTTCTTTGCACGCCAGGGCGCGGCCGGGTCCTGACCCAAGGGCGTGAAAGGCCTGTTTACCCTCGCCGAATGCCAGGCTCCAGCCCGCATACTGGCTGGCAAGGCAGGCCGTGACCGGATCACAGCTCTGGATATTCACGCGCCAGGGCCAGGACGCCGAACTGTGATCGCTGACGAGGCCGGCCTGCCCGAGACCGCCCATGCATATTTCGGCGATCCTGAGTCCGGCGACAAGCCCACCGCGGGTGTCGATACCCGCATCGATCACCACGCAGCCGTTATCGAGGCGATGTTCACGAATACGAAGCAGCTGTGCGTCCGCCCGCAAGCGTTCAAGCAACCCCAGGGCCGCGCGGTTAACGCTGAACACCGCGGCCTGTCCAACCGGGTTAGTGGTCTCTAGCACAGGCACGTCGCCTACTCCCCGCACACGCCTGCGTCAGCGATTACGGCCCAGTCGGGCAGCAAGGCCTTGTGCAGTCGCCCCGCCCGTTCCAACAGCAGAGCTCTCATTGCTTGCGTGTCCTTGCCAGTGGCATGCACGCTGCACAGCGGCTCCCCATAGCGGATACAGATCCCCGGCGCCGGCAAATCACTGCACCAGGCTGGCCAGCCGAAAGCGGGCGGCACACGCAGTTCACCGGCGGCGAAAACCGGCATGTGCGCGTGACGCCGGCCGTTCTCCGGTCGGGTGGAGACGAGCTTGCCCCGACAGGCCTGCACATGCGAGGCGAAGAGACTACCCCGGTAGGCGGACTGGTAGAGTTCTATAGTCGCCGTGGGACGCGCATTCAGCTCCAGCACATCGAAATCCTGCCCACGGACGACCAGGTCCAGACCGTTGAGGCCCCGCAGTTGCCACCACCTGACCATGTCACCGATGGCCAGGCGTATTTCCTCGAACAGTGCCCGGGCGAGCCGGCGGTGCGATACCGCGCCGCTATACAGGTAGGGATGCCGGCTGCCGGGCCCGCACTGCCACTGTTCGCTGACACCCAGGATGCGGGCCTCGCGCCCATTACCGAGAAACAGCACTGAAACCACTTCTCCGTCCACGCGTCGCTGGTAATAATAGGAGTCTGCTCCGCTGACACGACAGGCGGACATGACATGTCCGCCACCACAGCCACCGGCACGTTTGGCCAGCCAGCGACCGGCATCCACGGGTGCCCGGTAGCGAACCTCGGGATGGGGCAGGCCCAGCCGGTCGAGTACCGGGAAAAACCGGTGCGGGTCGCAGATTTGTCCCAGGGTTTCGGGCGAATTGCCGAGCAGTTCCCTGCCGGACGTCAGCCGCGCGAGCAGATCCGTAGCCGACTCGAACCCTGAACCGTATACCAGGCCGGCGCAGTGTCCCGGCGGCGCCAGACTGTCTGCGGCGGCCAGTAATTGGTCCGGCTGCATACCGCTCACGCAATTCCCCACCTGTGCCCATTTGCCGGCGGCACGACGCACTTCCATATCGGCGAATACGTCGAGGACGACGACCGGCATGCCACCGCGTTGCGCCGACTGCATCAGGGCGCGCCCCGACAACGCCGCAATCAGAAACGGGTCACTGCTGCGCGGCATATTCCTGCGCCTCTGCATACGCCCCGTGAAAATCCAGGTACAGCGGCCGGTCACTGTCCAGCATCGCTTTCAGCAGCGCTCGCTGCACGTGATACTTGACGTTGCCGATCGCCAGTGCACCGAGTCCGACAGCCCCGTCGAGCCCGGCTATGGGTTCACCCTTGTCCATCAGGCCGATGCCCTCGATACCCAGTGGCGGGACCGCATTCAGGTCACCGGCCACCTTGAGGCGGGTCGCGGCTTGCAGCTGGCTGGCAGAAATCACCTGTACGCCCGCCCTGGCCGTACCGAACACCACGTCCGCCCTGCCCAGCAAGGTCTTTTTGCGCGCATCGCTGCTACCGTCTGCGGCGTCGAGCTGTACTGCATAACGCTCGCCGCAGATCTGCACGGTCTGTTCCGCCAGCGATTTTCCGTCATGCCCGACAATACACACCTGTGCGCCCGCGCGAGCCGCCAGCAGCGAGGCCGCCACGCCAACCGGACCGGTACCGCCAAACACCATCACCTGGAGGCCGTCAAGCGTACACTCGTGCACCCGGGCAAGCTGGTCCCCGACAGACGCCACCAGCGCTGCGGCCGTAGTAAAGGCGCCGCTGGGATCGGCGAATACCGACACCTCGAAGGGTGGCACCATCGACTCGCGGGCGGTCGCCAGCATGTCCATGGCCAGGTAGGGGTCCCTGCCACCAATAAACATGCCGGTACGGCTGACCCCTTTGGGTCCACGCGAAAAAATGGCGTCCTGCACCAGGCCGGTGACTTCACTGACCTGGACGTCAGTATAGGCGAAGACACGCTCCCAGCCGGCATCACAGGCCATGTTTACGTCGAACGGACTGACATTTTTTTCCGACGTCAGCATGTGCATCAGGAAGGGTTTGGTCATACTGGATTCCCGGGGCGCGTCACATGGCCGTCCGTAACGCCGCGTGCCCTGCAGTTACGGCACAGACTTCTATGCGGGTGCCGTGATTGCGTGCGGAGGTTATTTCAAAACGCAGGTTAGGTCGTTCACCGAAGCGCCCATGCAACTGCCGCAACACTTCCTGGCCAGCCGCCTCGTCCGGGAGTATCGCAAACCCGGTCGGCCCCCAGGAGCTCTGTCCGATCCCGGCAATGCCCTGCGCCTCGATCCAGCTCAACACCTCGGCGACCTCGATACTCGCATAACGGCCTGACTGCGCGGGTGCAAAGTAATCACCGACCACCTGCTGCAAGCGGCCGACCGCGTGGCCGAAACGATCGCAGTCGCCTTCCGCGAGCGCCGGCAACGCCTGCATCAATACCAGTCGGCTAAGCTCGGCGGCGCTGTCGTCGGGAAATACGGGTAATGTCTGGAACGCGGAAATTTCCGTTTTCCCGTGGATGCCGCGCCCGCTCAGGTCGAAGATCAGCAGCATCCGCCAGTGCTCGGGAAAATCGCGCTGCACAATCACCGGCGGCGGCCGGTTTGTCTCGCCGCGTCCGCCGTCCAGGAGAAACCCGCCGCTGTCAAACGCGCCGATACCGATGCCTGAACGTTTGCCGCGCCCAGTCAACACGGCCAGTTCCTGGCTATCCAGCCCCAGGCCATAGAGCCGTGACAACGCACTAGCGATAGCCAGCGCCATCTGGGTGCCGGAACCCAGGCCGGCATGATCGGGTGTCGCACTGTGGATCTCGATATCGACGCCACTAGGCAAGCCGAGCCTGCCGGTAATAAAGGTGGCATACGCCAGGGCGCGCGACGAAGCGTGGGCGGGACCGGTTACCTTCAATGTCTTGGCCGGGGCCAGCTTCAGGCTCGTCCCGTTACCCTGCAGCGTCAGACCCAGACTGCCAAACCGGCGCCCAAGCGACCCGTTCAGATCGATGAAGCCGAGGTGTAATCGTGCCGGTGCTTCGACGTGCACCGATGCGCATACGGGCTGTTTGACGTGCTCGCTTCTCATGAAGCCAGCAAAGCAACTGGCATGCCACCCGATTTTTCCCGGCTATCTGGCGCAATTTGCCTTGAGGCGCACGGCGATGCTGCTACACATACGGAACACTTTGTCACCACTGTCATGTGTCACCCTGGTTTCAGGATGTCACAGTGAGACAGCCTGACAGGGACTGCCGCACCACGGTTGTCATGGCACCGCACGTGATAGCTCTCATTGCAAGACTGAATACCGGCATGCGATCGATTGGCATGATCCGTGCTCGATCAGAGTCTGCCAGCGCAACCCGCGAGCTGCGCGCGCTGAAAGATACCCTTACAACCCGGCAGAAACTGTTGACAACCGAACCAACCCGGCCGATGGACGAACAATCACGTGACATGATGCTGCGGGATATTGTCTGCCCGTTCTGCAGTCTATGCTGCGATGACCTGACGGCCAGACACAATGGCAGACACCTGGAAGTAGCCGACAACGGTTGCGCACAGGCCGCCAGAGGCTTTGCTATAGAAGGTCCGGGTGAAGGATTGCATCATGCGCAGATCAGCGGAACACCCTGCACGCCCGAGGAGGCTATTTCCCATGCCGCGATCCTGCTGGGTAATGCGCAACAGCCGCTATTCGGTGGTCTGGGCACCGACGTGGCCGGCGCGCGTGCGCTGCTGCGGCTGGCAGACCACTGCGGGGCGACTTTCGATCATATGAACAGTAGCGCGATGCTGCGCAATCTGCTCGTCGTTCAGGACAGTGGCTGGATGACAACGACCCTGACCGAGGTGCGTAACCGTGCCGATGTCCTGCTGGTGTTCGGCGCCGGCATTGAACAGCATATGCCGCGCTTTTACCAACGCATCTTCAACGGTGACGAGTCCATGTTCGCTGAACATCCACCGGCCCGCGAGCTTGTTCTCATTGGAAATTTCACCGCCGCCCCGCCGGTGGACGCGTCGATCCGGACCACGCTGATACCCTGCAGCACCACCGGGCTGGGCGACATCGCCATGGGCATGCGCGCTTTACTTAACGGGGCAACGCTGCAGGCGGAGACCATCGCCGGTGTATCGCGGGAGCGATTGCAGACCTGCGTTGAGCGCCTGCAGGCGGCCCGCTACGGCGTGGTGGCCTGGACGGCGGCCGAACTGGATTTTCCGCACGCCGAGCTGGCGGTACAGGCATTCTGCGAACTGGCCAGGTCACTGAACGCGACCACCCGCTGTTCGGGTCTGCCGCTCGGCGGCAACAACGCTGACCACACCTTCGCACAGGTCGCCACCTGGCAAACCGGGTATCCGACCCGCACCAGCCTCGCCGGCGCCCGCCCAGAGTACGACCCGGTGAAGTACAACGGCGAGCGCATGCTCAGGGACAACGAGGCGGATGCCCTCCTCTGGGTATCGGCGTTCGACAACAGGCGCACACCGCCGCACACCGATATTCCTACTATTGTGCTGGGACCTCCCGGCATGCAACCCGGCAGGACTTTCGATGTTTTCCTGCCGGTGGCGACACCGGGGCTCGACCACGCCGGCCACGTGTTCCGCTGCGACACGGTTGCCATCCTGCCGCTTCGCGGCCTGCGGCAGGCGGAACATCCTGCCGTATCCGACACCGTTAACGCGCTGCTTAAACGGCTCTAGTCCCTGCTGCTGCCACCATGCTGATCAAACTGAGCAACGGAACTGTTTACGATCCCGCCAACGGGATAAACGGTGAAATCCGAGACATCTATGTCCGCGACGGACACATCGTCGCCCCGCCTGCGGACCGGGACAGCGTCACCGCCGTGTATGATCTTACCGGCAACGTCGTGATGGCGGGCGCCATCGATCTGCATACCCATATCGGCGGGGGTAAAGTCAACGTTGCGCGTACCCTGCTCCCGGAGTTCAGCCGGAGAGTCCCGGACGGGCACGAAGAATCGCCGGGCCAGGACTGCAGTCATGCGACACCCTCCTCGATGGTCACCGGCTACCGTTACACGGAAATGGGCTACACAGCAGGTTTTGAACCCGCCGTGCTACCGGTGAATGCGCGCCAGGCCCACATGGAGATGGCCGACACGCCAAACCTGGATACCGGCGGCTACGCCATGCTGGGTAACGACGATTTCCTGCTGCGCCTGCTCGCGGCGCGCGCCGAGCAGCCGCTTATCAACGACTACGTCGCCTGGATTCTGCATGCCACCCAGTGCCTGGGCATCAAGGTCGTCAACCCGGGGGGCATCAGTGCATTCAAGTTCAATACCCGGTCACTGGATGTCGACGAGGAGAATCCCTGCTACGGGGTAACCCCGCGGCAAATCGTCACGCGCCTGTCCCGTGCCCTGTATGAGCTGGGCGTGCCGCATCCGCTGCACGTGCACGCCAGCAACCTGGGGGTCCCGGGTAACTTTCGCACCACGCTGGAAACCATGGGTGCCGCAGACGGTCTGCCGATGCACCTGACGCACATCCAGTTTCACAGCTACGGGACAGAGGGCAAACGCAAGTTCTCCTCGGCCGCGGCGGAGATCGCCGAGGCGATCAACCGCAACAGGAACATCAGCGCCGATATCGGCCAGATCATGTTCGGGCAGACGGTCACCATATCCGGCGATACCATGCACCAGTACAACAACCACCGTCACGCGCACCCCCACAAGTGGGTGTGCACCGATATCGAATGCGAAGCCGGCTGCGGCGTGGTGCCCTTCCGATACCGGGACAGGAATTACGTCAACGCCATGCAATGGGCCATCGGCCTGGAGATCTTTCTCATGGTGGATGACCCGTGGCGTGTGTTCCTAACCACCGATCACCCCAACGGCGCGCCGTTCACCAGCTACCCGCACCTGATGCGTCTGTTGATGGACCGCAG
>JAJDOI010000206.1 GCA_022340245.1 Thiogranum sp.
CGGTACAGCTGCATGAAGGCGGCGCAGTATTCCAGCACCTGCTCGGGCGTCTCGACATGGCACAACAGGTCCGTGGCGCGCACTTTCACCCCGCCGTTGCCGCCGACGTGCAGCTCATAGCCCGAATCCACACACACCACGCCGAAGTCCTTGATGGTGGCTTCGGCGCAGTTGCGCGGACAACCGGACGCGGCCATCTTGAACTTGTGCGGTGTCCACGAGCCCCAGGTCATCTTTTCCAGGTCGATGCCGAGCTGGGTCGAATCCTGGGTGCCAAAGCGGCACCACTCCCGTCCCACGCAGGTTTTCACTGTGCGCAGCGCCTTGCCGTAGGCGTGCCCGGACACCAGGCCGGCCTGGTTGAGCTCGCCCCAGATCCTGGGTAACTCTTCCTTGGTCAGACCGTACAGCGCAATGCGCTGCCCGCCGGTCACGTGCACGGTCTGCACCTGGTATTTTTCCGCCACGTCGGCAATGGCACGCAACTCCCGCGGCGTCGTACCGCCGCCCCACATGCGCGGGATCACCGAGTAAGTCGCATCCTTCTGAATGTTGGCGTGGGCGCGCTCGTTGATGAAGCGCGACTGGCTGTCGTCCTGGTAGTCGCCGGGCCACTGGCACAGCAGGTAATAGTTCAGCGCGGGACGGCACTTGCTGCAACCGTTGGGGGTTTTCCATTCGAAAAAGTGCTGCACGGCCGGAATCGTTTTCAGCGCCTGGTCGCGGATGCCGGCACGGATCTCGTCGTGGGTGTGCACGGTGCAGGCGCACAGAGGTTTCTTCGCCGGTGACTCGGAGTAATCGCCACCGACGGTGTGGGCCAGCAACGCTTCGACCAGGCCCGTGCAGGAACCGCAGGAACTGGAAGCCTTGGTGTGAGCACGCACGTCGTCCAGGGTGAACAGGTTCTTGCGCGTAATGGCATTGACGATATCGCCCTTGCAGACGCCGTTACAGCCGCAGATCTCGGTGGTGTCCGCCATCGCTGCAACACGGTTGTCGTCACCGTGGCCGGAGTCGCCGAGGTGCGCCTGGCCGAACAGCAGGTTGTCGCGAAACCCGGAGACATCGGTATTGTCGCGCATCAGCTCGAAATACCAGGTGCCATCGATGGTGTCGCCGTACATCACGGCACCCTTGATACGGTTGTCCTTCAGCACCACCTTTTTATAGACGCCGCGACCCGGGTCCTGGAGTATCAGGTCTTCGGTGGTGTCGTCACCGACAAAGTCACCGGCGGAAAACAGGTCGATACCCGTAACCTTCAACTTGGTCGATGTCACCGAGCCTTCGTAGCGGGCAATGCCGATGTGCGCGAGGTGGTTGGCGCATACCTTGGCCTGCTCGAACAACGGTGCCACCAGGCCATAGGTCTGGCCGCGATGCTGAACGCACTCACCCACGGCATAGACGCGCGGGTCGAAGGTCTGCATGGTGTCATTGACCACCACACCGCGCTCGCAGTGCAGGCCGATCTTTTCCGCCAGCGCGTAGTTGGCTCGAATGCCGACTGCCATCACCACCAGGTCGGCCGCGACCTCCAGCCCGTCCTTGAAGCGCACGGCTTCCACCCTGTCCTTGCCCAGGATGGCTTCGGTCTGCGCCTGCATAAGAAACTTCAGGCCCTTCTGCTCCAGCGAGGCTTTCAACAGGGCCGCGGCCGGCTTGTCCAGCTGGCGCTCCATGAGGCAATCCATGAGGTGTACCACGGTCACGTCCATGCCCTGTTTCAACAGGCCGTTGGCGGCCTCCAGACCCAGCAGGCCGCCGCCGATCACCACGGCTTTGCCGTGCTGTTTTGCAGCGACCTCCAGCATGGTGTCGACATCGCCGATGTCGCGGAAGGCAATCACGCCGTCAAGTTCATTGCCCGGGACGGGAATCATGAACGGCGTCGAGCCGGTGGCGATGATCAGGCGGTCGTAGGCGGATTCGGTGCCGTCGCTGGCGTGGACAATGCGCCTGGCGCGATCGACCGACTCGACCCACTTGCCTTTATGTAAGGTGATGCCGTTGTCCGCGTACCATTGCTCGTCGTTGAGCATGATTTCGTCGATGGTCTTTTCGCCGGCCAGCACCGGCGACAGCAGAATGCGGTTGTAATTGCCGTATGGCTCGCCACCGAAAACGGTGATGTCATAGTGATCCGGCGTCAGCTTCAGCAGCTCTTCCAGCGTGCGTACACCCGCCATGCCATTGCCGATAAGGATGAGTTTTTCTTTCATAACCGCTTCCCGTCTTGCTTCTAGCGGTGTTTTAGCAACCCGCATGCCATCCTGTTCGATTGTATATTTATTATTATTTTTCAACAAGTTGAACAATATTTGCGCATGCTCGCACCGATCCGGCGCGGACTGGGTGCCCGCAATCAGTGCACCCCGGAAGAACACCGCGTCGTGCTGGGGCGTGCGCGGGATTCAGCCGCCTTGCGCACCAATATGGCGGGGCAAAACCACGCCGGCCCACCGATCCGGTGCCGCAGTTTTCTGCGCCGGCTTGCGCGGGTCGCTGTCAACGCGATTTGCGCCGTCTTTAGCCGCCGCGCTGATTGATGTTGGTGCGAGCACCGTTGTCCGCCGTCCTATTGGGTGCGCGCGGTCGGTTTTCCGGGTTGCGACAACACCGGCAACGGCGATAAAAAAAAGGGGTGCCTGGGGAAGGCACCCCTAACCACCTTGCGGTTGGAGGAGATATTACAATGACTACGCTTCTACCACTGCATTTCACGTGCCAAAAGTTCTTTGAAAAGATATTCAATCACTTAACTTTTTCGACCCACCGTGACACCGCGTTTTTCGCACCATCAAAGCCCAACGGCGCACCATCATTGTGGTTGGAACAGGCATAACAGACCGCGCAGCGATGGCGCAGCCCGACAACAGCGTGCGGGATATAACTAGATTTCGCGCGTGGCGCGGAAGCGGATGTCGGGGTGGCGCTCCATGGCCAGTTCCAGGTTCACGCGCGTGGGCGCGACATAGACCAGTTCACCCGCCTGGTCGATGGCAAGATTGTCATAGGCCTTTTGCCGCAGCTTTTCCAGGGCCTTGTCATCGTCACACTCCACCCAGCGCGCCGTGGCGACCGAGACGTTCTCGAACACACACTCCACTTTGTATTCGTCCTTGAGGCGCTGTGCCACCACGTCGAACTGCAGCACACCGACGGCGCCCAGGATCAGGTCGTTGTTCTTCAACGGCCGGAACAACTGGGTGGCGCCCTCTTCGCTGAGCTGGTCCAGGCCTTTCTGCAGCGCCTTCATTTTCAGGGGATCTTTCAGCACGGCGCGGCGGAACAGTTCCGGTGCAAAGTTGGGGATGCCGGTGTATTTCAGGTCTTCGCCCTGGGTGAAGGTGTCGCCGATACGGATGGTGCCGTGGTTGTGCAGGCCGATGATGTCACCCGGCCAGGCTTCTTCAACGTGACCGCGGTCGGAGGCCAGGAAGGTGACGGCATTGGATACCTGCACGTCCCGGCCGATGCGCACGTGGTGCATTTTCATGCCTTTTTTGTAGGCGCCGGAACACACGCGCAGAAAGGCGATGCGGTCGCGGTGCTGCGGATCCATGTTTGCCTGGATCTTGAACACGAAACCGGTGAACTTGTCTTCCAGTGGGTCGACCTCGCGGGTCAGCGTCGCGCGGGCCAGCGGTGACGGCGCGTACTCCACAAAGTAGTCCAGCAGTTCCTGCACGCCGAAGTTGTTGATGGCCGAGCCGAAGAACACCGGTGACAGCTCGCCGCGCAAGTAGGCGCCTTTGTCGAAGCGGTGGCTGGCGCCCCGCACCAGTTCGATCTCGTCGCGCAGTTCCTGCGCCTGGCCACCCAGCACTTCGTCCAGCAGCGGGTTGTCCAGACCGTTGATCGCCCTGGCCTCCTGGCGTTTGCTGCTGTCACCCGGCTGGTAGAGAAATACCTTGTCCTGCTCGATGTGGTAGACACCCTTGAAGCGCTTGCCCATGCCGACAGGCCAGGTGACCGGGGCGCACTGGATTTTCAGCACGTCCTCGACCTCGTCGAGCAGATCGATGGCGTCGCGGCCCTCGCGGTCGAGCTTGTTGATGAAGGTGAAAATCGGCGTGGTGCGCAGGCGGCAGATCTCCATCAGCTTGATGGTGCGCGCCTCGACGCCCTTGGCGACGTCGATCACCATCAGCGCCGAGTCCACGGCGGTGAGCGTACGATAGGTATCCTCGGAGAAATCCTCGTGGCCGGGCGTATCCAGCAGGTTGACCATGGCGTCCTTGTAGGGGAACTGCATAACCGACGAGGTCACGGAAATACCGCGCTGCTTTTCCAGCTCCATCCAGTCCGAGGTGGCGTGGCGGGCCGCCTTGCGGCCCTTGACGGTACCGGCCAGCTGGATGGCACCACCGAACAGCAACAGCTTTTCGGTGAGCGTGGTCTTGCCCGCATCCGGGTGCGAAATAATGGCGAACGTGCGGCGCCGCTGCGCCTCGTCGGCGATACTGCTCATACTGCCCTGCCGGGGAATCAAAACCGGCATTTTACCCCAGCAGCGGTTTTTTTGCTCCGCAAGCAACGCGCCCGCGGTCAACGGGGCGCGCGGCAACAAGCGCAGAGCGGCGGGGTTCAGCGGGCTTTGTCGGGTGGTGTCCACGGGCACTGCTGCGAGCCGCGAGGCGACCCGATGCTGCCGCCAGACCGGCCCGTCAGGCGACCACCGGGCGGTTGGCATCACGCTGGCTGAGGAGCTGGCAGAACCCGCTCAACTCACTGTTGTTTAATGGATTAATCCCCCACCAGGCGACGGCGCCCCGGCCTCTCCCTCAGGCGCTACACATGCAAAAGCAGCGGGGTTGCAGTAGACTGGGCCGACGGGGATTCAGCTGCGTTTTCAGCACTCGATAATAACGATAACGACGCCGCCAAGGCCTGAACATGCAGACGTCCAGAGCGACACTTTTACTGATTTCGGCGCTACTCTCACCCGCGGTACTGGCTGACGCCGATGCGCTGCTGGAACAGGTCCGTCAGAATTACACCAAGCACGGCGCGGCGGTCGCGCGCGCGCTCGCAACCGGGCATGGCATGCTGGTGCGCGAGGAACGGGGCATCCCCATGGTCCCGGTTATTGTTGACCGATCGCTGGCAGAGCGTGCGGGCTTCGCCGGCAGACTTGCCCCCGCCGGCGCACGCATCGACGCGCTGTCACCCGACTACTGCCGCATACTGGTGCCGATGCCGCGACTGGATAAGCTCATCAGCGCCTTTCCCGCAGAGCGATTGCGCGCGCCCATCCCTGCCCATCCGGCGTCCGGGGTCGGGGCGATCGTGTCGCAGAGCGTGCCGCTGACAGCCGCCGACGGCTACCAGGTCGGCAACCTCGATGGCACGGGTGTGAAAGTCGCCGTCGTCGACCTGGGTTTTGCCCAGCTCAGCAATGCACTCAGCCAGGGGGAGTTACCGGCCGGCGCCTGCGATGCTTCCCACAGCTCTGACTTCACCGGCACCGGGCTGCAGACAACCACCAAGCACGGGACCGGCGTTGCCGAGCATGTCGCGGATATGGCCCCCGGGGTTGAACTGTATTGCCTGAAGGTCGGCGACCAGGTGGATCTCCAGAATGCGGCGGCGTATCTCGCCACCCACAATATCCGCATCGCCAACCATTCTGTCGCCTGGGTGATTGCCAGCTATTACGATGACACCGGACCGATCAACAGCATCATCAACAACTCCTTCGATACCGACGGGGTGTTCTGGGCAGTATCATCGGGAAATGCGGCGCACCAGCACTGGCGTGGAACCTGGATGGACACCGATGGCGACGGCAAACTCGAATTCGCCGCGAACGATGAACTGCTGGCGCTGTCGGGCTCAGCCGCGACCGTCACGGTTTTCCTGAACTGGGACCAGTACGGGGTGGGGAACAAGGCGGATCTGAAGCTCTCCGTTGAGGACGTCAACGGTGTGACTGTCGCAAGCAGCAATGTAAACCAGAAGTTCAACGATCCCGCCGAGGCTGTCAGTTTCAGCAACAGCGCCGGCACGCCGCCCTATAGTATCGTGGTGGAGCGTGTCAGCAGCAGCGCCAGCGTCAGCGGCCTGGACATCACGCTGTTCAGTTTCGACCACAACTTCGAGTACCCGGTTGCCGCGGCCAGCATCATGGATCCCGCCAGCGCGCACCGCGCGTTCGCCGTGGGCGCGGTCAATCAGTCCGTCTGGCCCGAGGCAAACCCGTCGCCGGAAAGCTATTCCAGCCAGGGCCCGAGTACCGATGGCCGGCAGAAGCCGCAACTGGTTGCCCCTGACGGCACCGCCAGTCTGACGTACGGTGCATCGTATGGCACCTCGTTCAGTTCACCGACCACGGCGGGCGCTGCGGCTCTGCTGTTGCAGCAGAACGCCACACTGACTGCCGCCGGGCTCGCCGGTCTGTTGAGCAGCAATGCCATCGACGTGGGGGCATCCGGCGCCGATCCCGTCTATGGTGCGGGAAAACTGCAGCTGCCGCTGATTGATTCAGACAGCGACGGCCTCACCAATGTTGAGGAAATCCAGCTCGGCACCAATGCGCTGAAGGCGGATACCGATGGCGACGGGCTCAGTGATTTTGCGGAGAACAGGACGTATCACACCAACCCCTTGAATTCCGACAGTGACGGCGATGGATTGAGTGATTATGCCGAGGTGATCAGCTACAACACCGACCCGCTGGCATCCAACCGCGGCGACCTCGCGCCGCGCGGCGCGCCGAACGGCGTGACCAATGCCGGCGACTACGTCGTACTGACGCGACTGGTGACAGGTGCGATTTCGCCCACCACACTGGAAAGCACGCTGGGAGACCTGAACAATAGCGGCGACCTGGACAGCGGCGACCTGGTGCTGCTGATGCGGGTGATCCAGGGTCAGATTCCGCAGCCCTAGCGGTCCCGCCCGGCCTTTTGCTAAAACGTGCGCAAGCTAAGCGATATCGCTTAGCTTTTCTGTACCTGCTGGTATCGCAGCGTCCCTCAACCCGCCAGACTGAGCGCCAGTAGCAACGCGTCTTCACGCCCGTCCAGCGCGGGGTAATAGTTTTGTCGGATGCCGATTTCGTTGAAGCCCAGCTTTTCGTACAGCCGGATAGCGGGGATGTTGGAGGGACGCACCTCGAGCATGACAATATCGGCGCTGTGTCGGCGCGCCAGCTGCATGAAATGTTTCAGCAACCTGGTGCCGATGCCCTGGCGCTGCGTATCCGGATTGACGGTCAGGTTGAGGATGTGTGACTCGCCGGCCGCCACGCTCATCACCCCGTAACCGTAAAGGTCACCGTCGACTTCGTAACACCAGCAGCAGTACCCCACGCGCAGGCAATCGCGGAATATGCCCTCGGTCCAGGGAAAGCCGTAGGCGCGTTCTTCGATTGCCATCACCGTTTCCAGATCGGTCGCCATCAGTGGCCGGATCCGGGTGCCGTGACCGGCCGCCACGGCGCTCACGGCACGTCACCCGCCACAGTCGCCATAGCCAGTTGCAGATCCGCCCAGGCCTTGCGCTTGTCCAGCGGCGAGCGTAACAGGTAGGCCGGGTGATAGGTGGCGACGACCGGGATGCCGGTCTCGGCATAGCGGTGCACGGTGCCGCGCAGTTTGCCGATCGGCGTCTCGGTTTTCAGCAGGTTCTGTGCGGCAATACGGCCCACCGCGAGTATCATGCGCGGCTGTATCAGGGTGATCTGGCGCGCCAGGTACGGTTCGCAGCAGGCCACTTCCTGCAGCGCGGGATCGCGGTTGTTGGGCGGCCGGCATTTGAGAATGTTGGCGATGTAGACCTGCTCGCGTTTCAGTCCCGCGGCCAGCAACATGGCGTTCAGCAACTGGCCGGCACGTCCCACGAACGGCTCGCCCTGCAGGTCCTCGTCCTTGCCCGGTGCCTCGCCGATGATCAGCCAGTCGGCGCGCCGGTCGCCCACCCCGAACACAGTCTGAGTGCGACTTTCGTGCAGCTCGCAAAGGCGGCACTCGCTGACGCAAGCCTGCAATGTCTCCCAGTCCATACCCGATACATCGGGGCGTGCCGGCGGCACTGTCGCCGTCGGCGCTGCCGGTTCAGGCAATGGCGTTTCAGGCGCGTGTTCGACCGGCGCCACGGCCTCGGCTTGCGCACGCGCGGGCGCAACAGCCCGCTTCGACTGCCACGCCTGAATACCCATGGCCTCAAGATACCGTAGCCGCTGTTTCACAAATCCCCGCCGGCACCCTCCCCCATACGGGGAGGGTGCTGGTTGACGTTTACCCGCGCGCTAGACATCCCCCCGCTGGGGATGCTGGCGATCGGCCGGCCGAATGATCCTGTTCAGCGCGTTGACATAAGCGCGTGCCGAGGCGATGACAATATCCGTGTCCGCGCCCTGCCCGTTGACAATATTCCCGCCTTTTTCCAGGCGTACCGTGACCTCGCCCTGTGCATCGGTGCCGCTGGTGATATTGTTCACCGAATACAGCTGCAACTCGGTACCACTGGAAACAATCGCCTCGATGGCCTTGAACGTGGCGTCCACCGGACCGCTGCCCGGCGCACTCGCACTGTGCTCGTCGCCATCGATATTCAGCGTAATGTCGGCAACCGGTGTCTCGCCGGTTTCTGAACAGACCTTCAACGACACCAGCTTGAACTGCTCATCGACCGCATCGAGATTGGCTTCGGTCACCAGCGCCTGCAGATCCTCGTCGTAAATCTCATGCTTCTTGTCGGCGAGAGTCTTGAAGCGCGTAAACGCTTCGTTCAGGGCCTCTTCGGAATCGAAGCTGATGCCCAGTTCTTCGAGACGGGTGCGAAACGCATTGCGCCCCGAGTGTTTACCCAGCACGATGCGATTGGCGCTCCAGCCGACATCCTGCGCGCGCATGATTTCGTAAGTCTCGCGGCTTTTCAGGACGCCGTCCTGGTGGATGCCGGACTCGTGGGCAAAGGCATTGGCGCCGACGATGGCCTTGTTGGGCTGCACGGCGAAACCGGTAACACCCGAGACCAGACGCGAGCAGGTCATGATCTGGGTGGTATCCAGCCCGGTCTCACAGTCGAAGACATCTCTGCGGGTGCGCACCGTCATCACCACTTCCTCGAGCGAGGCGTTACCGGCGCGCTCGCCCAGTCCGTTGATGGTGCACTCGACCTGGCGTGCACCATTCAACACCGCCGACAGCGAGTTGGCCACGGCGAGGCCGAGGTCGTTATGACAGTGCACCGAAAACACCGCCTTGTCGGAGTTCGGCACGCGTTCCCTGAGGTTCCTGATGAGTTCACCGAACTGGTGCGGGAGGTTGTAGCCGACCGTGTCGGGGATATTCACCGTGGTGGCGCCCGCGTCGATCACCGCTTCAAGTACCCGGCAGAGAAAATCCAGCTCGGAACGCCCCGCGTCCTCGGGCGAGAACTCGACGTTGTCGGTGTACTTGCGCGCACGGGTTACCGCCTTGACCGCCTGCTCCAGCACCTGGTCGGGCTCCATGCGCAACTTCATTTTCATATGAATCGGCGACGTGGCGATGAAGGTATGGATACGCGAGGCGGCCGCATCCTGCAACGCCTCCCCGGCGCGGTCGATGTCGCGGTCAAGCGCACGGGCCAGGCCGCACACGGTGGAATCGCTGACCGCGCGCGCCACCGCCTGCACGGCCTCGAAATCGCCGGTACTGGCAATCGGGAAGCCGGCTTCTATCACGTCCACCTTCATGCGCTCCAGCGCCTTGGCGATACGGACTTTTTCATCACGGGTCATGGACGCGCCGGGACTCTGCTCACCGTCGCGCAAGGTGGTATCGAATATGATCAACCGATCACTGCTCATGGTTCTGCTCCATTGCGGCCAATGCCGCCCAGCGCATTGAAAGCATACCAAAGGGCACGCCTGAAGCGCATCAAACTGAAGATAAATAGGGGGATTCTTGTGCGTTTCGCCTCGCCAGGCCAGAGTATCAGCCGCCAAGCGGCAGCAGCAGTAGAGCAGACAGCAGCGACAGCCCGCGGGAACCCGGGACCGGCAAGTGATCAAATTGGCCGCTGAATTGAATCATAACTAAGTTATCGGACGACTGCCTTTCGACTATAGTTCCCGCGCGGGGGATTTTCAACAAAAAAAAGGCGCCGTTGCCGGCGCCCTTTGATGAAACGGT
>JAJDOI010000133.1 GCA_022340245.1 Thiogranum sp.
GGTAGTAGGCCGCGGCTTTCATTTCATCAGGAAAATAATTCTCCCCGGCGGCATAACCCTCGGGCTCGTCGTGCGCATAGCGATATTGCCGGCCGTAGTCGAGCTCTTTCATCAGGCGGGTCGGTGCGTTCCTGAGGTGCAGCGGCACGTCGAGCGATCCGTGCGCCCTGGCGTCCTGCATCGCGGCGTTGAAAGCGACATAGACAGCGTTGCTCTTGGCCGCACACGCCATGTAAACCACAGCCTGGGCAATGGCCAGCTGACCTTCCGGACTGCCAAGGCGTTCCTGTACGTCCCAGGCCTGCAGCGCCAGCGCCAGCGCGCGCGGATCCGCATTGCCGATGTCCTCGGAGGCCATGCGCACCACACGCCGGGCGATATACAGCGGGTCGCAGCCACCGTCGATCATCCGTGCCAGCCAGTACAGCGCCGCATCCGGCGAGGACCCGCGCACCGATTTGTGCAGCGCGGATATCTGGTCATAGAACGCCTCGCCACCCTTGTCGAAGCGCCGCACCCCGCCCGACAGCACCTCGGCGAGAATGTCATCGCCGACAGCCGCGTCGCCGCCGGCCAGGTCGAAAACAATTTCGAGCAGCGTCAGGGCGCGTCGCGCGTCGCCGTCGGCGGCCTGGGCGATACGTTCCAGCTGGGTGGCACTGATGTCCACCCCCGCGTTTCCGAGGCCACGCTCGCTGTCACCCAGCGCCTGCCTCAGTACGGCCACCAGCTCTTGCTCGGAAAGCCTTTTCAACACATAGGTACGCGCCCGCGACAACAGCGCGTTGTTGAGTTCAAACGACGGATTTTCAGTGGTGGCACCGACAAACAATACCGTGCCGTCTTCGACAAACGGCAGAAAGGCGTCTTGTTGCGCCTTGTTGAAACGGTGTACCTCGTCGACAAACAGCAACGTCTGGCGCTTCTCCACTTCCTGGCGCCGGCGTGCAACCTCCACCGCCTGGCGAACATCCTTGACGCCCGCGAGCACCGCCGACAGCGGCACGAACTCGGCGCCCGACCGCGCCGCCAGCAGATGGGCCAGGGTGGTCTTGCCGGTTCCGGGCGGGCCCCAGAACAACATGGAATGCAGCTGCCCGGATTCCACCGCCTGGCGCAGCGGCTTGGCGGCTCCCAGCAAGTGACTCTGGCCGATGAACTCATCCAGGTCGCGCGGGCGCATACGGTCGGCCAGCGGCCGGAATTCACGTGTCGTTGCCGTCATGGCGCGGCGCCGATGATATCCGTTCCTTCTGGTAACTTTAACTGAAACAGACCGTCATCGAGCGTCTGATTGCGCCGCATGTTGGAAAATCGGATCCGGGTATGGTTACCGAATCCGTCGACCACTTCGATAATCGCCAGTTCTCCGCCATCGAAGGCGATGCGCACCTTTTCCACCGCCGAATCGCGCTCCTTCGGGTGCAGGCGAAACCAGGTATAGCGGTCGTTGTCGCTGTCGGGTTCCCAGTCCATGACTTCGGCGAGCGGACGGTAGCCGCTCAACAACATGGCCGGCGTGCTGCTCAGGGCGGCATCCAGATCCTTGACCGTGGCCTGCTCCAGGTCCTCGTCATAGGTCCACAGGCGCTTGCCGTCGGCTACGATCAACTGGTGATAGGGCGTGCGGTAATCCCAGCGGAAGCGCCCGGGCCGCTGCATCCAGACATGACCTTGCGAGTCCTGCACGGTTTCGCCGCCGCTGTCCACCACGGTCTGGACGAAATCCGCCTGGATGGTTTCCAGCCCGGAAAAATAGTCACTGACGAGGTCGGCCTGCACCACCACCGGTGTCAGGCCGGCAAGCAGGCAGAGGACCATCCACAGACCACGGGTACGCGGGCGTATGTGTAGCAGCGACGGCATAATTGTCTACAGCTCCGGGGGCGGCGGGGCCAGGACCTCGCGGTTGCCGTTGGACTGCTGCGGCCCGACGATACCGCAGGCTTCCATTTGTTCGATCATGCGCGCGGCCCGGTTATAACCGATCTTGAGGCGGCGTTGCACGCCGGAAATCGATGCACGGCGGGTTTCGGTGACCACGCGCACGGCATCGTCATACAGAGGATCGCCTTCGGCATCCTCGGCCTCGCCCTGCCCGCCGCCGCCGGGCAGGTAGTCCGTGGTCGTCTGCAGGATATCCTCGATGTAGTCAGGTTCGCCCCGTCCCTTCAGGTGATCCACAACGCGGTGCACTTCGGCATCGTCGACAAAGGCGCCGTGCACCCGCGTCGGTATCCCGGTGCCCGGCGCCAGGTACAGCATATCGCCGTGTCCCAGCAGCTGGTCGGCGCCCTGCTGGTCGAGGATAGTCCGCGAATCGATCTTGGAGGACACCTGGAAGGCAATACGCGTAGGAATATTGGCCTTGATCAGGCCGGTAATCACGTCCACCGACGGACGCTGCGTGGCCAGAATCAAGTGTACGCCCGCAGCACGCGCCTTCTGCGCCAATCGCGCGATCAGTTCCTCGACTTTTTTGCCGACCACCATCATCATATCGGCCAGCTCGTCGATAATGACCACGATGAACGGCAGGGGTTCCAGCGTCGGTGGCTCGGGATTTTCCTCCAGCACCTCCTCCGGTTTGAACAGCGGGTCGGGGATGGGTTCGCCCTTGTCGATGGCTTCCTGCACCTTGCGGTTGTAGCCGCCGATATTGCGCACGCCCAGCGCCGCCATCAGCCGGTAGCGCCGTTCCATTTCGCCGACACACCAGCGCAACGCGTTGGCCGCTTCCTTCATGTCGGTTACCACCGGCGTCAGCAGGTGTGGAATACCCTCGTACACCGACAACTCGAGCATTTTCGGGTCGATCATGATGAGGCGGACATCTTTGGGCAAGGTCTTGTAGAGGAGACTCAGCACCATGGCATTGATCGCCACGGACTTGCCCGAGCCGGTGGTGCCCGCAACCAGCAGGTGCGGCATTTTCGCCAGGTCGACGACGATCGGCAGGCCGCCGATGTCCTTGCCCAACGCCAGCGTCAGCGGCGAATGCGACTCGTCATACTCCGCTGAGTTGAGGATCTCGCTGAGCGACACGATCTCGCGCTGCTCGTTGGGGATCTCCAGACCGACCACCGATTTACCCGGGATCACCTCGACGACGCGCACGCTGATAGCCGACAGGCCGCGAGCCAGGTCCTTGGCCAGGTTGCTGATCTGGCTGACCTTGACGCCGGTACCCGGCTGCAGTTCAAACCGGGTGATCACCGGTCCCGGCTGCACGGCCACCACTTCCACGTCGATGCCGAAGTCAGCGAGCTTCATCTCCACCAGCCGCGACATCGCTTCGAGGGCGGATTCCGAATAGCCCTCGTAGTGGCCGTAGGATTCTGTCAACAGCGACAGCGGCGGCAACTCGGTATTCGGCGGCGCGTCGAACAGCTTCACCTGGCGCTCGCGCTCCACGCGTTCGCTGATCTCGACCTTCTTGATGACCGGCTCGATGCGCGGCGGCTTGCGGAACACGCTTTGGCGTTTTTCCTGCTTGGCCGCCACCGTTTCCTCGCGTTCCCGCCGGGCGCGGCGCGCCTCGACAGAGGCCTTGAGCTGTGTGAGCTGCTCGCCCGCCCAGGCAAGCCCCAGCAGGGTCATTCTGCCCGTCCAGTCCATCAGACTCAGCCAGGAGAGACCGGTAAACAGCGTGACGCCCGACAGGAACAAGGCGAGTAGAAACAACGTCGCCCCGAGGAAGCTGAACAGCGCGGCCAGACCGGTGCCGACCATATTGCCGAACACGCCGCCGGCATCCAGCGGCAGGGTACCCGGAGCGATCTGGAAATGCAGGGTTGCCAGGGCACAACCCGAGGCCACTGTCAGCAAAAAACCGGCCCAGCGCACCACCAGGACGTGCACGTCGATGCCACCGGTCGGTGTACGGCCGCGAAACACCAGCCAGCCGCTGAATGCGACCATCAGCGGAAACAGGTAAGCGAGGAAACCGAACAGGTACAGGAAGACATC
>JAJDOI010000138.1 GCA_022340245.1 Thiogranum sp.
AGTTCGTGAATGTTTTCCGCGTCCGCCTGAATGGCGGTCATGCACTGGCCGAGTTCATCGTGCAGTTCCTGGGCAAGGTGCCGGCGTTCCTCTTCCTGCACCACCAGGGATTTGTGAATCAGGAAGCGGTTGCCCTCGAGCAGGTTGCGGCACTCGCGCTCGGCCTGCTTGCGCTCGGTGATATCGTGCAGCGTGGCGGCGAACAGCGGTTCGCCGTTCAGGGTCACACGTCCGATATACAACTCCAGCGGG
This sequence comes from Thiogranum sp., assembly GCA_022340245.1. Taxonomy (GTDB): domain Bacteria; phylum Pseudomonadota; class Gammaproteobacteria; order DSM-19610; family DSM-19610; genus Thiogranum. The sequence continues at coordinate 253 of JAJDOI010000138.1, forward strand.
AAACAGCTGCCGTCCTGGCGGCGCCCGGTGACCTCGATCTGGCCGGCGGTCGTGCGTGTCCAGAACACCGGATCCTGGGCGCTATTGTCCGGCCCGGAGAGCGGCGCGAGCAGCAGGCCGGCCCGTTTTCCCAACAGGAAATCTCCCGTATAGCCGAACAACTGGTTCATCGCGGGATTCACCGACAGGATGCGGGTATCGGCGTCATAGGTGATCATGCCGTCGATCGAAGTTTCCTCGATAACGCGTTCGCGCGCCAGGGTCTCTTCGAGTCGCCGCGTGCGCTGCGACACTTCGTTGACCATGCGGTTGAAGGCCATCGCCGTCATCCCGACCTCATCGTCGATTTCCGCAGGCACGCTAACCGCGTAGTCACCCGAGCCAACGCGCTGCGCGGCATCGGCCAGCCTTCCCAGACGGCGCGTCAAATGCACGCCGATAAAAACCGTGGCCAGAATGGTCAGGATGATCTCGGTGCCGGCAATGGCGATACTGCGCACCCGCGCCGAGTTGATGGCGTGTTCCATTTGCGCCAGCGAAAACCCCGCATGCACCTCGCCCATGACCTTGTTGCCGATCAGGATCGCGCGCTCGAGATCGAGTATGCCATCGTCGACGGACAACGGGTGGCTGTCCGACGTCGGCCACAAAACCTGCGGCAGGCTGCCCAGGGTGACCACCGGCTGGTTGTCGCGGTCGAGCACCATCAGGTAAGCCAGTTCCTGCTGGTGGGTGAAGTTGCGCAGGTACTCTTCCAGCGAGGCATAGTCCACCTCGAGCAGGTAGACGCCGGAGGTGGTGGCGACCTGTTCCAGCAGGCCGGTCGCCGTATCCCAGAGGCGGTCCGCGTGTGCCTGCCGGATTACGGCCAGGTTGCTCCACACCAGCAGCGACAGCATGACGATCTCAATAATCACCACGCTGGTGATCAGGCGTACACGCAGCGATTTAAACGGCGACAGCGACACGCTCACTCCACCTTGATCTGTTCGGCCAGCCAGCGAAGACTGTCGTACTCATCAGGCTTTACCGGCACGAAGCCCGGCCATTCGAGATGCCGGAGCACTTCGCGGCCCTCGCGGTCGTTGCGCATATCGATCAGTACCGTCTGCAGACGTTGGGCGACATCCTCATCCACCCAGGGGGCCACACCGATGGGAATATGCGAGACCGCGCCGGTCTCGGCGACAATGCGCATGCTGTTCCGGATTTCGGGACGCGCATGGCGAAACACCGGGAACATGACCGCCGAGGCATCGGTGGTACCCTGTTGCGAGGATAACAGGGCGGCGATGTGCGTCGGGGTCGCGACTATGCGCAGGTCGTGCTGCGGGTCCAGCCCGGCGCGCGCGATCAGTTCACGGGTGAGCAGGGTAGACAGCGCGAGTGGGCCGGTGGTCGCCAGCGAACGCCCCTTCAGGTCCTCCAGGCTATGGATACTGCTTTGCGTCGGCACTACCACCACGGCCCGCATACCAGGTCGGTCGACCCGCGCCAGAGCGCGGTAGCCGCGTTGCTTTTCCGCCAGATAGAAGAAATGCGGTGCCGTAAACAGGATATCGTAGCGTTTCGACTCCTGCGTCCGCTTGATGAATGCGCCAAAGTCCGGCGCGGTCTCCATGCGGATATCCAGCCCGCTGCGCCGTGACAGATAGTCAACCAGGGGTGAAAAGCGCGTCACCAGCCGTTCCGCGCTGAGGATCGGCAGAAACCCGAACACCAGTGGCCGCGAATCCGCTTCCTGGGCTGCATAGCTGCCGCGCATCCCCCCTGAAACAGTCAGAACGGCAGACAACAAAAATATGTATTTTAATATGTTATAAAACATATCTAATATATAATGTAGAAATACGAATATTCCTTGCCCGGTCCGGGCGAACCAATGCACCGCATCTATGGTTCTCGACCGCCTTCAGTACTGCCTGAATAGCAGGCCCTGAAACAAACCCGCAACAATCACACCCGGTCCGGACATTCTACAGAAACACCGCGCATATACCTTGTTAATCAAGAGGCGGTGCACTGCCCTGGTGTATCCGGGGAGCCGCCGCAGGCATCGACAGCACGGAGGTGCACCATGACAACCCGGGATCTGCACAGGCACGCGTACAACGAGTGGAACCGTTCGAGCGATATCAGGAGCCGCTACCACACTTTTGAATACTACTGGTGGGAAAGATACGAGCGAGTCTATAGACTTTGCCCCGTGACAAGACCCAGCGGTAAATACACCCATTGACTAACGCGCAGCGGACCGACACTTTATTAAACGGGTTAACAATACGGTGCAGATGGCTTTTCGTTCTGCTCGCCCTGGTCGCGGCGACGGCGCCGCAAACGTTGCTGGCGCAGGACCGGCACACCTGGATCCTCATCGATACCCGGCAGATGACCCTGTCTGTGTTGCAGGGGGACAAGGTGAAACGCACCTACGACAACATATCGATAGGCCGTGCGGGCACCACCCCGGACAAACGCTGGAATGATGAGAAGACGCCACTGGGGCGCTTCCACGTCAGCCGCATCGCCACGAAGACACCCTTCCACCGTTTTTTCGGGATCGATTATCCTGGCATAGAGCGCGCCGAACGCGCCCTGAAAGAGGGCATTATCACCGGGCGGCAGTATGTACAGATCCGCGATGCGTTACGAGCGCACAAGCCACCGCCGCAGACTACGCCGCTGGGCGGTTATATCGGTATTCACGGACTCGGTCCGGGCGACGTCCGCATTCACGAGGACTTCAACTGGACGAACGGCTGTATCGCCCTGACCAATGAGCAGATCGACGACCTTGCAAAGTGGGTCCACCTCGGCATGCCCGTCGTCATTCGGTGACATTTCGGCCGCGAACTGAAGTTGTACGAGCCAATTGCGAATAACTGTTCTAAAATCCGTATTGAACTCAGGTTCAGGAATTTTCTGATTGTTTTGGAAAACGGAGTGTTGCCATGAAACGGAACGAACTAAGAAAGGTTGCAACCATTGTCACGCTGGCAGCGATCACCGGCCTTGCCGGCTGCGCCAGCACCTCGGAACTGGATTCGCTGCGCAGCGAAGTCAGCCAGGCAAACGAAACGGCCAAGAGTGCCGCGGCGACCGCCGATGCGGCCCGCAAGGAAGCCGCGGCCGCGTCTGCAGCCGCAGCCGACGCCAAGGCGACAGCCAACGATGCCAAGGCTACCGCCGATGCGACCAATGAAAAGATCGATCGCATGTTCAAGAAGTCGATGTACAAATAAGAGTTAATCTCAGGCTACAGGACGTAGCAGCGTGGCGGCTGGCCCGTGTTGCGGGCCAGCCGCTGATTCAATGCCGCGCGGCGCGTGCGATGGCCGCCGGGATACCGTGTTTTTCGCTGACCGCCCGGTTGAAGGCAGCACCGTCAAGCACAAACGGCCGCCGTTCCCATTCCCGGTTGACCAGGTCCATGGCCAGCGCTTTCAGGTTGGTAATCGCCTGATCCTCTTCCAGCGGCGGATGGACTTCGATAAACAGCGTGTCCGCCAGCCAGCCTAGCTTCACCGGCTGATTGACGATCTGCACCGGCGTGCCGACCGGCACTTCCGGGAACAGCACCTCGATGTCCTCGGGGTACATACGCACACAGCCGTGGGTGACGCGCATGCCCACGCCGTATGGTTTGTTGGTGCTGTGAATCAGGTAACCCGGCAGGGCCATGCGCAGGGCATAGTTGCCGAGCGGATTATTCGGGCCCGACGGGATAACGTCCGGCAGCGGAGCACCGCGCGCGGCCGCTTCCAGGCGGATGGACTCGGGCGGGTGCCAGTCCGGATTGCGCGTCTTTCCAACCACTCTGGTCACGCCCACCGGGGTCTTCCAGTCCATACGCCCGACGCTGACCGGATAGGTCTGCACTTCACCGGACTGACCCGGTCTCGCGGGCAGGAAGTAATACAGGCGCATTTCGGCGACGTTCAGTACCAGGCCCTTGCGATCGGCGCGCGGCAGAATGTAGCGGGTGGGCACGACCACCTCCGCACCCGGCTTTGGCAACCAGCGATCGACAGTCGGATTGGCAATCACGATTTCATCCTGGCCGACATCGTAACGGCGGGCGATATCCAGCAGCGTGTCCTCGTGCCGCGGCACGGCGCTGCGTATCGTGCCAATCAGATCGACATCCATCGGCGGACGAACGAACGTCTCGGCACACAGCAGGGGTGCCCAGTTGACGGCCAGGATCAGAGCGATGAGGCGCGAGGAAACGATTACCGACACCCGTAAGGCGTGGTTTTCGACCGGGTTACATCCAGGTCAGCGAAGGCGGGCGCGGTTCAGACGCAACCGGTCGGCTTGGGCAGACCGCCGTACTTGGTGATCGGTTTCATCGGGCCGCTCATCCACATCTTGAATATGGCTTTCTGGTCTTCACCGATATACTTGGCAAACTTGCGAATGGGCGGCACCACGGCGTGCTCGTCGTAGTACTCCCGCGCCTTGAGAATCTGCTGCCATTTGACATCGTCGAGCTCCACGCCGTCGGCTTCGGCCATCGCCCGGCCGATCTCCGGCGTCCAGCCACCCATATCGACCAGGTAACCGTCGCCGTCTCGTTCTGGTATATCCATTGAGAAAAACCTCTATATTCAAAGTAGTTTAACGCTACAAAGCATATACCACTTTGCGCCCGGTTTCACCCGGCCAGCGCTGCGGAAACCGCCCGACACCGGGTCCGGCAAGCAGCACCGGCGTCTCATTCGGCGTCGAAATGCCTTCCATCCAGCCAGTCCTCCAGCGGTTGGACATAGGGCCGTTGGCCGTTATCCAGAAACCAGGAGTCGACCACGAAGCGTTTTCCGTCAGTGCGGTCGCGGATCACCGCGGACCAGTGCACGTCGAAAATAAACGGGTGACGAACCTCGCGCGGCTCGACCGCATGCCATTTGAGCAGGCCGTCTTCAGACATCAGTTGCAGGTAGGTGGTGGTGTTTTTCGACTCCGAAATACAATCCAGCTGGCCGGGCTCTCCGGCGCCGGCGACATTGCCCCCGAGGTCGCGCCAGGTGCCGGTAATTGCGCCCACTTTCTGTTCGAGCAGCGCAATCGCCCGGCGGATTTCTTCTCGTTCCTGAGATGGTGAGGTGTCGATGGCAAAAATATCCCGCACCTCGCGCCACTGGCTGTCGGTGAGGGTCACCATCCGGCCGGTGTCACAGTGATAGTCGGTACAGCTGAAGAATGGCTGATGCACGGGCGAGGCGCTCGCCATTGAGCAGGCCAGGCAGCCAACCCACGAGCACACGACGATCGCAGCGCGAATACACTCCATGCTGACTATACATACACAATCCGGACACAGACTTCCAGCATAGCTCGAACAGGCGCGCCACGATCGCAGCCTGTACAATACACACCGGGACAACGAGCGGACTTTCGAGAATGGACAGGAAAAACACCACCGGTCATGGTGCTCGCCGGGCGCTCTCACTTTGCTGCCTGCTGGCCATGCACGCGTCCGCCGTGAGCGCACAGACAGGCGACTTCGATGCATGCGTGCTGGAGTTGATCAAAAACGCCGCCGATGATGTGACCGTCGCCGAGATACGGGAAACCTGCAAGGCAGGACAGGAAGCCGCGGCCCCCGTAGAACCGCAGGCGGCCGCCCCCGAGGCGCCGGAGTCAGCCATCGACCGCCGGCTGGCGGTGGAAGGCGCCACCGGGGTCGTGCCCTTCGTCATGACCCCTCACAAGCCCAATTACATCATTGCTTCCTACAATTTCAAGAACTACCAGGATCCCGAAGCGGGGCAACAACCCGGCCAGGGGGAGACCTACAAAGCGGAGGAGGTGGATTTCCAGGTCAGCATCAAGTTTCCGGTGTGGCGAAATATCTTCAATACCAAGACCCACCTGTTTGCCGCCTATACCAACCGTTCCTTCTGGCAGGTGTTCGATCGTAACAATTCCTCGCCTTTCCGCGAGACCGACCATGAGCCCGAACTGTGGCTGTCCCACAGAACCAAGTGGAAACTGTTCGGCCTGACCAACAGACTGGTTCAGGCGGGTTTTGTGCATCAGTCCAACGGTAAAAGCGGCGACCTGTCGCGCAGCTGGAACCGGGTATACGCCAACCTCATTTTCGAGCGGGGTCACTTCTATTTCGGGCTGAAACCCTGGCTGCGCATTCAGGAAGCCGCGTCCAACGATGATAATCCTGACATCGAGGATTACCTTGGCCACTTCGAATTTCAGGGCGTGTATAACCGCAACAAGCAGAACATCGGCCTGTTTTTCCGCAACACCCTGAAAGACGACTACCGCGGCGCGCTGCAGCTCGACTGGGGATTCCCGGTGCATGGACAGTTGCGCGGTTACGTTCAGTACTTCTATGGCTACGGGGAAAGCCTCATCGACTACAATCACACGGTCAACAAGCTGGGGGTGGGTATCAAACTGACCGACTGGCTGTAGAGGCACGCTCACAGGGGCAAGCCAGCCGCAGTTGTTACGGCCGGTCGGTCGCCACCGGTGGCAGGCTACAGGGTTTCGTCGTGTTCGGAGACTTCTTCGTCGGAAACCTCTTCCTCGTCCTCCCAGCTATAGCGCTTTGGCGGCGGGGCCGGATCGCGGTTTTTCAACCACACCGCCAGCGCGACGCCCAGCAGGGCGCCGGCCAGGTGCGATTCGAAGGACACCGAGGGATCGCCGGGCAAAACTCCCCAGACCATGCCGCCATAGAGCAGGAAGACCACCATCGCCAGGGCGATGGAACGGGTATCCCAGCGCAACACGCCGATGGTGGCGACAAAAAACATCATGCCGAAAATCAGGCCGCTGGCGCCGATGTGCCAGGCACTCCGGCCAAACAGCCACACGCCGATGCCGGTGCCGAAATACAGCACCGGTAGCACCAGGCGCGCCGCGCGTGGATAACCGTAGAGCAGCGCGGTGCCGAGAATAATAATGGGCAGGGTGTTGGAGAACACGTGGGCCAGGGAACCGTGGATCAGCGGTGCCAGCAATATCCCGCTGAACCCATGCAGCGTTCGGGGGTAGACACCGTACCGGGTAAAATCCAGGTGCAGGCCGAGTTCCACCAGCTCGATCAGCCACAGCACCGCTGTAAAACCGAGCGATGCCGCAAAGCTGCGGCGCAGGCGCCGGGCATCCGCCGCGGCATCGGAAAGTGGGGCACTCATAACGGCGATACTAATGCGTTTGCATACCCGTTTTCACCGGGCCGTCATTTGAGTGTGAAATAAAAGCAGGCGCCTTCGCCCGGGACGGACTTCGCCCATATTCGGCCACCGTGACGCAGGATGATCCGCTTGACCGTGGCCAGCCCGATGCCCGTACCGGGAAACTCCCCGTGGGTGTGCAGCCGGTCAAACGGCTTGAACAGCTTCCCGGCGTACGCCATGTCGAACCCCACGCCGTTGTCACACAGACAATAGACGGTTTCGTTATCCCGGTTGAGGGCCTTGAAAGCGATTTCAGCGTGCTCCTTGTTGCGGGTGAATTTCCAGGCGTTGTCCAGCAGATTCTGCAGCGCAACGCTTAACAGGCGGGCGTCACCCTCGACCCGCAGCCCCGGCTGGACTTTAACATCCACCGCGCGCTCCGGGTCGTTTTCCTTGAGCAAGGTTGCCTGCCCCTGTACCAGCCCGCTAAGATCGATTTCAGCGTGGCCGAGATTGCGCCGGGTAATGCGCGACAATTCCAGGATATCGTCGATAAGCTCGGCCATATGCACCCCGGCACTGATAACGCGCTCCAGATCACCCTTCTGGCTGGGGGCCAGTTGCTCGCTGAGGTCCGCCCTCAGAATCTGGCTGAAGCCGATGATAGAGCGCAGTGGTGCACGGAGATCGTGTGCGATCGAGTAGCTGTAGGACTCCAGCTCCTCGTTGCTCGCCTCAAGCTCGTGGGCGCGCCGGTCCAGCAGCACCGCATTGTCCAGAGCCCGCCAGTATTCGCTGTTGATGCGCCTGGCGACACCAAACATGAACGCAAAATAAGTCAGAAACATGATCGTAATCGCGTAGGATTCTGTGCTACGCAGGAATGTTGCCGCCGCCGTCGGCGGCAACAGCAGCAGCGAAAGGAACGCGATAACGAGCCATCTGTGGCCGGAAAGCGTCGTGATGGCACCCGCAGAAATTCCCGCCGTACTCAGTAGCGCCAGCATAGCCGTCCACCCCAGTCCGTAACGAAGTACGGCGTGCGCACAGAACAACCCCCAGGTACCTGCAAGCAACAAGGTAGACAGGTTGAACCGCATAAGCCAGCTGTCCGGACTGGACGGGTAAAGTTTGCCAAATCTGAAAATCAGCCAGGATCGCGCCACCGCGGACACTACGATCACAGTACTGACGAATGCCGCCAGGGCGGTGTAGTCGTGTGCATAGGGTGTGGATAGGATAATGACGCCGAACAGAATCAGGTAAACCAGGCCGGAGAAGCGCGACCTGTGCGCCAGGTCCGAGTCGGCGAGGTGTTTTGACGACGCTGTGGCGGGTTCATTGCTCATTGGTGTGGCTCAGCGACTTCCCTGCATTTTTCGCAGCCTCCTGCTGCCGGAGAAAACACTTCTCCAGTTTAATCCAATGATAGCAACATTTCGTTTGCCGACCTCAACCGTTTTGTTCGGATCCGCTCTCGGTTCCCTGTTCTTGATGCAGATCAATTTGTCGATGTGTGCTCAGTTTGGGAGGCCAGCTAAATGCCTGTTCGAAGAGTGTGGACTTTTGGTAAATGCCTTCTATCCTTTCGGTAGGGGAACAATATGGCGGCATCGTCCAGGGTGTCCGCCCAGTCGGGGGTGACACCATGAAATCGGACTTGCGAATCGAAGGCCTGCCAAACGTATTCCGGACAGACAGACCCAAAGCGGGGTTGCTTTTCATCGCGCTCGCGATGTCCATGGTGTGGTCGCCCGCGCGCGCGCAGGGCGACGAGCCCAGCGGCAAACAGGTGGTCGACACGGTCTGTGCCGCGTGCCATGTCGCAGGCGTGAACGGTGCACCGAAGATCGGCGACCAGCAGGCCTGGAGCGGACGCACCTCGCAGGGCCTATCCAGCCTGACGGCGCATGCGCTGCAGGGCATACGCAACATGCCCGCGCACGGCGGCGACCCCGAACTCAGCGATCTCGAAATCGCGCGGGCAATCACCTACATGGTCAACCAGTCGGGGGGCAACTGGATCGAGCCCGCCAGCGCAAGGGATCTGGCGGCAGAGAGCAGCGGCGAGCAAGTCGTGAAGGCACAGTGCGCCAAATGCCATGCCGAGGGTGTCGGTGGTGCGCCGAAAATCGGCGATCTGCAAGCCTGGGTGCAGCGCATGAAAAACGGGCTTCCGTACCTGGTCGGTTCCGCCATCCATGGACACGGCGGTATGCCGCCGCGGGGTGGCCAGGCCAATCTCACCGACACAGAGCTGCGTTCCGCAATCCTCTACATGTACAACCCGGCCGGGATCCCCGCCAAGGCCTCGCCGGCTGCAGCGAAACCGGGTCCGGCGGCGGTTATGGATCCCAATCACCAGTCCGTGGACGGCGTCGGAATCTATCTGGGTTACATCCCCGCGGCGCAAGTGCGCGCATTACCGAAGGATGCTCCGGAGCGAAGCATGCATGGCGGCATTCCGCATGGGCCCGGGTACTATCACATCAACGTCTCGCTGCTTGACGAAAAGAGTCAGACGCCGATCAAGGGTGCAAAGGTCCAGATGCAGTTCGATTGGCCGGGACTGAGCAGTCCTCCTATAAAGCTGGAGCCGATGTTGCTGGGTGGAAGCTACGGAAACTATGTCAAGCCTCAGCCCGGAACGCCCTACATCATCACGCTGCGCATAAACCGGCCGGGGGAGACCCAAACCGTCGAGGCGAAATTCACGCACAAGTTTGAATGACGGGCGCCTGGTGAGAAGCGAGAAATCGTCTAAACTATTTGTCTTGACTATTTTTTATATCGTTTTTTCTCGTTGCTCATATCCAATAGGGCGCCGGTCGCGCACCATGCTGACGGGGCGCAGCCGGGCAATACGCATGTCGTGACAAGGCAATTTTCCAGCCGCGCACGGTCAGGTATTTAATGACAATATTGGTAGTTGCTGGCAAGGGAAACCCTTATCATTAACCGTCGTCTATCGTGTGGTTGAAGCCATGAAGCGCGCATATTTTCCTTTCTTTGCAATCGTCCCGTATCTCATCGGGTCGTCCGGCACGCATGCCTCTCCGATGGAATGCGATGGCAATCTGGTTTCCGTCGGCGATACCGAGCAACAGGTTCTGGCAACCTGCGGCGAACCGACAGCTCGCCGGGAAAATCGCTGGATCTACCGACGGGAGGGAGACCTTCCGAAAATCCTTATATTTGGCAACGGCTTAATCCTGGAGATCAAGGACGGGGATGACCCGGGCTTCAGCAACCCGTCACCACTCGGTGATCACCTCTGAGAAGGACCGGTTAGAACCCGCCCGGCGGTAACTTAGCGGCAGAGCGCGACCCAAAAGCGACATTCACAATTTCTTGACAATATTCAGCGCCGTCCCGATGATGCTGCGTGCGGGAAACCCTGCCTGCAAATCTTCACCCAGGCCGGAATAGCCCCCTATCCAGCTTTGTGGCACACCGCATATCGCCTATACTCAAATTCCGGACCAGGCAATGCACTCGCCGCAGTTGCGCTGTTCGCACTGTAAAGGGGCGAAGTTATCTCGCCTCCATGCCAATAACCCCGAGACCCTGTAGAGGAGGGTACAAACATGCTACGAAGTTACCTGTTGAGTATTCCGCTGACGATAGCCATGACGGGTCTGCTGTCCAGCACAGCCGTTGCAGCGCTTGATAAGGGCTACATCACAGGGAAATGGGTGATCAATTCGCAGGGACAGTGCGATGCCAAGAATGCCGAACACCTGATAGTGCACGGTGACGGTTCCTTCGAATACAGCCGACGGGGCAAAGCCGACGCCGTTGGTTTCTGGCGTATCGAGAACGATGTCGTGGTCCTGGACATGATGACCTCGCCGGCCTCTTTTCAGGACATACACGCAGAACTGCAGGAGTTCGCCGAGTACCAGATCTACAGCATGCGGGCAATGCCGGTCGATAGGCAACCTGACCAGTTCAGCGCCGTCGCCAGCATCGGCGATCAAATGCAGCAATTCAGCTTGAAGCGTTGCCAGTGATCAGCTAACCCGGACAGCAGGAGAGAACCAGTATGAAGACAACGCAACATCGCTCGATTGTTTTGAGAGCATTGCCGGCCGGAATACTTGCGGCCAGCGCCATGATGTCCGCCTATACGCCGACGGCGGCCGGCAACGACAGCGCCGCCTATGCCTTCGGCGGCTTGCTGGCTGGTCATTTATTAACCGACATGCGCTTTCGACAGCAGCAACAGGCGCAGGAGCAGAAGCAACAGACAGAGGCGCTGACCAGCATGGCCTATGGGGGCGGGGGCGGTGCCACTCGTTCGCCGGTAGCGCCCCATGCGCCCGCCGCCTATTCGATGACGCCCGAACAGAAGCTCAATCAGCTCGACAAGCTCGCGGCCGGCGGTTATATAACACCCGCCGAATACAAGGCCAGGCGACAGGCGATACTGGATAGCATGTAGCACGGTGGCGTGAGTCCGGCACAGAAACCGGGGAGGCAGGGAACAGCCCCGGTTTCTGTGCTTGCTGACTCACTGAATGATTGCCTGCTATCTCGCACAAGTCGCACTCGCGTTAGAAGTACAGGATGATGACCGTTGGGCACCGGGCGGAGACTATCCCACACCGACGTAACACGAGGGAGATTGTCATAAGGAAATGGACAAAGAGCTGCGGCGCAATTTAACCGGCGAAATCGACTACGACGAAGAGGCGGAACGGGGCCTCTGGTCAGTACCGCTGCCGGCGACACAGTGGCTCAGGGTGCGACCTGCAGGTCCATGTACCCGCCGACTGCGCCCTGGATCTCGGTAATTGTGACAAAGCGCGCGCCGTAGGCCAGCAGGGGCAGCATACAGTCCAGGCGGTAAGACTTCCCGGAAGCCCCCTCTCGAAGGTGGATTTCGGTAACCGAGACGTCTATGTTGCCCGGTCCTGCCGCTTTTTCATTGTATTCCACGCTGCTGACCGTGAACTTCCCCTTGCGGATCACCTCACCGCCAGCCGTTGCAGCGCCCGTGGACAACCGGCAAAACGGATCGTTGGGCTGAATCCTGCCCTGCGGGTAGAGCCCGGCGTCCTGGAAATCCACGGCGCTGTCACCCGACGGTATGAGGAAATCCTTCACCACTGTGAAGGTCGAATCCGGGGTGACGCTGTGTGGCGCCGCTGCAGGTTGGTCTTTAGCGGTCTGACAACCGGCCAGCGCCGCGGCCAGCAAGACAATAAGTGATCCGAATCTGTACACCAGGTGCTCCTTCGCAAAACGGGGTTCCGGTACTGACCATGGCCAGCCGCATGCACGGCGACGTGCATGCGCCGATTAACGCCGGCACAGGCTCCCGGGGGTCACAGGCCGAACTGGTGCGAAGCATAACCCGACTGTCCGCCAGTAACCAGCCGGAACCTGTATCTTTATCCCGGACAGCAAGATCCGGGTTGGAAATGCCCTCACACCGGCATAATCTGTTCACAGATGGCAACCGAACGCACCCCGATTTCCGACTATGAGCGCATCGCCACGGCGATATCATTCATTAGCGACCGGGTTAACCATCAGCCGACGCTGAATGAGATTGCGGCGCATGTCCATTTGAGTGCATTCCACTTCCAGCGACTGTTCTGTCGTTGGGCAGGCGTCACCCCCAAACGGTTTCTGCAGGTATTGACGCTGGAAAGAGCCAAACAGTTGCTGAGCGAGCCGCGTCCCTTGCTGGAGGTTTCCGACGCGCTCGGCTTGAGCAGCGGCTCGCGCCTGTATGACCATTTTGTTCAACTGGAGGCGCTCACGCCGGGCGAGTTCAAACGGCGCGGGGAGGGCATGACCATCGAGTATGCGGTGCACGACACACCGTTTGGCGAGGCCTTTATCGGCGTGACCCCCAGGGGCATCTGCCAACTTGGCTTCCTGGATGATACGGGTGTCGATAAGCACCTGGCGGATCTATCGGCCAGGTGGCCGCGCGCCCGGCTGTGTGAAAACCACCAGCGGACGCTGCGCCTCATTGACACGATATTCGACGGTCAGGCGAAACCGGATCGCCCATTGTCCCTGTATGTTGCCGGGACCAACTTCCAGATCAACGTCTGGAAAGCCCTGTTGCAGATACCGGCAGGACAAATAGTGAGCTATTCCCGGGTGGCAACGGCCATCGGTCGTCCGCGCACGGCCCGCGCGGTGGGCCTTGCAGTCGGTCAGAACCCGGTTGCTTTCCTGATCCCCTGTCACCGCGTTATCAGGCGAAACGGCGAACTTGGCGGCTATCACTGGGGAGAAACAAGGAAACACGCGATGCATGCCTGGGAGGCGGCAAGATATGAATAGGAAAGGTGCAGCAACTGTCGGTCTGGTTCGACTATAATCTGCAGACCGCCGGCGGCGACTTATGAGACTATTGTCGAGGGCCGGCTTGGCCACTGGCTGAAGCCGACGGCCCGACCCTGAGGGTTGTTCGAATCAACATCTGGAGATGATCAATGAAAAACTTAACATCCATTCTTATGCTGCTCGCGCTGGTAGCCGGCTGCTCAGCACAGGCTCCGGCGCCGGAGAAACAGGTACAGGCGAACCTGGCCAAATCGGTCGACTGCAGCACCGCGGCGGCTGATATCAAAACCCTGACCAGCGAGAAAGCCCGCACGTCCCAGGAAATTGAAGACGGCGCCGGCTCGATTGTTCCCATAGGAGCAGTGGCGCACATATTCGGGGGGAGTGAGAAAGAGAGCCTCGAGATCGGCACCGGCGAATACAACAGGAAGCTTGACGCGAAAATCGCCGAAATCAAGAAGCAGTGCAATATAAAGTAGTTACCTTCCGCAATATTACCGGACCCGCGGCTAACGCACGGGAGTCTGTCACGCCTGACAGACTCCCGATCATTTGGCTGTAACGCTATTGCAATAAATCAGCTACCTTCGCCTGTACCATGCTTATGTACTGTTGCTGTTGGTCAGGCGTAAGCTGCTGATACAAATCGTGCCGCAATTCCAGGCGGTTCACTGTAGCCATTTGTATAATCGCAGTCACTTTATCGACCAGGTGCTCGGCTTTCTGCCGTTCAAACTCTTTGCTGGTCAGGACTTCACGAAGCATGTCCTTGTTGTCAAGCAGGACCTGCCCCGGCGTCGGGACCAGCGACTGTTTCTCCGCGAATCGTTCAAAGATGAGTTGCATCTTCTCAATCTGAGCACCACTAAGATTGAGATCCTGCGCCAGCGCGTCCACTGGATTGCCACTGCCATCCTGGGCGTGTACAGGCGTGATCGTCATCATGGCAATGACGGGGAGAATACGGAACAGCTTGTTCATTTAACACCTCCTGGAAAACATAACGATAATGGAGCGCAGCAACGATCGTCGCCGTCACCACGCAAAGGACAGCGTTGCCAACACGGTATCGGAATCGGAACCGGTCGATTCCTGTGTGCGGGTGCCAACATACTTTATCTTGATTCCGGACTGGCGATTGATCGGGTGAGCATAGGTCAGCGCCCAGCCGATATCCTGCATTCGATCATTTTTGTCGACATTGTCGACGGTGTGTTCTCCGCCATAGTCATAGCCAACACCGGCGCTCAGCCATTGCCCCGGCCTGAAATTATAGCTTAGGTTGCCATAGAGAATATACAGCGGCTCCTGTTCCAGCTTGCTGCCATTGAAGAAATCATCATTATCCGTAAAGAACGCAACTTCAGCGGTGCCTTCCACAGTCCAGTGGTTGCGCGTATGCAGGACACCCACCTGGGGCCGGAAAGCAAAACGGTTGTCGCCGAGATTGATCAGCTTGTCGTCCATGTACTGCCCGGTCGGCAGGCGCACTGCCAGACCAACGCCGACGATGGTTTCGACGTTCATCTTTGCCCGGTAGGCCGCATATTGTTTGCCACTCAGCGGCGGTGCGCCATAGAGGGTCACAGCCAGTCGGACAAAGCTATCCGCCCAGCCGTTTCTGGCCGTCGATGCAGGAGTGCCGCGCAGCAAACCCTTCCATTCCGCGTTCAGGTGTGCCTGGGTAAGATCGATGCGTGCCGATTTGTCGAACAGGTCAAAGGTACGGATGTATTGTCCTGCCCAGGTATCCATGTCCATCTTGACGTCTTCGGCCCGGAGGGTGGGATCGAAGGCGATATCGGCCGAGGTACGCGCATAGCCCACGCCGACAAAATTGGTTCCCGTAGGCAGGTGATTCCATTTTCTGGGTTCGGGCTCCAGAGCCCGGCAGGGGCTTACCATCCCGGCAAACACCAGGCCGGGCAGCAGCAACCGCAACAGCTTAGAAGTTTTTTTCATTGCACTGGACGAAGCCATATACGGCATCCCGAGTAACATTCGACTCGGCAGGAAATATAAACGCAATCGGCAGTTCGAACTACCGAAAATTTAAAGCCGGCAGGGATCCCTTAACGGGAATCAGGCGGTGGTCGCCCGGGAGGCTGACAAGGAATGGGCGCCAGTGGAATCGAGGCAGGAACCGGGGGGGATGAAGGGGGAGAGGATTGCGCAGTGTGGCAGCCCTCGAGTCGACTCATGCCCCCATTCGGAAACGACCGAAGTTTACAACATTGAGTGGTCTGGCTGGCTGCTGATCCGCGCCCGGATTCAGCCAGTTTATGATCGGCTCGAATTCTTTTCGTTCCGCAGCGACATCGGTTTCGTCCATTTCGAAAACACCTGTTCCCTGTTCGGCCGCCAGAATGTACTGGTCGGAGTCGGAAATCCTGGTCAGGAAGGGCAGGCTCAGTACCCGTAAAAAGCGTTCCAAGGGCTCATAAACCGGCATGCTTCTGCGTACCCGGTTGGCAACCACGGCAACCTTTGTCGCCTGCGAGCGGATGCCGCCCTTGAGCAACAGATCCTTGATGAAATCCGCAGTCGCGTGTACGTCGATATTGGAGGGTGCGACGGGAATGAGAATGAAATCCGCTTTTCTCACCATCTCCTGCAACAGCACGCCTTCCGCGCCGGCAGGCGCATCGATGACCAGCTGTTCGGTGTTTTCCGGAACATACATTTGCAGGCTGCGGATCAGTCTGCCTTTCTGGGTAGCGGCATTGGCGGCGTGGATCGGGTTTGCACTGTTCGAGCGCATTTTCAACCAGTGCAGACTCGATCCCTGGGGATCGTAGTCCATAATCGCGGTTTTGTGGTTTCTGCTGGCAAAATAACTCGCGATGTTGGTCGTTATGGTGGTCTTACCGCTACCGCCTTTTGAGTTTATGACTAACGTTGTCTGCATGGTTGATGTCTCCACCGTTGCCACAGGGTGACCGCATTACGGGCTACTGGGGATTGTAGCTGCAGATGGCAGCGTACATTTATGCTTATGTGGCAGGGATGTGACAGGGCTCACAAAAACAGGGCGTGAACAGCCGCGTTTACCGGCCATGGGCGTCCAATTACGCTCACTGCACGTATTGCAGCAATTGCCTCAAGGTCTTGTCCGGCGGGGCGCCCTGGAACATGAATCCCTGTCCATCGCTGGCCTGGAACACGGCCACCGGTACTGCAAAAAGATTCTGCTCCTGCAGCACGGACAGATTCGCGGCCAGATCCAGCCTGGTCTTGTCCGTCATGTTGGCGGCCGGCGCGATAGCGCCACCGGGGCCGCTGTCACTGAAGTTGAAGTTGTCTTCGTTTTTGTGAAAAGCGTCGAGCGGATTGGCGGCCTGCAGAATCGCCGCCGCCTTGCCCGGACTGGTCGCGGCCAGCATGCCCACCGGGATCCACCGCAATTGCAGCGCCATCTCGCCGATCAGCGGCCGCAGGGATTCGTACAGCTTGTGGCAGTAAGGACAGTCGGGATCGAAAAAGATGTACACAATGTGCTTGCCGTCGCCTTCGGTAAGCCAGGTGGCCTGATCGATGTTGTCGAGCAACTGGCCGGCGGTGGCGCGAGACTTGGCGAGCGACTCGGCCTGGACTTGCGGCGCCCCCTGCAGTCCGATGATACACAGGACCGACACCAATAGATTTCGTGATTGTTTCAACATAAGCGCCGCTCCGCTGTTCCGGTTTTGTGCCAGTGCGTTCCACCTGGCAGCAGTTCCCCAAAGTTAGCTGTGACAGCCGCCTGCAGCAATTAGTCCACCCGTGCCCGTGCTGGCAGGGAGGGTTGGGGGCAGAGTAAAAACTTCTGAGAAAAAATACTTTAGACGTCGCGAGACGTCCCGGAGTTTTTACTCTGACCCCAAGTACCCCATAATTATTCTGGCTCTTTGGGATGGGCATTCAACATTGTAAACAGAGACTGCGCAAAATCGGCGGCCTCGCGACCTAGTGGCGTTAGATACCCCCCGTCAACCTGTGTAATAAAGCCCCCGTCAAACAGACGTTGCGCCGCATCGATTACCGCAGGCTCCGCAGTCTTGTGAATCTTTATACCTTCCAGGCTATTTGCGAGATCAAAAAGCATCAGCACATCTAGTTCAGCGAGGTTTTCCGGCGAATAAGACATTCAGGTTCCTTAACGTTTTTAACCGTTGATAACGTTATCGATGGCCAATGCTAACATTAAACTGCGCCATTCAATCCAATAGTTGCCCCGAGGGTTGGGGTCAGCATAAAAACTTCCGAGCAAAAGTACTTAGATATCCCGGATATTTTTACCCTGACCCCAAATAGTCATTGTTGTTTGTCTGCGCTCAATCAGGATAAGCGTTAATCAGATAAACGGCCTGCAGTACTTCCGAGGGTTGCACGTCCGGACCGAACCAGCGCACGAAAATCTGTTCCAGTGCCGCACCACGGTAGACGCCGGCAAGCGCGCGATTGACCGCCAGGCGAAAATCGGCGTCACCGCGGGGCAGGGCGAAACCGTAGGGGTCCACGGAAAACATTTCCTTCAACATCGCGTAACGGCTCGGATCCTTGGATTCGGTGACCTGGCCGATCAGAACCAGTCGGTCGCCGGCATAGGCGTCGGCTTTTCCGGATTCCAGGGCTGCCATTCCCGCTTTGGTATCCTTGATCTCCACCAGCTCCGCCTTGACGTGCTTGTGTTCCAGCGCTTTAACCAGGCGCTGCTCGGTGGTGGTGCCGGACATGACTGCCACCTTTTTGTCCGCGAGACTGACCAGTCCCTGAATGCCGGAGTCTGCGAGCACCAGCACCCCACCGGATTCCACGAAGACCGGGTTGCTGAAATCGACTTTTTCCTGGCGCCCCAGGGTAATGGAGGTCGTGCCGCAATCGATATCCGCGTCTCCGTTTTCCACCATGCTCAGACGCTCAGGGGTATTGCCGACCCGCCATTTTATCTTGATGTCTTCAATGCCAAGTTGCTTTTCCAGACTTGTCACGATTTCCTGGCAAAGGTCGATGGAGTAGCCGGTGGGTTCGCCGTCCTTGGTGAAGCTGAAGGGCGCGCTGGCAGCGGCATGCGCAATGGTGATGGTCTTGCTGCTCTTGATCTTTGCGAGCGTATCCGGGGTTCCGCCTGCCATCGCCGGTTGCCAGACCAGTGTCGTCAGGGCCAGCAGGCCGATAAGTCGTCTCATCATGTTTCCGTCTCCTTGGTTATGTTACTGATGGCGAAAACAATCGCCTGGCGTTGGGACCGCAAGCTTACACGTTTCTTCGGGCAGATCGAATCCCTTGATCCCGATGAATAGATCCAGGTCTAACGAGGATCGGGGTCAGAGTAAAAACTTCCTGGTAAAAGTGCTTTAGAGGTCCCGGCGTTCTTACTCTGACCCCACATGCTCTACAATAGGTATCCCTCTGACAGGCTTACAATCCAATCTCATGGCTCTCGACTCGACATCCGATATCTCGCACGTCATCCAGCTCGCGGTAGCCCCGGTGTTTCTGCTGGCCGGCATCGGAGCGTTCATCAATGTTTTCGCCATGCGGCTGGGCCGGATTTTTGACCGCAGCCGGCTACTTGAGGACCAGTTCAATACTTGTGAGCCGGGCAAGCGGCCAGCCATCCGGGCTGAGCTGCAGTCGCTGGGCCGCCGTGCCCGAATGGCCTACGTCGGGATAGTCCTGGACATTGTGGCGGCGCTGCTCGTCTGCCTGCTGATCGCCTTCGCCTTTGTGGAACATTTTTTCGGTTTCGAGATCAGGGGGGTCATCGGCGGCCTGTTCATAGCTGCGATGGTGTCGCTCATCGGTGGTCTGATCGCCTTCCTGCGGGAAGTCTTTATCGCGGTGCGTAGCCTGTCGATCGGCTTACCGCGTCCGGTGGCGGGGCAGGGAGACATGGCTGACGGTGAGCATAAACCTTAGTGGTCTCGCCGTGCGGCAGCCAGGGGGCCTGGGGTCAGAGTAAGAACTTCCGGGCAAACGTACTTTATACGTTTGGGAGTTTTTACTCTGCCCCCAATCCTCACTCAAGATAGTCGAGCAGGGTCCCCGTGGTCTGGCGCAGGCGCAGGCTGAGCAGCCTGGCAATCTTGCGCATGACCCGTAACCCCAGATCCGGGAACTTTTCCGTCAGGTTGTCAAAGTCTGATTTGGTGATCAGCACCACTTTGGTATTCTTCGTCGCAATGGCGGTAGCCGAATACGGCAGCTCATCGAGGATGGACATTTCCCCCATGGTCTTGCCGGGGCGAATGGTGGTAATGCGCTTGTTCTCGTGGCTATCTGATTCCTTGAAGATATCGACGCTGCCGTCGATGACGATGCACATAAAACTGCCCTTGTGACCTTCCCTGAAAATGGTGGCGTCTTTTTCCACGGCGTAGGCGCGTGCATAGCCGCCCAGGGTCTGAATTGCACGGCGGCTGAAGTCGCTGAAAATCTGCGCACTCTCGAGCATCCGGCATAACTCCTCCTTAAAGGCCTCTCCGTCGCCAATCAGACCGAGGGCGTTTACCTCCGCGATGTCTCTCGACTTTGCTGTGCTTGCCATAAAGTCTGTCCGTGCCGGAATTGGTGGTTGAAGAAAGGGCTGAAAACTCGACGTTATAGCGTCCAATCTTCGACCCCCTGGAACGTATCTTAAGCCAGGGCCAGGGGACAGCGTGAGACGCGCGTCACAAGTCGGGGAGGGCGTAATAATCACTCAGCAAGATCCGCCAGGTCATCAGTTAGTAGGTGCCTACCGGTTTGCAGGCTTTTAAGCGGTTGCCGGCGTTTTCTTTAGTTGGTTACGTTCCCGCGCCTCTTCGGGGTTTGGTGGTGGACGGTAAGGTGCAGCTCTGGTTGTCAGTGGTGGCACCGGAAATTGTTTGATTTTGTGCCATCTGTTTTTTCTGTGTCGTTGTTATCGAACATTGCCGGCACCGTAGTTACTGGGTATTGCATCGGCTGTATTGTGCGAGTCTGAGTCTCGGTTACTTTGTCATCCAGCAATTCGGCGCCGAGTTCGGGCCGCGAGTAGCTCAGGTCCTCGGGTAGCCAGATCAGGCCGTGGTTCAGAAATACGCCGCACCAGGTGGGTTCGATATCGCCAAGATCGATATTAGCCATTACTAATACTGCAACCGGCCCGGTGTAGCGGTCTGGCTGCCCCTAGTATCCGACACCCAGGCAGCCCGAGCTTTCCTGGGTATTTATGCTATTTAACATAATGCTGACACAAACCCATATCATACGTACGGGAAACGCAAATATGGTCTACATAGGATGGTGCCGACACTAGGTTCCCTGCACGTGGGTGAACCGCACCAGGGTTCCCGGAAAGGCTCGGTGTGCCCCCTGAAAATCGTGAACCGCTCGCCCTTTTAGGGTAGCGTAAGAACAGATCAACAAATCAACGGGGGGCTATGACCTGCCTCGCGAGGAGGCGCTGAAGTTCAGCCACGCTTTCTCCGACAGAGTGACCACCTGGTGCTCAGTCATACATCGGTTATGGTGAGTCCGGCTACCGTGTTCCCGCACGGTGGTCGGCGCTCTTCATAACGACTGCTTCGTATTACGCCGCGACATATTCAACCTTCTTAAGTTCGTTCTGAGCCGCCTTGCGTGCTTCTTCCAAATCGTAGTCGGCTTGTAGTCCCA